>QBMS01000012.1:20184-43590 GCA_003249095.1 Snowella sp.
GTTTCTCCATTGGAAACAGGCGATGTGATCACCATTTATCCCTATCAAGGCGAAATTAAGAACGAGGCAGGAGAAGTTATTTCTACCTTTACTCTCAAACCCGACACAATTCTGGATGAAGTCCGCGCTGGCGGTCGTATTCCCCTCTTAATTGGGCGTAGTTTAACCGATAAAACCCGTGAAGCTTTGGGCTTAGAACCCAGTCCCCTCTTTGCTCGCCCTTCTATGCCGACTGATACAGGCAAAGGATTCACCCTAGCCCAAAAAATGGTGGGTAAAGCTTGCGGTTTACCTGGCGTTCGTCCTGGCACATCCTGCGATCCCATCATGACGACAGTCGGTTCCCAAGATACCACTGGCCCCATGACGAGAGATGAATTAAAAGAACTGGCTTGTTTAGGGTTTAGTGCAGACTTAACCATGCAGAGTTTCTGCCATACAGCGGCCTATCCTAAACCCGTTGATATTAAAACCCATAAGGAATTACCCGACTTTTTCTCTACTCGTGGCGGTGTGGCCCTACGTCCTGGCGATGGCATTATTCACTCCTGGCTCAATCGGATGTTATTACCCGATACGGTGGGTACAGGTGGCGATTCTCATACCCGTTTTCCCTTGGGGATTTCCTTTCCAGCAGGGTCGGGTTTAGTGGCTTTTGCCGCCGCTTTAGGTGTGATGCCCTTGGATATGCCTGAGTCGGTTTTAGTCCGTTTTACAGGAGAATTACAACCGGGCGTAACCCTGCGCGATATTGTGAATGCCATTCCCTGGGTCGCGATGCAACAGGGCAAATTAACCTTTGGCAAGGAAAATAAAATTAATGTCTTCAATGGTCGGGTAATGGAAATGGAAGGTTTACCTGATCTCAAGGTAGAACAAGCCTTTGAATTAACCGATGCGACGGCGGAACGTTCCTGTGCAGGTTCCACGATTAAACTCAGTGAAGAAACGGTGGCGGAATATCTGCGATCCAATGTGGCTTTGTTGAAAAATATGGCCGCACGGGGCTATCAGGATGCACGAACCATTCTGCGTCGGGTTGCCAAAATGGAACAGTGGTTGGCTAATCCTTCTTTGATGTCTGCGGATGCGGATGCGGAATATGCAGATGTGATTGAGGTTAATTTAAACGAGATCAAAGAACCCATTGTGGCGGCTCCTAATGATCCTGACAATATTAAGTTAATGTCGGAATGTGCAGGAGACAAGATTGATGAGGTCTTTATCGGTTCCTGTATGACGAATATCGGTCATTATCGGGCGGCGGCGAAGATTTTAGAAGGAGCAGGAACGGTGAAAGTTCGGCTCTGGATTTGTCCTCCTACTCGGATGGATGAACAACAACTCCGCAAGGAAGGAATTTACGAGATTTTTGAAGCGGCTCAAGCTCGGACGGAAATGCCTGGTTGTTCTCTTTGTATGGGAAATCAAGCCCGTGTAGAAGATAATGCAACGGTGTTTTCGACTTCTACCCGTAATTTCAATAACCGTATGGGGAAAGGGGCGCGAGTCTATCTCGGTTCGGCTGAGTTGGGGGCGGTTTGTGCCTTACTCGGTAAAATTCCAACGGTCGAAGAATATATGGCGATCGTGCAGGAAAAAGTCGATCCGTTTGCGGGTGAGTTATATCGTTACCTCAACTTTGATCAGATTACGGGTTTTGAAGATGAGGGCCGTGTAATTGCGATCGAGGATATGCCTAAGATTGAGGATATTTTGGGGATTCCTGCGGGAGTGTTGAGTTAAAATCGTTTTAGGTGGGTCTTTATGGCTCACCTTCTTTAGGCAGTTGAGGTACTATCAATGTGAAATATCAAGTCCAGTTTCAATCAAAAGCAATCAAAGCATTAGAAAAGATACCCACTCAGGAAAGGGTTAAGATTGTAACCAAGATTGAAGCAATGAAAAACAATTTACAAGGAGACGTAAAGAAATTAACAAATTTTACACCAGAGTACCGCTTAAGAGTAGGTAAGTATCGGGTTTTATTTGAGATAGAAGGGGAAGTATTGACAATCTATCAAGTTAAACACAGACGAGATGCTTACAATTGATTTAAGGAGCCTAAAATGCTTGAATTACATCCCGAATTTTTAATTAAGAATGGAAAAAAAGAGTTTGTTATCCTAACCTATGAGGAGTTTATGGAAATCCAAACAAAGTTGGAAGATTTAGAAGACTTGGAAGATTTAAGACAAGCAAAAAATGAGCAGATAAATGAACCATCAATTCCCTTAGAAGAAGTGAAGGTAATGCTTGGTATTGATCAGCTTTGTTAATATTTTTGGGTTTTCTGTGACTATTTTCAGTCCAATTTAGATTGGAGTAGGTCTTTATGGCTCACCTCGATTTAATTTCATTTTTATGGGCAAAAGTCATTTTAAACAGGCGATTGTGTCTTTGGAGTCCCGAATCGCTAAATATCAATGACAGTCATCTGAACTCAGCGATCGCCACAATGGTGAGATTTTATCCGAGTTATAGATTTTGACTATTTATTTGTAATCTCACTATAAAGAGGATTTACAAGATTTGATTTTTTATCAAACAATAGGCAAATTATTTAAGGTGCGATCGCTGTTTTATTGAGTTTGAGAAGTGCGATCGCGTTTTAATGAAATTTGGAAGTGCGATCGCATTTTAAGTAAAGTTGAAAGTGGCGATCGCTTATAATAAATCCAGTGATCAAAATGGAAGGAGGCGAATGCCAGCAAAAGACCTCTATCACGAAGCGGTTAAAAATGCCTTAATTAAAGACGGCTGGACAATTACGGCTGATCCCTATCCCATTGAATATGAAGACGCTGAATTGTATCCAGACCTAGCGATCGAGAAATTTATTTCCGAAGAGCAAAGACAACGTAAAATTATCATTGAAATTAAAAGCTTTCTCGGCCCTTCAATGATGAAAGACTTTGAAATGGCTTTGGGGCAATATATTTTTTATCGTGATCTCATTCAATTAGGACAAGATGAATACCAAGAAATCTATCTGGCTATCAAAGATGAAATTTATAAAACCTTTTTCCAACGAAAATCTATCCAAGCTGTTATTAAACGACACCAATTGAATTTATTAGTTGTCAACATCGAAAAAGAGGAGGTTGTCCAATGGATAAATTAACTAACTATCGCCAAATTATTCAAAATACCCTAACAAAGCTAGACAAAATTGTGAATAGCTCATCTAAGAAAAAACTAGAAACCTGTTTGATTTTTGATGAAAATCATGATCATTATCTATGGATGTCTATCGGTTGGATAAACAAAAAGAAAATCAATAATACTCAGATTCATATTCGTATCAAAAACGAAAGAGTTTATATTGAACAGGATTGGACAGAAATAGGGATTACTTCTGAATTATTAGCAGCAGGGATTCCCAAAGAAGATATTGTTTTAGCATTTCATGATCCTGAAAGTCGCAAGTTAACAGAGTTTGCCGTAGCTTAATCAAGAGCGATCGCTGTTTTCGTGAAGTTTAAAGTGGCGATCGCGTCTTAAATATCACCAATTTGCGTAACTCCTCTGCCCCTAATAAGATCGGAGGACACAAAAACAAGAGAGCGATTTGCCAACTCATTAAAGGCGCAGTCCCAAAGATAGTTTGTAAAGGAGAAAAATAAATCAGGGATAAAATCAAAATCCATTCGGTCGCAATGCCGATCCAGATTAAACGGTTGCGAAACCAACCCAATTTAAAAGCAGAAGTTTGTTCCGAACGACAGGCAAAAACATTGCCATCTTGACAGGCAACGATCGCGGCCAGGGTCATCGTTGTCGCTTGAGCATAGATAGCCATGATCGCTAAATTAGCGGTTCGGCTCAAAATTTCAGGCGTAATCATCTGTAAATCAGATAAACTATAACCGTAGCTCCACCAAACAATGAAAAAGCCCGCCATTCCCAAGGTTGCTTCGATTAAGCCTAAAAAACAGTAGGCTCGCAATAAAAGAGATTTATCTAATAAAGCTTGATGTTTTGGGCGGGGAGGTTGTTGCATGGTTCCTGCTTCCGCTTGCTCTACTCCCAGGGCCAGGGCGGGAATCATGTCGGTTCCTAAGTCAATGGCGAGAATTTGCATGATGACCAAAGCAGGGGGGATTTTTAGCGCAACCATGAGTAAAAAAGGCACTAATTCTGCCACATTAGAAGCCAAAATATAGGTCATAAATTTGCGAATATTTTGGTAAACAGTCCGTCCTTCTTCAATTGCATTAACAATAGTGGCAAAATTATCATCCGTCAAGACAATATCCGCCGCTTCCCGTGCCACATCGGTTCCATTTAACCCCATTGCAATCCCAATATTCCCTGCTCGCAAGGCGGGTGCATCATTCACCCCATCCCCTGTGACGGCAACAATTTCTCCCAAATCCTGATAGGCATGGACTAAGCGCAGTTTTTGTTCGGGAGCCATCCGTGCAAAGACCAGACCAGACCGATATTTTAAAATTTGTCGCAGTTGGGCATCGGATAAATGACCCAGACCACCCCCTGTGACGACTCGGACTTTATCTTTGACTAGACCAATGCGACGGGCGATCGCTTCGGCGGTTAATCCGTAATCTCCTGTGACCATCGTGATGGTGATTCCTGCGGCTTGGCAACGGGCGATCGCGTCGGGAACTTCGGGACGGGGGGGATCAAACATGGCGACGAGGCCAATAAAAACGAGATTTTGCTCTAAAACCTGGGGCGATTGTGTCAATAGTTCGCCATTTCCCTGACGAATCGCTAATCCTAACACCCGAAAACCTTCCTGGGCTAGACGATCATTGGCCGCGATAATGGCCTCGCGATCGCTGGGGGTTAACTGGGTCATTTGTCCCAAGCGTAAAATTCTCTGACAACGCCGTGAAACTTCTAACGGTGCGCCTTTGGTAAAACTGAGATAAAGGGAATTTGGAAGAATGGGGGCAAACTCCTCGGAATGTTGCCAATCTAAAACTACTGTCATCATCCGTCGCCGCGAATCAAAGGGAACTTCCCGTTGACGGCCATAATTTTTCTGTAGATCTTCTAAATTGAGATGGGCTTTTAATGCCGCTACTAATAAAGCCGCTTCGGTAGGATCGCCCATTTCTTGCCAACGACTCGATCCCAAGGGATGGACTAAATGGGCATTGGAACAAAGGGCCGCACCGATCAGGAGTAACTGGAGTTGCTGTCGGGCTTCGGTTTGGTCGGGCATAGCGATCGCCCCAGTGGTCGGATCATAGCCTTCTCCTGTCACTGCTACGGTTTGTCCATTGTTCGTATTCGGAATCCACAGCGATCGCACGGTCATCTCATTTTTAGTCAGCGTTCCCGTTTTATCGGTGCAGATAATGGTCGTCGCACTCAGGGTTTCTACGGCCGAAAGACGACGAACCAGGGCATTTCGTTTTGCCATTCGTTGTACCCCCATTGCGAGGGAAAGGGTAACAGTGGGTAATAATCCTTCAGGAACCAGGGCGACAATAATGCCGATCGCAAAAATAAAACTCTCTTTTAATTCCATGCCAATGAAAAAAGAAGTCAACAGAAAAACCAATGTCCCCATGCTCAGGGCAATCATGGTGATCAGGCGAACGATTTGGCTAATTTGCACTTCTAGGGTGCTGGGTTCTCGGATGACCTTGGTGGTGAGATGGGCGACGTGGCCGAATTCTGTCTGCGCTCCCGTTGCATAGACCACCCCCATTCCCCTTCCTGCCGAAATTGTGGAACCTGCTAGGACTAAATTGCGAATTTCCTCTGCTTTAACGGGATCTTGCAAGGAACTTTCCCCTGCATGAACCAATACATTTCCCCCCCGCACAGGAACCACTTCGCGAATTTGGGCAGGTTCAGGAGAACGGGCAACGGGCAGAGATTCCCCCGTCATCACCGACACATCCACATACAAACTCTCTGCTGACACTAACCGCAAATCCGCCGAAACGCGATCGCCTTCTTCCAGTTGTACCAGATCGCCCCGCACCAATTCCCGCGCCAGAATTGTTTTTAATTCCCCTTCTCGATAGACTTTAACTTGAACGGGTAAAACTTTTTTTAGGGCATCCAGGGCTTTTTCGGCTCGAAATTCCTGACTAAAACTAAAAAGGGCATTAATCCAAATGACGGCCCAAATGGCCCAACCGAGAGCGGCGGTATGGGAAATAAAGGCCAAAATCCCTGCAACCCAGAGCAATAGGGCCATGAAGTGGGTTAGTTGATCAGCAAATCGCAACCAGAGGGGACGGCGAATCGGTTCAGGCAGTTCATTGGGGCCATAATGTTCTAATCTCAGGGCGGCTTCTTCTTCGGATAAACCTTGGGCAGAGGTTTCCAGGCGACCATAAACCGCATCGGTGGCGATCGACCAGACCGTTGTGTTATTCATATATTGGTTTTAAAAAAGGGTTTTAAAAAAAGTTTTATTACCTTAAATTCTAATTCCTGTTATTGAATTACGTTCAATTTATCTTGAGATGCGATCGCATTTAAATTTCTCTGTTATGAAGCGCAACGACCAAAGCAATCTTAAATTATTAATATATATTACAATTCGAGTCCTTTTTTAACTCATTAAAATTGTTTAATGTTCACATCCATTTTATCTGTTTTTGAGAGTAGGAGATATTAGGAAAATGTATTAAACCTAGAAAGTTAGGCAACAGATAAACGTTTAACTTCAATATTACCTATCGTTTTTTCAGTTTGCCAGAGATCGTATTGCATTTGTTGATTGAGCCAACTTTCAGGAGAAGTTCCAAATGCTTTTCCTAATCGAATGGCGATTTCAGGGGTGATACTTGCGCTGCCGTTTAAAATAGCAGATAGGTTTTGCTGACTAACTCCTAATGCTTCCGCAAATTCTATCACGCTCATATTAAGAGGTTCGAGGCAAAGTTCTTTAATAACTTCACCTGGATGGGGGGGATTGTGCATTTTCATTAGTGGTAGTCCTCAAGATTAACGTTATAAGCATCAATGCCTTCAAATATGAATGTAATTCGCCAGTTTCCAGATACTTTCACTGACCAAGTTCCTTGGCGTTGTCCTGCCAATTCGTGTAAGGCTAGTCCAGGTAAATTCATATCTTGCGGGCAAGTCGCCGCGTTGAGGCGAGCTAAAATCATCCGAATACGATTTGCCTGGGTCGATTGAATCCCTCGAAGGGTTCCTGATTCAAAGAATTTTTCTAAACCTCGATGTTTAAAACTGACTATCATTTACTGATTATAATCTATGTTTCTTTGGATTACAAATACTATTAAAGCATCTCTACGAAATTCGAGCTTACCAAATCATGATCTTAATGATACGATCAAAAGCTAAATTACAATAGCTTGTAATCGTAAGCCAAACATTTTCAACGCTTTTAAAATAGTTGCAAAATCGAGATTATTATCCGTTAATAGGGCTTGATAAACGCGATCATTTTGTTTGTTATTTTGTTCGATAATTTGTTTCATTTTCTGACAACGGGCAATATCTTTTAGAGCCACGATAATTAATTCTGGATCGCCTTCTTCTAAAGCGGCTTCGAGATAGGCGGCTATATCTTCTTGAGTTTGTAGATGTTCGGTGACATCCCAGGGAAGGGTTTGAGTGGTATTCATGGTAAATTACTATAGATTTTGCGCTAATTCCAAGGCGGTTTGAATATCTTTATTTTGAGTTTTTTTGTCACCTCGTGCTAACAGAATAATTAAGCTATTGCCTCGCTGGATAAAATATACGCGATAACCTGTTCCATAGTTGATACGCAGTTCGGAAACGCCTTGTCCGACTGGTTTCACGTCGCAAGGATTTCCCATAGATAAACGACGAATCCGAATATCAATTCTTGCTCTGGCTTGAGAATCGCGTAGATTGTGAAACCATCGGGAATACGTTTCAGTTTGACGGATTTCAATCATTGTTTAAGTTTAGCGCAAACTCTCATTGTCTTATCAATTATTGTGCTAGGAGAGTGTTAGAAGAAGGATTAAGAGAATTTTCAGAAAAACGGAATTATTCTTAAAGGTCATCTAATTAAAAAGCTTGTTTAACTTTATTAATTCTTATTTCTTAAGACCATATAAAAAAGAATAAAGCCAAATTCAAAAAGAATTGGAATTAAATAAATTAGCATTCCCAAAAGACGCTGGAACCAGTATTCTATCCTAAGTTTTTTCAAGCTTGATTTTTCATATTCTAATCTTTTTTTGTGCGAGATTGTTAATTCTGATTTTTCTATTTCTACTATTTTCAATGATTTTATCTTTTTTACAATTTTGTTTATTTCAGTTTTTTTATGATCAATATCGTCAACATTCTCATATCGCTTCAAAATATCCGTATAACGATTATTAAAATCTTGATAATATTTCCTAGAATTATCTTGATTTTCAATAAATGACATCTCTCTGTTTAACTCATTAAGTTCAAGTCCTGCTTAGTGCATTTTTTCACTGCGTACTGCGTAATTATTTGCTCCGACTAAAAGAGAAAATGTTAAAACAAAAACAGCTAAACTGATAGAAAAAAAGTCAATATATTTATCTTGTAATTTTATGTTAGTAACTGTAAGAAGTGGAATAATAATCAACCCTAGTGATAAAAGCGATAAAGTCCACTGAGACAACAAATTATGAAATGAAAGACGTTTACTCGCATTGAAATAATTTCTTGAAACAGAATAAGCATTGTCTTTAAGCTTATCGTATGCGATTTTACAGGAGTCTGATAAAGAAAGACTTTCCGCTTCATACAATGCTTCTGCTTGATTTTCAGCAAAACTGTCAAGAAGCGCAGGGACTCTCTCCCCAAAGTCTTCTTCAGATGTGTCTTTATCTTTCATAATCTTTCTTCCAAAGTTTCGCATACACAATAGCATAAAAATCCTAGCGGTGCAATGATAAGAAAAGAGCGATCGCCCTGTCAGCCCCTCACCCAAAGCCAGACTTTTATCAATGATTAGAGATTCTTATAGTGAATCCGATAAATGGGTATTGTCAAAACGATTTGTTTTCCTCTATGATAAATTCCACAAGATAAATCTAAGTCTATGGTAACGGGAATCACAAACCGTCATCGATCGCATCCATATTGATAATTGAGATATATCGCATCCATATTGATATATTGAATTGATCACCATCTATTCGCTCACTGAGAGGGAGTCCCAAATGTTAGAGAGCCTCAGCCAGGTCGTCTGGCTAGTACCTTGCTATGCCCTATTAGGGGCAGTTTTAGCCATACCTTGGTTTCCAGGCATCATTCGCCAAACAGGGCCCAGACCTGCGGGCTATATTAGCATCACCATGACGGCGATCGCCTTTATCCATAGTTTATTGACTCTGAAAACTATCTGGAATCAGCCCGCCACAGACCTATTTTTTCCCTGGCTTCATGCCGCCAATTTGAATATTAGCTTAGACATCGAAATTTCAACCGTTAATGTCGCCGCTCTGGTCTTAATCACAGGAATAAATCTTGTTGCCCAAATTTATGCTGTCGGCTATCTGGAAATGGATTGGGGCTGGGCTAGATTTTTCTCGTTGATGGCTCTCTTTCAAGGTGGATTGTGTTCTCTTGTTCTTTGTGATTCCCTCTTTTTTAGCTACGTTGTCCTAGAAATCTTGACCTTGGGAACCTACTTACTCATTGGTTATTGGTTCAATCAGTCCCTTGTGGTTACAGGGGCAAGGGATGCCTTTTTAACCAAACGGGTGGGAGATTTAATTCTCCTCATGGGAGTTGTGGCGTTGCTTCCTCTGGCAGGAACCTGGAACTATCACGGGTTAGCAGATTGGGCCGCAACCGCTAATCTTGATCCAACTTTAGCTACCTTACTTTGTTTAGCTCTCATTGCTGGCCCCCTCGGTAAATGCGCCCAGTTTCCCTTACATCTTTGGTTAGATGAAGCGATGGAAGGCCCTCTCCCTGCAACCGTTCTACGCAATACCCTCGTGGTGGCGACAGGTGCCTGGGTATTAGTTAAAATTCAACCGATTTTAAGCCTTTCTCCTGTTGCTTTATCCGTCATGATTGCCATCGGTGCAACTACAGCGATTGGAGCTTCTTTGATTGCGATCGCGCAGATAGATATTAAACGCTCTTTGTCCTATATCGTTAGTGCTTTCATGGGGTTAATTTTTATTGCGGTTGGGACGGGGCAAACTGATACTGCATTACAATTAATTTTGACCTATACCCTCGCTATGTCCATTTTAGTGATGTGTGTGGGTGGCATCATTTGGAATAATGTTACTCAAGATTTAACCCAATACGGAGGGCTTTGGTCACGTCGTCCTATCTCTGGTTTAAGTTATCTCGTCGGTATTGCTTCTCTTATTGCTTTACCTCCCTTTGGAACTTTCTGGGCTTGGTTAAAGTTAACCGAATCCTTAGCAACTCAAAATCCAATTTTAGTCGGAGTGTTACTGCTCGTTAATACCTTGACCGCTTTTAATGTTACCCGTGAATTTTGTTTAATCTTTGGCGGCCAACCGAAACCCATGACCGTGCGATCGCCTGAAGCCCTATGGCTTTTAGTTGTACCTATGCTAATCACAGTGGGATTTGCCCTTCATGTTCCTTTGATTTTAAAACAAGCAAATTTATTACCTGATTTTGCCGATATTAACCTAACCATTACAGGCTTTTTAATCGCTTCTAGTTTAGTGGGTATTTGTAGTTCTGCCTTTATTTATCTCAATTCCAGCATTACTAAACCCGTTCAATTACCTGTTAAATCCCTTCAAAATTTCTTTGCCTACGATTTATACACAGCCCAACTTTATAAAGTCACCATTGTTGCTTTTGTCGGAATTATTTCTACCATTGTTAATTGGTTCGATAAATTCATTGTGGATGGAGTCGTTAATTTAGTCGGACTAGCAACGATTTTTGGAGGACAAAGTTTAAAGTATAACGTCACGGGACAAACTCAATTTTATGTGCTTTCTATGTTTTCAGGAATTGCCTTTATTGCCCTCTTTCTTGCCTGGCCTTTTTTATCCCACGCACCCTTGATTTTTGCTAAATAATACCCACTATTAGATCCTTTATTTATTAATATAATGCTTAGTAACTTACTGATTTTACCGATTATAGGAGCCGCGATCGTTGGCTTTTTCCCCCAGAAACTAGAAGCCCAAAAACTCCGACAAATCACGGAAGTTTTTGCTGTCATTACTCTGGGATGGTCACTCTGGATACTTTCTCAATTTGACTTAGGCAATCCGCAATTTCAGTTTGAAGAATATTTACCTTGGATTTCCCAATTAGGATTAAATTATAGCTTAGGAATTGATGGCTTATCCCTACCGTTAATTATTCTCAATTGTTTATTAACAGGAATTGCCATCTATAGCATTGGCCCAAATTTAGATCGATCGCGTCTTTATTATGCTCTCATTTTGTTTATTAATGCAGGAATTTCTGGGGCATTAATGGCAGAAAATCTATTACTATTTATTATTTTCTATGAAATAGAATTAATTCCCTTTTATTTAATGATTGCTATTTGGGGCGGCGAAAAGAGGGGTTACGCTTCCATTAAATTTTTGCTCTATACCGCCATGTCAGGGCTATTAGTTTTAGCGGCATTTTTAGGGATTGGATTTTTAAGTAACACTACTAATTTTGATTATAACTCATTAACTACTCAAAGTTTTGAAATTAATACCCAATTAATTCTATTAGGCTTAATTGTGGTCGGATTTGGCATTAAAATTCCTTTGGTTCCTCTCCATACCTGGTTGCCTGATGCCTACACAGAAGCGACTCCTGCGACAGCGATTTTATTAGGCGGAATTTTAGCCAAATTAGGAACCTATGGACTGATTCGCTTTGGTTTACAGCTTTTTCCCCAAGCTTGGACAATTATTTCCCCTAGTCTCGCGATTATTGGCACGATTACGGTCATGTACGGAGCTTTGGCCGCGATCGCGCAACGGGACATTAAACGCATGGTTGCCTACAGTTCCATCGGTCACATGGGCTATATTCTCGTCGCCGCCGCCGCAGGAACCGAATTAAGTGTATTGGGAGCCGTTGCTCAGATGGTTAGTCACGGCTTAATCTTAGCTCTACTTTTCCATCTCGTGGGCATTGTCGAACGCAAAGCGGGAACTCGTGATCTAGATATTCTCAATGGTTTAATGAACCCGATTCGGGGACTGCCTTTAGTCAGTGCCTTACTCATTACCGCAGGGATGGCGAGTGCGGGTATCCCTGGTTTGGTCGGATTTGCGGCTGAATTTATCGTCTTCCAAGGAAGTTTTACGACTTTTCCCATCCCGACTTTGCTTTGCATTTTAGCGTCAGGATTAACCGCCGTTTATTTTGTTATTTTGTTGAACCGTACTTGTTTTGGCAAATTAGATAACCAATTGTCCTATTATCCTAAAGTTTTACCCTCGGAAAATATCCCTGCCTTGGTTTTAACCGCAATCATTTTCTTTTTAGGTATTCAACCTAATTTTCTGGTCAAATGGATTGAACCAACAACAAATAATTTCATCGCTCAGTTTCCAACGGCTCAAGCCTCAGAACAAATTGCCAAACGGTTTTAAGTTTAGGCGATCGCCGAGATTTTTGGGCTAAACGCACTTGGTCATGTCCCCAAAAGCGGAGATGATCAAACCGTGCAAAAAAACAATTTGATTTAATTTTATTACCTTACTATCCATAATTCCCATAAGTATCCATAATTCCTATAATTATCGATTTATTTCTATGATTATTTGATGTATGATCTTCTGGATCAAGTTTTTTATCATCTTTCCTTTCCTAAATCTATGTCTGTCACCAATAAAATTCGCTTTAATAACCTGCGGGGTGATATTTTCGGAGGAGTAACTGCCGCCGTTGTTTCCCTCCCCCTCGCCCTCGCCTTTGGAGTTGCCTCTGGAGTTGGCCCGATTGGCGGTCTCTATGGCGCGATTTGTGTCGGTTTTTTTGCCGCTCTCTTTGGCGGAACTCCTACCCTGATTTCCGAACCCACTGGCCCCATGACCGTTGTAATGACGGCGATCGTTGCTTCCATGACGGCGGCTAATCCCGATAATGGTTTAGCCATGGCCTTTACGGTAGTGATGTTGGCGGGGGTTTTTCAAATTATTTTTGGAGTCTTTAAGTTAGGAAAATATATCACCTTGATGCCCTATAGTGTCATTTCGGGCTTTATGTCAGGAATTGGGGTGATTTTAATTATTTTGCAGATCGCACCCTTTTTAGGTCAGCCTGCGCCCAAGGGGGGAGTGATGGCAACCGTGCAATCCATTCCTGATTTGTTATCTAAAATTAATCCTCCTGAGGCAATTTTAGGGATCATAACCATTGCGATTATTTTCCTCATGCCAAAAAAAATAAAGCGGATTGTGCCTCCCCAATTAATTGCTTTAATCGTCGGAACCATTATTTCTTTAACAGTTTTTCAGGGAGTAGAAATTCGTCGTATTGGAGAAATTCCTGTGGGTTTACCTCCTCTGCAATTTCCGACTTTTTCGGCGGGTCAAATTACGACCATGTTTGTCGATGGGGTGATGTTGGGAATGTTGGGCTGTATTGATACCCTTTTGACGGCGGTTGTTGCCGATAGTTTAACTCGCACGGAACACAAATCGGATAAGGAGTTAATTGGTCAAGGAATTGCCAACATTGTCTCAGGATTTGCGGGGGGATTACCTGGCGCGGGGGCAACGATGGGAACCGTTGTTAATATTCAAACAGGGGCAACTTCTGCGTTGTCGGGTTTAACGAGAGCGATCGTTTTACTTATAGTCGTTCTGGGGGCTGCACGTTTAACGGAACCCATTCCCATGGCCGTATTAGCAGGAATTGCGCTTAAAGTGGGGATTGATATTCTGGATTGGAGTTTCTTGAAGCGATCGCATCAAGTTTCAATGAAAGGTTCCATCATTATGTATGGAGTATTACTTTTAACGGTCTTTGTGGATTTAATTGTGGCAGTAGGCGTTGGAGTTTTTATTGCCAATATTCTGACCATTGAAAGATTAAGTGAAATGCAATCGGGAGAAGTTAAATTAATTACGGATACCGATGATGATGTGCGTTTAACACCCGAACAAAAAGAGCTTTTGGATAAAGGAATGGGTCATGTCCTTCTGTTTTATCTCAGCGGCCCGATGATTTTCGGTTTATCCAAGGCGATCGCCCGTGAACATAATGCTATCAAAGCAGGGGAAGCCCTAGTCATGGATTTAACCGATGTTCCTCTTTTAGGAGTGACAGCATCCTTAGCCATTGAAAATGCTATTCGGGATGCCCATGATAAAGGATTACAAATTTATATTGTGGGAGCCAGTGAAAAAATCAAAGCTCGTTTACACAAATTAGGTTTGTTTGAATTTATTACCGAAGAACATATTATGGGCGATCGCACCGAAGCCCTGCGCCACGCCGTTGATCTTGTTAACAACAAACAAATGGGCAAACCTTCTGTCTAACCTGTTTTTCTGATCCCTCTTATTTCACCATTTTCAGCTAAATTATGACTTTTTTTAAGTAATTCTCTAACTGCATCGCTCAATTTCCAACGGCTCAAGCCTCAGAACAAATTGTCAAACGGTTTTAAGTTCAGGCGATCGCCGAGATTTTTGGGCTAAACGTGCTTGGTCATACCCCCCCCAAAAGCGGAGATGATCAAACCGTGCTAAAAAACCAATTTAATTTTATTACCTTACTATCCATAATTCCTATCAATCATCGATTTATTTCTATGGTTATTTGATATATGATAATCAAAATTGAATTCAAAACCGTCTATTACCTTTATTTACTAGGCTTTATGCTTATCACCAATAAAATTCACTTTAATAACCTGCGGGGAGATATTTTCGGCGGATTAACAGCATCAGTCGCTTCCTAGTTCTTAACCCTCGCCTTTTGCGTTGCCTTTGGGGTAAGTTAGCTCGTTGTACTCGATGGGGAAGTTTGCGCTGGCCTTTTTGGATGCTCTGTTCGGTAGTACGCCAATGTCCCCCTCTGAACCTCCTGATTCAAGGATTGTCCACTCTGGCTACTGCGGCTTCTCATGCAACCCCTGTGTTGTGTATCTGAAGCCCTTTGCTCTTACTTTCCTTAACTATCCCAAAGTTTGTTTAGTTTATCTATTTCAATTTATTGTTACCAGAGAAGACCAAAGGAGGTATTCATGGATTTTTTGTCCCTTTTTTTAATGGACTTCATTAAACAGTTACAGTCCCCAACCCTTGCCTTTTTGATTGGGGGGATGATCATTGCGGCCCTGGGTAGCGAATTGGTAATTCCAGAGTCAATTTGTACCATTATCGTTTTCATGTTGCTCACCAAAATCGGTCTGACTGGTGGAATTGCGATCCGCAACTCCAATCTGATAGACATGGTGTTACCCATGATCTTTGCTATCGTAGTAGGGATTCTGGTTGTCTTCATCGCGCGCTATACATTAGCGAATCTGCCGAAGGTCAAAACGGTAGATGCGATCGCCACGGGAGGATTGTTTGGAGCTGTGAGTGGCTCCACGATGGCCGCTGGTCTGACGGTACTGGAAGAACAAAAAATTCCCTATGAAGCTTGGGCTGGCGCACTCTATCCCTTTATGGATATCCCCGCGCTCGTAACTGCCATTGTTGTGGCTAACATTTATCTCAACAAGAGAAAGATTCGTGAGGCCGCCAATGCTAAGATTCAGGAGTCCCAGCCTGTTGCGGCAGGGGATTATCCCAGCAGTCGGCAGGAGTATCTCAGCCAGCAGCAAGATCCTGAAGATAATCGGGTCAAGATATGGCCAATCATTGAGGAAAGCCTTCGGGGGCCAGCTCTATCGGCAATGCTATTAGGTCTTGCTCTTGGCATATTCACCCAACCAGAAAGTGTCTATAAAAGCTTCTACGATCCCCTCTTTCGTGGCTTGCTTTCCATTTTGATGCTAGTGATGGGGATGGAGGCTTGGTCTCGGATTGGGGAACTGCGGAAGGTAGCCCAGTGGTACGTTGTGTATAGCGTGGTAGCACCCTTTATTCATGGACTGGTCGCTTTCGGTCTCGGCATGATTGCTCACTATGCTACGGGATTCAGTCTGGGCGGTGTTGTGATTTTGGCGGTTATTGCGTCCTCTAGCTCTGACATCTCAGGGCCGCCCACGTTGCGAGCGGGTATCCCGTCAGCCAATCCCTCGGCCTATATTGGGGCCTCTACTGCCATCGGTACACCAATGGCGATCGGCGTGTGTATTCCGTTCTTTATTGGGCTTGCCCAGGCGATCGGCGGCAAATAATCCCAGATGGGTCTTGGTCTGTTTGTGATCTCTTAATCTAGCAGACCTAGCAAACCTAAAAGATTAATGTACATATTTTAAGGAGATAATCCATATGGCTAAACCAGCCAACAAGCTCGTTATTGTCACCGAAAAGATTCTACTCAAAAAAGTTGCCAAAATCATCGAAGAGTCTGGGGCGAAAGGATATACGGTGATGAATACTGGCGGAAAAGGGAGTCGTAACGTGCGCTCATCGGGCCAGCCCAATACTTCCGACATTGAGGCAAATGTAAAGTTTGAAATACTTACCGAAACTCGCGAGATGGCTCAGGAAATTGCGGATCGGGTCGCAATCAAGTATTTCAACGACTATGCAGGTATTGTCTATATCTGTAGCGCAGAGGTTCTGTACGGACACAGTTTCTGTGGGCCAGAAGGCTGCTGATAGGAGTCAGTGAAAAAATCCAAACCCGTTTACAGAAATTAGGTCTTTTTGCTTTCACCACGACGGAACATATCTTAACTGATCGCACCGAAGCCCTGCGTCATGCCGTTGATCTTGTTAACAACAAACCAATGTCCAATCCCTCTGTCTAACCTGTTTTTCCGATCCAAATTATTTCACCATTCCCAGCTAAACTATGACTTTTTTAAGTAATTCTCTAACTCCTCTATTTTCTCCGCCCCCTTTGTTGGCAACCACTGAAGCAGAAAATGGCCCCCTTATTCTCAGTGGTGTTCTGTTAAGTCTGATAGTCATTTACCTAGCCAGTAAATTAGGAGCAGAAGCCGCTAAACGTTTTGATTTCCCTCCTGTTTTAGGCGAACTGCTTGCAGGGGTTCTAGTCGGCGTTTCGGCTTTGCATCTGATTATTTTCCCCGAAGGAGGTTTAGAGGCTTCCGATTCTCTCTTAATGACCGTCTTACAGTTTCTCAATGGTCTTTCTCCTGAGTCGGTTAGTACCATCTTTGCATCCCAAAGTGAAGTGATTTCGGTCTTAGCAGAAATTGGAGTGATTGTTCTGCTGTTTGAGATTGGCTTAGAATCTGATCTACGTCAACTCAAAGAAGTCGGTGTTCAAGCAGTGGTCGTGGCTTGTGTTGGCGTTGCAGTCCCGTTCGCGGCGGGAACCCTTGGTCTAATGGCTATCTTTCATGTTGCGGCCATTCCTGCAATCTTTGCGGGAGCGGCCTTAACTGCTACCAGTATCGGCATTACCTCTAAAGTGTTGTCGGAATTGGGACAACTCAAGTCCAAAGAGGGTCAAATTATTGTCGGTGCTGCGGTAATTGATGATGTATTGGGCATTATCGTTCTTGCAGTGGTAGCGAGTTTGGCGAAAACTGGGGAAATTGATGCGGTTAATGTGCTGTATTTGATTTTAGGGGCAACGGCCTTTTTAATTGGTGCCATTGTCTTGGGGGGGGTTTTTAATAAGACCTTTGTAGCAATAGTTGAAAAGCTGGAAACACGCGGCAATATTATTATTCCTGCCTTTATCTTTGCCTTCATTATGGCTTTTATTGGTAATGCCATTCATCTTGAAGCTATTCTAGGGGCTTTTGCGGCGGGTCTAGTTTTGGATGAAACCGATGCCCGTCAAGAGTTGGATGAATTAATTAAACCCGTTGCCGATATTCTGGTTCCTATTTTCTTCGTAACGGTGGGTGCAAGAGCCGATTTACGGGTATTAAATCCAATGGTTCCTGAAAATCGTGCAGGATTGCTGATTGCAGTCTTTTTGGTGTTAGTCGCGATCGCTGGAAAATTAGTGACTGGGTGGACAGTCTTTGGTCAGCCTGGCATTAATCGAGCCGCGATCGGAGTAGGCATGATTCCGAGGGGCGAAGTTGGATTAGTCTTTGCGGGAATTGGTTCAGCCAGTGGCATTCTCAGTAAGCCTCTAGAGGTATCCATCATTATCATGGTTATTTTAACGACCTTTCTGGCACCGCCTTTCCTCAGAATTACCTTTGGCAACACTGATACTCCTGACGCAAACTCCGAGCTAAAAAAAGAACTGGTTTCATAATTTAAGCTCTTGTTAACCTCTCGATTTCCGCAACCTTACAGTCCCCCATCATCGGGGGATTTAGGATAGGAGGAAAAATAATCACGTTTCGCTCACATTCAGTTATTTTTAGTTTTTTGAGTTAATAAAATTCTTTAATTTATTTCTTATCACCATGACTACAACCCTCATTCGCAGCCAATTGCCTCCTTCGACCCATAAATTTGCGGATATTATTCATCGTCTTGAAGCGGGCGGCTCTATGTTACCTGACACGCCCGAAAACCTGATGCAAATTATTGGTATCTATAAAGCTTACGCTGTACCAATGGATTTTTATTGGCGAGATTTATTGTATATTGCCGAACGAGTTTTTCTTGAACCGTTGCCTTTCTTTAAATACTTCTTATCCCAGGAATATTTAGACTTAGAAAACCACTATGCAGGGGATAACGCCGATCTCAGAATTTGGCGGGGTATAGGGACAGCCCATCCTGAATTATTAGAATTTATGGAAAAGGGTAAAACCCGAAAAATGCCGAAATTGTTTCATCATCTTTGGCATGATCGCATCAACATGGAATTTGCCGAAGCCTGTATGCAAGCGATGTTATGGCATGGTCGGGATATGGGCATGGGAAAATTTGATGCCTACCTGGATAGTGAGGAATATAAAGCCAATGCGGACAAAGCGATTAAAGCCTATTTTAAAAATAATCCTCCCATGTTAGCTCTCTATAAACTCTTTCCCGAAATGTTTTTAGAGCAAGTGAGAATGATGTCCTATTACTCTAATTTAGGGCTATTTTGGGAAGTAATGGCCCCCGTCTTTTTTGAAATGTCAGATATTTACGATGAAGGTGGTTTTAAAGGGGTTCCTGATGCCATGAATTTCTTGGTAAACGGTATTTTTGCGATCGCGGGTCGTCCTATTTATCATCATGTTTATATTGGTGATGAATGTTTTGAAATAATCCCCAAATCTAAGGGTTTTACCTGGCTCTATGAAGCCGCTTTGCCCTACGTGGAAGCAGTGTTTTACCGCACTTCCCCTTTCCGAGGAACCAAGTCCTATAATGCCCAAGCAAAACAAGTTCCCCAAGACCAAAAAGACTTCCACTATGGAATTTTATACGCCGATGTTTTTCCCGTTGGAACTGCGGGCATTCCTCCCACCTTATTAATGGATGATATGTATCATTTTCTACCCGATTATTTAGTTAAATATTATCAAGAACACTGTCGCGGCGAAGATGACGTTCTGATTCAATTAGGTATTACTTTTCAGCGATCGATGTATAACGTAACTTCTGCTGTGATTCAGGCATTACGCACCGCTCTTTTGTATCCTTTAGATGATCCTAATCCCCGACACCTAGAAAAAAATCGTCAATTTTTTGAATCCCAAATAGATCGCTTTCTGCGTCCTGAAGCCCGTTTACGTGATGTTCAAAGTTCAGATTACCGTTAACCCATAGGGGCGCATTGCGTGCGCCCAAAATACGAATCAATCTAAAATTTGCATTGAGTGCATCCAAAATATAAATCTCATGTCGTATTGCGTGCGCCCAAATAAACTAAATTAAGAGAAAAAATTATGCCTGATATTGTTGATATTGCTGTTAGTAATGAAGGATTTTCTACCTTAGTGACCGCCGTTAAAGCGGCTAACTTAGTCGAAACTTTAAAAAGCCCTGGCCCCTTTACTGTTTTCGCGCCGACCGATGATGCGTTTGCCAAACTTCCCCCTGGAACCATCACCACATTGGTGCAAAATATTCCTCAATTAACTCGTATTTTGTGTTATCATGTTGTCCCAGGGAAGTTAATGAAAGCGGATTTAGAAAAATTATCATCGGTTAATTCTGTGGAAGGTTCCCCCATTTGTTTAGATTTTACCGAGACTTTTGAAGTTAAAAATGCCACTGTTATCGCGGCGGATATTGAAGCGGATAATGGAGTCATTCATGTGATCGATAACGTCATTTTAATGGGCTAATCTATCCCTAATTTTAAGATTACTCAATCATAGGATATTTTCACTGATGAAAATGATACTAGAGCCTTTTATTTTAACGACTATTTTAATTGGTTTCCTGGGAGTACTTTGGAAACAAAATCTCGTTATGAAAATTGTGGCAATGGATATTATGAGTACGGGGGTCATCGCCTATTTTGTGTTGGCGGCGGCGAGACCTGGCTTATTAACTCCCATTATCACGGAAACGGCGGATGTTTCCTATGCCGATCCCGTTCCCCAGGCGGTTATTTTAACGGCGATCGTGATTGGACTTTCGATTCAATCCTTAATGTTGGTGGGAGTGATGAAGCTTTCCCAGGATCATCCTACCCTAGAGACCGATGAGATTGAGCGGACGAATCTATCATGATCCTCCTGACCTTGCTCTGGCTGACCATTCCCTTTGCTATGGGTTTTACCCTTTATCTATTGCCCCAATTTCGCCGATCGCTGTCTTTGTTGGGAGCTTTTTTGTCTATTGCCTATGCTCTCTTCCTTTTTAGGATGAATTCTCCCGTGACGGTGAATTTGCTGGATGATTTTGGCGTGAGCTTGATTTTAGACTCCCTAGCGGCTTTTTTCATTTTGACCAATGGTTTAGTTACTTTAGCCGTGATCCTTTATTGTTGGCAGTCGGATAAAACGGCTTTTTTTTATTCCCAGATTCTCATTCTCCATAGCAGTATTAATGCGGCTTTTATTAGTTCGGATTTAATTAGTCTCTATGTGACCCTAGAAGTTATTAGTATTGCGGCATTTCTGTTGATAACCTATCCCCGCAGCGATCGCGTCCTTTGGGTAGGAATGCGTTACCTATTTGTCAGCAATGTGGCCATGCTTTTTTATTTAGTCGGAGCGATTTTAGTTTATCAAACCCATTATTCCTTTGCTTTTTCGGGACTACGGGGCGCACCGCCTGAAGCCTGGGCCTTGATTTTTATGGCCCTATTAACCAAGGGGGGAATCTTTACCCTGGGATTTTGGCTACCCCAGACCCACTCCGAATCCGAATCCCCTGTTTCCGCGCTGATGTCGGGAATCGTGGTCAAAGCGGGCGTTTTTCCCCTAGTCCGTCTTGCCCTACTCTTAGAAGAAATCAACCCTATTATTCGCTTATTTGGCGTAGCTACGGCTGTCTTGGGAGTCGTTTATGCCATTTTTGCCCAGGACACAAAACGAACCCTCGCCTGGAGTACGGTTTCCCAATTGGGATTCATCTTAGCGGCTCCTGCTGTAGGGGGTTTCTATGCCCTGACTCATGGACTCGTCAAGTCAGCCCTATTTTTAATCGTCGGTCGTTTGCCGAGTCGTCAGTTTTCCGCTCTCGCCTTACAACCCATTCCCAAGCCTTTAGGGTTAGTTTTGATGATCGCTGGCTTTTCGATTTCGGGTTTACCTCTTTTGGCTGGCTTTGGGGCAAAAGTCATGACCCTGAAAGACTTGTTACCCTGGCAGGAAATCGTGATGAATGGGGCCATCGTCGGCACAACAATTGTCTATGCTAAATTTATTTTTCTGCCCCAGGAAACTTTCTCCCCCGCAGACCATAAACCTCAATCCTGGGGATTCTGGAGCGCGATCGCCCTATTGCTCGGAAGTTTAGTGTTAGCCAATGGCTTTTATTTGCAGGTCTATACTGTAGAAAATATCCTTAAAGCAATTGCTGTCATTGCGCTAGGATGGTTAGCCTACTGGGGATTAATTCGCCGTTGGCCCCAGGCTTTTTCCCGTGAACCCGAAAAATTTGAGCATTTAATGGGAGCAATGAGCCTAATGTTAATTTTACTCTTTTGGATAGGATGGTCAAAATGGGAACCTTTATTCTAAGATTAACGATTTGGCTCCTACTGACGGCTAATCTGGGTATAGTCAATCTAATACTAGGGCTTGCTTTTGCCCTCTTGTTACCCCGTCCCTTTGCCGCATCGCCTCCCTTGGGTAAGCTTATCAGGCATTTAGGCCGCGTATTGATTGCCATTCCCCAAGCCTACTACGAAGCCGTTCAAATGATGATTTATCCCCACAATCGCGAAAGAATTTTTTTAGAAAGGGCAACTTCTCCCAATATTCCTGCGTTGGTCTTTTTAGATATTTTTTTAATCACCTTTACCCCCAAAACCTTAGTCATTCGAGAACGAGAGACAGGGGAATATGAAATTCATTCTCTCGAACGGAGCCAAGGCGAATGAATATTCTGCTCAATTTTACCCTAATCACGATGATTGCCATTCTTTTGATCCCTCTCTATCAAGTTTGGCGCAATTTAGATATTTGGCAGAACCTATTAGCGTTTACCAGTATTTCCACTAAAACCAGTGTGATGATTTTAGTCGTTTCGATTCTACGGGATGACTGGATGCTAGGACTGGTCGGAGTCATTATTCTGAGTGTTGGCAATGCAGGAGCGATCCTTTTGTCCCATATTTTGAGGCGGTTAGAAAGTGATTATTAATTTTTTGAGTGCTTTTTTTATTGTTGTGGGGCTATTTTTTTGGTTTTGGGGAACGAAATCTCTGCTTAAACCGCGATCGCTGTTGCTCCAACTTCATTATCTTTCTATTTCAGATACCCTGGGTTCCCTGAGCATTGTCTTCGGACTATTACTGTTGCGTCCTAAAGAATGGCCGCTTTTGTTATTAGCCCTTATTTCCATCGCCCTCTGGAATACACTTTTGAGCTATGTCCTAGCCTACTGCTCTACTCCACCTTCCTTAGACCACCATGCAGACCCCTGAACCCTATATTCTCTTCATTACAGCCCTACTACCCCTGACAGCAGGTTTACTCCTCCTTCAGGTGAATCCCTATCGTGCTTTGGTCATGCGGGGGATTGTCGGTGCGATCGCAACTTTGTTATATACCGTTTTAGGCGCGGCTGATGTTGCTCTTACCGAAGCCTTAGTGGGAACCTTGCTGGCCATGCTACTCTACGCGATCACCGTCCGTTCCTCAATGGTTTTTCGTTTAGGCGTTCTCCGAAACCCCTCTTCAGAGACCTTCAATACTTTGGCGATCGCCCCGCTAAAAACAATTCTCAGCAAATACCATCTACGCCTCAGACTGGTTTTCTATGAACAGCCCTCAGAATTGACTAGTGCGTTAGCTCAAAAAGAAATTCACGCGACCTGTCTCACCGATCCAGAGGCAGAAGA
>QBMS01000012.1:43600-44301 GCA_003249095.1 Snowella sp.
GCCTACCCTTCACACCCAAATTCGAGTTCCCCGCCTCTATGAACTCCTCAAGAACGAACCCCTAACAACCCGTTTAGAATTGGTTGCCCTTCCCCCAGAACAGGAGAAAAAATGATGAAATGGCTTTACTCATTGGCAGGAGTAGGTTTTTTGATAAAAATGCTGTTTTTATCCCATCCTAGTGTTAACTTATCCCCTCTTGGTTTTTCTCTACAAATTGCCGAGATCGTTGCCCAGCAGGGAGGCGTTCCCAATGCAGTAGCAGGAATTATTTTTCGCAATCGTCTCTACGACACCCTCTTTGAAGTCATTGTCTTTACGATCGCCATTGTCGGGTCTAAATTTTTGTTAGCTAACGAAGAACCGAAACGCCGCATCTACCTCTTTCCCGACCAAACTTCTGCTATTTTGGCCCGTTTGGGAGCGACAATTATTGCCTTAGTCGCGTTGGAATTGGCCATACGAGGTCATCTCAGCCCAGGGGGCGGATTCGCGGCGGGGGTCGCAGGGGGAACCGCGATCGGTCTTGTTGCCATGACTTCTTCTCCCCAAAAAATGCAAGACCTCTATCATCGCTGGCACACAGCAACCTGGGAAAAACTTTCTGTTATCACCTTTTTAGCCCTGGGAGTTTTAGCCCTAGTCGGAATCTCTCTACCGATGGGGGAAATGGGAGATTTATTGAGTGGCGGTTTTTTTTC
>QBMS01000012.1:44311-57377 GCA_003249095.1 Snowella sp.
CTTTTTAATGTATTAGTGGCTATTAAAGTGGCATTGGGTTCCTGGGCGATGGTTTTAATGTTTATTCATTACCGTGGCCTAATCTAGTGAGTTTTTCTAACATTTTTTTAACTGGCTCAATAAAATAATAATAGAATCGATCGCCTTTCTCAAAACTGGGGAAGATTGTTCACTATTATTCACTAAAATACTAAACACTAAGGTTTCAAAATTGGGATTATCTAAATAACCCGAAAGGGTAGAAGATCCCGATAAAGTTCCCGTTTTAGCCTGTAACTTACCTGCAACAGCCGTATCTTGAAAACGATTACTTAAGGTTCCTTTTTCAGCCGCTATCGCCAAAGATTTTTGGTAACTTTCTGCGTTAGGAGACTGGGCCATTGCGGTTAATAGTTGAACAAATGTTTTAGGAGAAACTAAATTTTGTCGAGACAAACCTGAACCATCTTTTAATAGATAACCATTCGGGTCTAGCCCCAGGGATTGAAGAATATTTTTTAAACTATCTAGAGAATCAGGCTTTTCTTTAATTAAATTTAATAACGCCTCTGCATATAAATTATTACTTTCTTGATTAGTTTCCGTAATTAATTCTGGAATAGTCGGTGATGAAATTTCTAAGAGTAATTTATCTTGAGGATTAAAAGAAGGATTATTAACAATTTCGAGTTGATCAACTTGGATTCCTACTTCCGTTAAAACCTGTTGAAAGGATTCGGCAAAATAACGAGCAGGATCGGGAATGGCGATCGCAGCAACCTTGGGTTCGGATTGCAAACCTAATTCGCCTTCTAAAATCAGGACAGATTTCCCTAAAATGCCTTTAATAGAAACTCCTTGAGATGGATTCCCTGCAACAGTTCGAGTTTGATTAATGATTTGCCATTGTTTCCCCGCGATCGCATCAGACCAGATAACTTTTAGCGGTTGCCCAATCCGTTGGGGAGATAGGGTCAACTCAACAGCATTTTGATTGAGCATTAACTGATTAATCGCAGGGGCAAAATAAAAGTGAATATCTTCCCATTCCCAGGTCAGATTCAAATAGTTTTGAGGAAGGGTATGATCTTCTAAAATTAATGTTTCAACTTGTTTAATTCCTTGGGATTTGAGCGTATTGGCAACAGTTTTTAATTGGTCAATAGTTAGACTCGGATCACCTTTTCCAATCAGACTTAAACGACTTAATCTAGGGCTATTTCCCTGATAATAAATAGGGGTTTTAATCTGATAGTTTTCACCCAATTTAACTAAAGCGGCCGCTGTTGTTAAGAGTTTTACATTAGAAGCAGGGATAAAAAATTGATTTCCATCCCGATCATAAAGAGTTGTTTGTTTTTTTAAGGTTTTAATTAAAATCCCCCAGTGGGCTTTTTGCAGTTCAGGAGCAGTCATTAAACTATCAATTTTTTGGGGCAAATCTACAGGACAAATTTTGTTAGTTACTTGATCGATATCTGGGGATGAATTCTGCGCGATCGCGATCGGTAAATTCTGACTCGTTGCAATTTGAGCAGGAATCAATAACTCAAAAAAAATCAGCAGTATAGAAAAAATCGGTTTGGTACTCGACAAAGCGTTCAAAAGTTTGTTATTATGGGCCATAAAATATTTACAAAAGTCATAAATTTTATCTTCAAAAAATATGACGTAAAAAAATCCTTTCGGTTTCAAATTCCAGAAAATTACAACAAATCACCACAAAAAAAGAGGTAGGACGTGAGTTACGATTTTGATTTATTTGTGATCGGTGGCGGTTCAGGGGGAATTGCTACAGCCAGACGAGCGGCAGAATATGGTGCAAAAGTGGGACTCGCAGAAAATGATCGACTAGGCGGAACCTGTGTGAATCGGGGTTGTGTTCCCAAGAAATTGTTAGTTTATGCGTCTCGTTTTGCGGATCATTTCAAAGAAGCGGAGGGATACGGTTGGAGTCCTATTCAAACTCAATGTAATTGGCAAAAATTAATCACGGCAGTTAATCAGGAAGTTGACCGTTTAAATGGGATTTATCAACGAATGTTAGATACTTCTCAGGTTAAAATTTTTCCAGCATTTGCGCGTTTTCTTGATCCCCACACCCTACAAGTGGGAGAACAACAAATTACTGCCGATAAAGTTTTAATTGCTGTCGGTGGCTATCCTGTTAGACCGCCCATTCCTGGGATTGAACACGCCATCCTTTCTGATGATCTTTTTAATTTGCAGGAACAACCGAAACATTTCGTCGTTTTAGGGGGTGGATATATTGGCGTAGAATTTGCTTGTTTGATGAATAAATTGGGTTCTAAAGTGACACAAATTATTCGACAGGATAAAATTCTACGGGGCTTTGAGGAAGATCTACGGACGGAAATTCAAGAGTCTATGATTAAACACGGAATTAACATTATTAATAATCATCAATTAGTTAGCATTACCAAGGGAGAAGAAGGTCTTTCTATCCAACTCAAGAATAAAGCGGGAGAAGATGATGCTATGAGCGTGGATGCTCTCACTTTGGCGGCGTTAGGAAGAAAGGCAAAATTAGAAAATCTAGGGCTAGAAAATACGGCTGTTGAAGTTAAGAATAACGCCATTGTGGTGGATCAATATAGCCATACTGCCGAGCCTAATATTTTTTCCGTTGGGGATTGTACGGATCGCATTAATTTAACCCCTGTTGCTATTAATGAAGGTCGTGCTTTAGCCGATACGGAATTTGGTGGAAAATCACGAATAATGAGCCATGAAAATGTTCCTTCTGCGGTGTTTAGTACCCCTGAAGCCGCTACGGTGGGATTGACAGAAATTGAAGCTAAGGAGAAGTTTGGAGAAGAAAACATTAAGATTTTTCGTAGTAAATTCCGCTCTATGTATTACACCTTGCCTAATCTGGATGAAAAGACCTTAATGAAATTAGTGGTTCACGCCGAAACCAATAAAGTGTTAGGGGCGCACATGGTAGGGGATTACGCAGGAGAAATTATTCAGGGAGTCGCGATCGCGGTCAAAATGGGGGCGACTAAAGCGGATTTTGATGCAACGGTGGGGATTCATCCGACCTCAGCAGAAGAATTTGTGACCATGCGTTAGTTTGATGATTTGGGGGAATCATCTAAAAAATTTTCTCCAGATCTTCATTTTGTTCTATAGCAGACTACTGGGATAGGAGATAATCTGTATATTGGTTTGCGTTCACTATTTGTGAGTAGTTAATTTATAGAATGGTCAATCTAACCCCGAATCCCAGCTACAGTGTTAATCTCCGCATTGAATTACCGAATCGCTCAGGGACACTTGCCAATGTCACCAACGCGATCGCCTCTGAGGGAGGGAGTTTCGGACAAATTTCTCTCATCGAAAGTACGCTTAAAATTACCCAACGAGAAATCACCGTTAATGCCTCTAGTGCAGAACACGCGGAAAAAATCGTCGATGCGGTCAAGGCCCTAGAAGACGTGAAATTAATCAGCGTTTCTGACCGTACCTTTGATTTGCACAAAAATGGCAAAATTACCGTCGAAAGCCGTATCCCCATTACTTCCCAAGCGGATTTGGCCATGGCCTATACTCCAGGGGTCGGTCGCATTTGTCGCGCGATCGCCGATGATCCTGATCTGGTTTATTCCCTCACCATTAAAGGGAATACAGTGGCGGTTGTGACCGATGGCAGTGCGGTTTTAGGACTAGGGAATTTGGGGCCAGAGGCCGCTTTGCCCGTCATGGAAGGAAAAGCCATGCTATTTAAGCAATTTGCAGGAATTGATGCCTTTCCTATTTGTTTAGATACTCAGGATACCGAGGAAATTATCAAAGCCGTTAAACAGATTGCCCCCGTTTTTGGTGGCGTTAACCTGGAAGATATTGCGGCTCCCCGTTGCTTTGAGATCGAAGCCCGTTTGCGTCAAGAATTAAAAATTCCCGTTTTCCATGATGATCAACACGGTACCGCGATTGTCACCCTAGCCGCTTTAATTAATGCTTTAAAGTTAGTCAATAAATCCTTTGATTCCGTCCGCATCGTGATTAATGGGGCGGGGGCCGCGGGTCTGGCGATCGCCTCTTTGTTACAAAAAGCGGGGGCAGCGACCATTTGGATTTGTGACTCCAAGGGAATTATTTCTAAAAATCGGACTGATTTGAATTCTCAAAAATTAGCCTATGCCGTCAGTGCCACAGGAACCTTGGCCGATGCAATGGAAGGAGCCGACATCTTTTTGGGAGTTAGTGCGCCTGGCGTTGTCACACGGGAAATGGTCAAATCTATGGCAAAAAATCCGATTGTTTTTGCGATGGCCAATCCAATTCCCGAAATCCAGCCTGAACTAATTATTAATGATGTGGCAGTCATGGCAACAGGGCGCAGTGATTATCCCAACCAAATCAATAACGTTTTGGCCTTTCCTGGGGTCTTTCGGGGAGCCTTGGACTGTCGAGCCAGGACAATTACCGATAATATGTATTTAGAAGCGGCTAAGGCGATCGCCTCTCTGGTTTCGATTCATCAACTCGATAAGGAACATATTGTCCCCTCGGTTTTTGATCCCAGGGTGTCCAGTGCAGTGGCAGGAGCGGTTCAACACGCAGCCCGTACCGAAGGCATCGCAGCCCAATAATCTCTCATAGCGGCAATTGCATTGTCACTCTAGATACCATGAAGGGGAAAGACGACCAAGTTAGAAAAAAACATTCTTCTGCCCGTTCTCTCGACGAAATTCCAGAAGTCTTGCGGGATAGGCCCTCGGTAACGCCTGTACCTAGTAATAACTTTCCCCTCATGGTCACTGCTGGGTTAATGGGTTTGGGAATTTTCGTTTTATTAGGGATTTTTCTGGTGTGGCGACCCTTTTCACCCTCTGTCGAGACTCCCACAGCGATCGCCACTCCTGATCAACCCAAGCCAACGGTTTCCCCTTCGGCTCCAGAAGTCGATAATGTTTTGGGTCATTTACCCTATAAAGAAGCTCCAGCGAGTGAATTAAAAGCGATTACGCCCGATGGTAGAATTAAGCTCCGTCAAGCGGCGGCCACTAAGTTTTTACAGATGCAGGCAGATGCTAGGGCGAGTGGGATAATTTTAGTGCCTATTTCAGGTTTTCGGGGTATCAAAGAACAAAACTATCTTTTTTTTGGGGTCAAACAACAGCGATCGCAGGATGCCCGCAAACGAGCCGAAGTTAGCGCGCCGCCTGGCTATAGTGAACACCATACGGGTTATGCCTTTGATGTGGGAGATGGAAAAAACCCAGAAGCTAATTTAAAACAAAGTTTTGATCAAACAGCGGCCTTTAATTGGATGGAAAACAATGCCGCTAAATATAGTTTTGAGATGTCCTTTCCCAAAGACAGTCCCCAGGGAATTAGTTACGAACCTTGGCATTGGCGGTATGTCGGCGATCGTCAAAGTTTAGAAATGTTCTATAAAGCGAGAAGTCTGCGTGAGAAATAAAACCCACGATCACGATCATCACCACCATCATGATCATCACCATCACGGTCATCATCACCATCCCGCCCCCAGCAGCTATAACCGCGCCTTTTTAATCGGGTTAATTCTCAATGTTGCGATCGTCGTATTACAGGTCATTTTTGGTTTGCTCAGTAATTCTTTGGCCTTATTAGCTGATGCGGGCCACAATTTAAGTGATGTTTTGGGTTTAGTCATTGCCTGGGTTGCGAGTTGGTTAGTGAGTCGTCGTCCCACTGCTCGCTATACCTATGGTTTAAGGCGTTCTTCGATTTTGGCGGCTTTGCTGAATGCTTGTTTAATCATGATCGTCCTGGGCGCGATCGCCGTTGAAGCTATCCACCGTTTCCAAAATCCTACCGAACTCAAGGAAGGAGTCGTCATTATTGTGGCTGCGATCGGCATGGTTTTTAATGGATTTACCGCCTGGCTCTTTGCAGGCGATCACCAAAAAGACCTGAACATCAAAGGCGTATTTCTGCACATGATCACCGATGCCCTCGTTTCCTTGGGAGTTGTTTTGGGGGCAGTAGGAATTATCTTAACGGGTTGGCTCTGGCTCGACCCCCTCATGAGTTTAATTATCACCGTTTTAATTTTCTTTGGAACCTGGGATTTATTAAAAGATTCGATGAATTTATTACTCGATGCTGTCCCGAACAATATTGAAATAAAAGCGGTTCAAACCTATCTAGAAGAATTACCAGGGGTTTTAGGCATTCACGATTTACATATTTGGGCCATGAGTACCACTGAAAACGCTTTAACGACTCATTTAATTGTTTCCGACCATCCCTTAGATGATAGTTTTTTATTAAAAATTAATCAGGGATTACAGGATAATTTTGGGATTGAGCATACGACAATTCAATTAGAAAATGCCAGTAGTTCGTTAAATTGCAATGACAAAAAATGTTATTTTTAAAATAAAGAATTTTTTGAATACCACTTCAATCTGCTATCAAAAGTAAAACAACAGCAGACTCTACGGTTTTATTCTCTTTCTACGCTACCAAAAAAGATAGGTTCCACCCGAATGGCGACAATACTAGCAGGACGAACAACCATATATTCACCCTGAATATTTTTGATGGGAACGGTGATAAATTCTTCCGAGTCGAACTTGGGAACAACCTCGTTACTGTACCACTTCTGAAATTCTTGAATAGTCATAAAACGCACCTCTTCTCGATGTCCACTCTTAAGAAAAAGATGAATTGCATATTCGTCGGCTTTTCTGGGCATAGTTAATCTCGATAATATCCGTAGTTCTTTGCTAATAATTATGACGGATTAGGGGGACAAGTTAAAATATTGCAGTACGATTTATCCCAAACTTAACTAACCTTAAAAAAGAGTAAATTTAACGGAACGCTCATGCTCTTGGGACTTTTTCCGCGATCGCCTAGAAAGACTTTGCAAAAATTAAATTGTCAAAACATTGATTATGATCTATGATTTTAGAATAAATGCCAAGCTCTAGTCTATGGCAACTCTTTTTTGATCGACCCATCGTTAGGAAGCAAAACCTTGATTCAAGCGACCCTACACCAGTTAAAAGTTTTTGAAGCAACCGCCCGTCATGGGAGTTTTACTCGTGCCGCCGAAGAACTTTTTATTACCCAACCCACTGTATCGAGTCAAATCAAGCAACTCTCTAAGGCAGTGGGTTTACCATTATTTGAACAAATTGGCAAGCGTCTTTTTCTTACCAATGCAGGGCAAGAGCTATTAGAAACCTGTCAAGATATTTTTAGTCGGTTAGATCATTTTGAAATGAAAGTAGCGGATTTTAAAGGAACAAAACAAGGCTCTCTTAAAATAGCAGTTATTACTACCGCAAAATATTTTATTCCTCGGATTTTAGGGTCTTTTTGTCAACAATACCCAGGCATTGATGTGTCATTAAAAGTGACTAATCACCAGCAAATACAGGGTCGAATGCAAGAGAATAAAGATGATTTGTATATCGTTAGTAAGCCTCCCGAAGAACTGGATTTAACCTCCCAGCCTTTTTTAGATAATCCTTTAGTTGTCATTGCTCATCGCGATCATCCTCTTGCTGGACTGAAACAAATTCCCATTAAACAATTAAATAATGAAGCTTTTATTATGCGAGAAAAGGGATCAGGAACTCGTCAAGCGGTGCAAACTTTATTTAATGAAAATAATGTTAACGTTCATGTTCGTTTGGAACTCGGCAGTAACGAAGCGATTAAACAAGCGATCGCGGGAGGAATGGGCATTTCCGTTCTCTCTGAACATACCTTAAACTCTGACAGTAAGCAAAGTGAATTAAGCATATTAGACATAGAGCATTTCCCCATCAAACGACGTTGGTATGTGGCCTATTTAGGGGGAAAACAGTTATCAGTGATTGCTCAAACCTTTTTAGAATATTTATTAGAAGAAAGTAAAAAAATTCCCATCTCTTGTACTAATTCAATCAAAAAAAATGCGATCATTCAGGGGAACAAAATCTGATAATCTAAAAGTTATGGAAGAAAAACACCTACTAAAAGAATGATTGAAAAGGATCACAGGTAGTGTAGTGGGTTTATGCCAATCGTCGTAACATCAGCCGAGTCATACCGATATAAATGAAAGCCTCAGAAGTTTCAGGTAATACTTCATACTCTTTACTTAAATGTCGCTAATAATTAAACCCCCCAAAGGTTCGTTCTACCTAACTTAACACGGCCTTCTAAAAAAGTAAAATCTCTATGCTTATCATTTGTAAAACATAAGCTCATGATTCTTGACAAGCGATCGCATCGCATTTTTTAACCAATCATACCAATCTTCTAATCCTTCCCCCGTTGTAGCAGAAACCTGAAAAATTTTTAGCTCAGGATTCACTTTTAACGCATATTCCACACAGCGATCGCGGTCAAATTCTACGTAGGGTAACAAATCAATTTTATTTAAAATCATCACCTGACTAGCGCGAAACATATGGGGATATTTAATGGGTTTATCCTCACCTTCAGTGACCGAAAGAATCACCACCTTTGCCTGTTCTCCCAAATCAAATAGGGCGGGACAAACTAAATTGCCCACATTTTCGATCATCACCATCGAACGAGGGGAAGGAGCCAGTTCATTTAAACCTTTTTGGATCATCGCCGCTTCCAAATGACAACCCGTTCCCGTATTAATTTGAACCACGTTGCAACCCGTTTCTCGGATGCGTTGGGCATCGTTACTGGTTGCCTGATCCCCTTCAATAACACTAATGGGAATTTGTTCTTGCAAATCCCGAATCGTTCGCGTTAACAGCGTCGTTTTTCCCGATCCTGGGGAACTCACCAAATTTAATCCGAGAATTTCTTGTTCCTGGAACCAGGCTCGATTTTGGGCGGCAAGCTGATCATTTTTAGCCAGCAGATTTTGCTCTAGGGTATGTTTTCGCCCCCCTAGCCCCCCAACTTTGGGGGGAACAGAGTTCTCAAAGTCCCCCAGAATTGGGGGATTTAGGGGGCTAGACAAAACTGTTGTTGTAACAGATTTATATCCTGATTCAGCAATGTCATCGTGTTCATGGGTTTCGGCATGATCATGGGTGTGGGTAATGACCGTGCCATCGGCTAAGACGTGACGATGTTCTGCTGGCTCTTCTTCTGTTCCTAAATAGTTCAGAGTGACTTCGGCTCCTTCGGAACAACCACAGGTTACACACATAATTGTTCTAGTTCCAGTTCTTTAATTTGCAGTTCTTGACCCTGGATCAAGGTTAAATCCATACTACCGCATTCACAAATGCCAAAGGGTTCTGCGATCGCAAATTCGGTTCCACAGTGACGACAACGGGCTAGACCAGGGATTTCAATAATTTCTAGCAGAGTATTTTCTAACGGAGTTCCTAAACGGCAGGCATCAAAACAAAATTGAATAGAGTCGGGCAAGATAGCACTCAGTTGACCAATGGCAAGGGTAATGCGACTAATTTTTTGACCCTGAGCATAGTCAAGGGCAATTTCAATGATATTCTCGGTGATTCCTAATTCGTGCATCTTTTCGCATTAATGGGGGTAGAGAGACTCGAACTCTCACGAGCTTATAAGGCTCAACGGATTTTAAGTCCGCAGCGTCTACCATTCCGCCACACCCCCAGGGTTGCTGTCGTTGTTAACATTTTGTCAAAAGACGAATGTTTAACTGACGACTTATCATCATAGCATGAGTATTGTTTTATACAAGTTTTTATAAAAGAAATTTGGGACTCAAGATAAAACCGTTTAAATCCCGTCTCCCACGCTGGCCACTAGGGGATAGAACAGGGGAACTAATTCAGACCGACTCACCGTTAAACAGGGAAAAGGGCGATCGCCGTAATTATCTCCCACTTGTAAGGGAAAAATCGGATCTTTCCCCAGGGAAATAAAATCTCCCCCTGCGGCCTGTACGATGGGCCAAACCCCTGCAATATCCCAAATTTTAGGCGTTTTTTCCACTCCTCCCAAAGCGGCTCCCGATGCCACTAGGAGAATATTATAGCTGGCCACTCCTAGCAGGCGAAATTTACAGGGAAAGGGCTTGGCTAAAATTTCCGTACTTCTGGCACAGAGGGTAAAAAGATGATTCAAGCTGGGTTCATCCGTACTCGTTTGAATGCGATCGCCGTTACAAAACGCCCCTGTTGGCCCCGTTAAACCAGAATTTCCGTACCAATAGCCCCAAAAAGCTTGGTCAAACATCGGGAAATAGACAAAACCAAAGACGGGGGTTCCCCGATAGAGCAAACCCAAGGAAATGCCCCAGATGGGAATGCCCCGCGTAAAGTTAGTTGTGCCGTCAATGGGATCAATAATCCAGCACCAATCATTGGCGGGGAAAATATGCTCGGTTTCTTCTGTCAGGACACCATGACGGGGAAATTGGTGGGCAATGCGATCGCGGAGTTGTTGGTCTGTCCACTGATCCGCTTGAGTCACAAGGGTTCCGTCCCGTTTTCGGGTAGCGGGGATCTTGGCAAATTTGGTCACCAATGCTTCGGCGAGGGTCTTTGTGGTGGTTTGACAAAAATCGAGTACTTCAGTCCAAAATGTCTCCATGTCAACTTCTTGGTATAGTGAATTAGCAGCTTTTAGAGAGCGATTATAGTCATCATCACACACTAACTGTTACTAACCGTAGGAAATTGCCGTGACCCAGGTATTGTTTAGTGGGAAACGTCTCCCAGCGAGATTGCCCGATCTATCCCTGTCTCGCTTATCACAAGAAATTTTTCAACTCCTATCTCGTCCTGAAGTTTACAAATGGGGACGCTGGAGCGTGGCATCCTTTGGCGCGACTTTGATGTTTTCCTGGGATTGGAAGCTCGTCGTGGCAACTGGTGTGGGAATGGGGGGTATGGGTCTCGTTTATCTGGCTTCAGGAAAAAATTGGCAACACTATTGGCGGATCTGGCAGCCCTTTCTCAAAGGTTCCCAGGGTAAGTTAACCCTCGCTGTCAGTAGTGGGGCGATCGCGTCTTTGAGTACCTACTTAGCGGCGGCTATTTGGGCAGAATCCGATAATCGCTGGTTAGCAACGGGAACAGTTTTAGAAGGCATGGGAACCCTATTGACCCTCACCTTGTTAGGTTGGCATATTATCAGTCAACAAAACCAAGAATCCGATACCCAATTAGAAAAATATTTAAATCAGTTAACGGAACCCGACCCCATTAAACGTCTGATAGCGGTGAGACAGTTAATCAAATTGCAGGAAACAACCACTCTGCCGAAACGCGATCGCCACCAGATCGAAGATTATTTTCAGTTACTCCTACAACAAGAATCGGAAAAGCTCATTCGACAAGCCATTTTAGAGCATTTACACCTCGAAAATTCCGTTGCTCCCCGCCCAACCGTGAATACGACTTTAAATATTCCCCTAACTATTCAAGACTCCCTTAAACGAGTAGAAAAAATCTAGTTCTCTATTATTGTGGAAACTAAACCTCGACAAAATATTGATAATTTCACAAATAGATTTTGCCTGATCTAAAATAACTGAGATTTTATAACTTTTTATGTTTTCTAAAGAGAGTTTATTTGCTATTTCCCTGTTTCCTTATCTCGGATTTCTTTGGTTTATGACCCGTTCGAGACAAATGCCCCGTCTAGCCCTCATTGGTTTTTATTTTCTGCTGGTTTTTGTGGTAATAACTATTCCCGCAGGCATTTATGCCCAAATTCATTACGGCGATCAGTTGGCAAATATTGATTGGCTTCATGGTAGCGCGGAATCTTTTTTAACGATTTCTAATATTTTGGTCGTCTTAGGTTTCTATCAGGCGATCGCGAAACAACAGAATATCAATAATCCAACAGATTCTCAATCATCCCTAGCCAATGAACCCAATCAACAGGAAGAAAATCTAGAAAAATACGGAGTTTCGGCGATCGCACCAGATTGGAGTCGAGAAAGTTTGACACAATGGTGGAATCCCTCCCGTCAACTCTTAAAAGCCATCCGTAATTATCAAAAATGGTCTAAACATTCAGGAATAATAGCCCAATTATTCAGCAAAAAATTTATAGTAGAACATCGCTTTTGGAGTGTGATAACAGGAGCAGATATTCCAATTAATTGCAATTTGGGCGGAGGATTGATGCTACCCCATCCCACAGGAGTTGTCATTCATCCCAACGCGATTATTGGCCCTAATTGCATGATTTTTCAACAAGTTACAATTACAGGGATAGTCAAAATCGGTGGCCATGTGGATATTGGAGCAGGGGCGAAAATATTGAGTAATGTCACGCTAGGAAACCATGTCCAAGTGGGGGCAAATGCAGTAGTTAAAAACCTAGATGCTCCCGATGAATCGATTGTGGTCGGCATTCCCGCCAAAATTAAGTTCCCATCTTAAAAAGTAGGGGCAATTCATGAATTGTCCCTACCAAGGGTTTCAATCGATTCACTCTTGATTTCTGGAGATATCTAATGCTTTCCGTGATAAGCCGCGCCTAAATAAAGCTCTCCCACGCTAGGGTCATTTAAGAGCGATTGTCCCGTTCCCTCTAGTTTATCTTTGCCATTTTCTAAAACATAACCGCGATCTGCCATCATTAAGGCTTGTTTCGCATTTTGTTCCACTAAAACGATCGCCTTTCCCGTTGCATTAATCGCTTTAATTTGTTCAAACACATCTTTAACTAAAATCGGAGAAAGGGCCGCCGAAGGTTCATCTAAAAGTAACAGATCGGGGTCTAACATCAAAGCTCTTCCCATTGCTAACATTTGCCGTTCTCCACCCGATAACGTTCCTGCTTTTTGGTGACGACGTTCCGCTAAACGAGGAAACATTGTATAAATTTTCTGTTTGAGGGATTTGAGAGAACCATTATGTAAAAAAGCTCCCATTTCCAAATTTTCTGCCACTGTTAATGTGGAAAAAACATTGGAGACCTGGGGAACATAGCACATTCCCCGACGAACAATTTGATCAGAAGATAAGCCCGCAATATTTTCTCCTTTAAAGAGAATTTTTCCCTCGGTGGGAGTTAATAAACCAAATACGGTTTTAGCAAGGGTCGATTTTCCTGCACCATTGGGGCCAATAACGGTGACGAGTTCCCCTGGCTGGATGGAAAAATTAATGCCCTGCAAAATCGGTAAGTCCTTGAC
>QBMS01000130.1 GCA_003249095.1 Snowella sp.
TTTTAGCTTGCTTTTCATGATAAGTTTTGATTATCACTTTTTATTCAGGAGAGCCAATTTCTTTTAAATAATCATATTCATACGACAACACCCAAGACCTACTCTCCAGTTAAATTCCTTATTTACTTATCTAAAATCTCTATGGAGCTGCATTCTCTTTAGAGTTGCCTTTTCTCCCATGTTGACTAAATCAAAGGAATATTCTGTTTTCGGTTTGGGTGTTGTGTTGGATTAGACGAGACACATTCGAGATTAAACAGCTTGATTTTACCTCTTTGTTGAATAATGGTTTATCTAACTCACGCTTGGCTGTTTTATCTGCCGTTGAAGCTCTTTTGCTTCATGTTTATACTTTAATAAATCTGAGGGTTTAATGCAAGGAATTCTGGTAAAACTTCATCAAACTATGAGCGATCGCCTACAAAATTATTAAGTAATATATTTATCGACCTTGTTTGTTTGATTCAAGATTTTTGTCGTACTGTAAGAGAACGTCTATCTTCAGTTGTTATGTACACATCAGAAAAAAGCCAGTCTATTTTGCAAGCGGGAAAAACAACCACCCAAGAAGCATTGCAGTTGTATGATTCCCTCGAACCTGTGAATTGTGATTTTATGTGGGGACGGTGGCGGGGAGCTGGCCTGGACACCGATCACCCAATGGATGGACTATTGGAACTATCCAATTGGTATGGGAAAGAATTTATAGATCCTGAAACTGTTCATCCCCTCTTATTTTCTGATGGTCGAGGAGAGCTTTTTAAGGTTGCGCCCCATCCAACTCTGATGAATTGGGTCTTGAAACTCCCGATTCCGCGAAATAAGGCTTTTAAACCCTGGTTAATGTTTACCAATTCCCTACTCAAAACCGATAAAAGTCAAGCAAGACTCCGTTCGATGGAATATCGAGGAGTGGTGACCGCAACTATGATTTATGATTATCTACCCATTAACGATTCCTTTAAAAAAGTAGATGATAATACGGTTTTTGGCATTATGGATTTTAAAAATTCTCCCCAACCTTTCTTTTTTACCCTCAAACGCGAAATCATTTAAAAATGTTAATTATCTAAAATACCCACAGGCAAGGGGCTTAAGCCCCTTGTTACGAGACTTTCAAGAAAACCATTATGTAATCTAAATTTGTGACAACTTAGTGTCCAATTAATCCTGGGATAGACTACATTGTTTCTTGGCATTCTCCAACGCTTCTTTCAATTCATTAATCCGAATCGGTTTACTGATATAGTCATTCATGCCAATTTCTAAACATTTTTCGCGATCGCCGAGCATGGAATAGGCGGTGACTGCAATAATCCAAGGAGAAGTCCAACGGGAAGACCTCTCCCGAATCAAACGAGTAGCCGTGAGTCCATCCATTTCTGGCATTTCCACATCCATGAGAATGACATCATAATCTGCGTGTTCTAGGGCCTGTAGGACTTCTTCACCGTTACTGACCACATCGGCACGATAGCCAAATTTTTTCAGCAACAATAAAGCAACCTGCTGATTCACCGTATTATCTTCCGCTAAGAGAATCCGCAGAGGCGCGATCGCAGGACGCTCTTGGGGATTATCGATCTTGATCGGTTCCTTCGGAGAAGGGTGAACAACTTGTTTCGGAGTATGACCCAAAGTTTGCACTAGGGTATTGTAGAGAATCAGGGGTTGAATAGGATTTTGCAACCAAGCCGCGAACTTGACATTCGTTTGCTGCAACCGTTCCCCAGGAGACAAATAAACCCCCGTTAACATGATCAAAGGAATTGTCTGCATATTCGGCAAACTGCGAATAGCTTCTGCCAGACTAATTCCGTCCATTTCGGGCATATTTAAATCTACAATAATGAGATCAAAAGATTCACCTGACTTGATCCATTTCAGCCCTTCATCAGGAGACTGGGTAATTTTTGTTTCAATTTCCCATTTTTTTAACCATTCATTCAGAAAATGACAATTGACCGAGTTATCATCTACCACGAGGATTTGATAACCTTTTAAAGAGGGTTTTTCTCCATTGTCGGTCGTAGGTTCTAAATAGTCTTCAGAATTAGCGGTCTTAGCCCGAATTGTAAAGTAAAAAGTCGTTCCAGGAGTCTCCTCCACCCTCTCAGAGTTCCAATGCTTCGGCGCATTGCCTGCCACTGATCCTCCACTTTCTACCCAGATGTCTCCCCCCATGATTTTGCTCAAACGGGAAGAAATGGCTAAACCCAGTCCCGTTCCACCATATTTGCGAGTGATGGAAGTATTAACTTGACTAAAGGCCTTAAACAAAGAATTTTGTTGTTGGGGCGTAATACCAATCCCCGTATCTTGAACAGCAAACTGCAAGATATAGGAATTGTCTGCTTCATTCCGCTCTGCAACAGAGACAAAGACTGTTACACTGCCCTGTTCGGTAAATTTGACCGCATTACTGAGTAAATTGACTAAAATCTGTCGAAGTCGAGTCACATCTCCTACGATCAGACGTGGTATTTGGGGATGGCAACGATAAACTAACTCTAAATTTTTGTTACTGGCCTTGGGAATCACTAAATTGAGGGCTTCTTCCACGCACAGAGAAATTTCAAAGGGATGTTCTTCGAGTTCCAGCTTGCCGGATTCAATTTTTGAAAAATCGAGGATATCGTTGATCAGAGTCAGCAGATTTTCTCCACTGTTGCGGATAACTTCGGTGTAATACTGTTGTTGGGAAGTTAGCTCCGTATCTAGCATTAAGCCTGTCATGCCGATAATGGCATTCATGGGGGTACGAATTTCGTGACTCATGGTTGCCAGAAAATCACTCTTTGCTTGATTAGCGGCTTCGGCGGTATGGGTCGCAGTGGCTAATTCTTCGTTTTGTTCCGCTAACTGACGACGGATTTCCCGTTCTTTTTCGAGGGACTGGGCCTGGGCGAGGGCAATTCCCACCTGGGCAGCAACGGCTTCTAATAGTTCAATTTCGTTGGTCTCCCAATGGTGTTTTTTTTGACAATGATGAAGGGCAACGATGCCATTGGGTTTTCCCTGATAGGAGGTGCGGACAGCGATCAGGGATCGTACCTTGAATTGATGCAAATGATGGTTGAGGAATGAATCATTGATGACACGGGGATCGGTATCTAAGTCATCGCAACTGATAGATTGATCTTGGCTCAGAATTTGCTGAATATAATGATCTTGATGGAAGTGCAGTTCCATTTTTGGGATGGAGCCGAAGGCGGCAGTTAAGTATTCTGCGACACAACGAATATGGGGGTCGGGGCTTTCTAGATAGGTATGAATCACACAGCGGTCTACTCCAAAGGTTTTGCCGATTTGGTTAACCGTTGTTTGAAAAATATCTTGACTGTCTAAACTACTGCGAATTTCTTCAGTAATATTCTGGAGTAAAACTGTCCACTGTAATTTTTGCGCTAAGAGCTGTTGGGCTTGACGCAATTTCGCCTCGTTTTTTTGTTGGGAAATTAAGGCTTGCGCCAGGCGATCGCGGGTTTGTTTCAGTTCTAGATGGGTTTTGACCCTAGCCAGTAATTCAGGGGGATTAAAGGGCTTGGTGACATAATCCACAGCCCCCCGTTCAAAGGCTTGTAAAAGATGAATTTTCTTGTTACTTGCTGTCAGAAAGATCACGGGAATATCCGCCGTTTTAGGATTAGCTTTCAAACGGGAGCAAACCTCTAAGCCGTCAATTTCAGGCATCATGAAATCCAAAAGAATCAAATCGGGGCGAGCCGACTCTACTCGATTCATCACATCTCGTCCCGTCGTCACAAAAGTTGTTCCATAACCAAGACTTTCCAATAATTCCGTAATGAGATGAATATTGCTAGGAATATCATCTACAATAAGAACAAGAAAGTCTTCTGGGTTAAATAATTTCATTTTTCAAAAAAAGCTCAATTTAAACTACTTTACTCAATCAGAAATATTTTTTATTAACCAATACTTCTAGAAAATAAACTTTTTTTCCTACCGATTAAAGACTTATTTTTTTTAATTTAGTATATTCTTAGAGTAGTGGTGAAAAAAATAAATGCAAGCATTATGAAAGTTTTAATGGATTCCAACTCTGCGGGATAATTAAAATAATAGCGTTTAAGATGAAAATAAATCCAATAAAATTCTAAAATTTTGTTTGAGAATAATATATTTTTATTGCTCGATTGTAAAGAAGACCTCCGTCAACTGACAGTCTCACCATTAACCCCACCCCATTAACCGAATATCAGACCCTTGGGTAAACATCAGAGAACCTTTTCCTAAAACAGAGCGAAAGGTTTTTGATTTTTCCGTAATATTACTGACTTGTCTTTTTCGGATACTCTAAACAAAGTGACTTACAGAAAAAAAATCCGTGTTTTTACTGAAAAACAATAAAAAAATCTTTCCTTCTTCGCTGAATCTTAGGAAGAAGGAAAAATGTTACAAGAAGACCTAAACAACCTTCAATAATGCTGAAAGTTCCTGTCTGTATTAAACTAAAGTCCCATTAATAGAACAAGAGGAAAAAGTAGGGTCTTGAGCAGATAAAATTTTCAATTCACAATCAATTTGTCGGGAAAAGTCGGGAAAAGTCGGAAAAAGTATGTTTACGTTCGGCNAAATCATGCCCAATTCTCCAGAAGCTCTGGTTCGCACACTTAAACTATTAGATTCGAGTTCTTTTGCCCCAATAACTGACATAATCGGGATCTTTTGGGTTTCGGCATTGTGAATCATTTTTCCTAAGCGTTCGCCACTGGTTTTGAACAGAAGCCAACTAAAAGCGAAAATCCCCTACAAAAGGCTAGGTTATCGAAAGACAACCCAAGCCTTCAGATGTTCTAGGTCTTATTTCACAAGATCTTTGAGGCATTTATAGTATCTTGAGTAATCCCAAGTTTCGGCGCAATCTGGTTGGCAATCTGCGCACCCAGCCAAACACCACCCGTTTTACCTAGAACACTAGGTGAGTCGGGAATACCAAACATATCGCCTGCGTTCTCTGAATCATGGGTCGTAACACCATCAAACTCCCAGTGAACGCCTAAGTATACGCGGCTTACCGAATTATCGATGATTGCTTGCCACAAACTGCAATAAGGAAGAGTTATCCGCTCGCGTGGTTGCATTGTTCGGGGATCTTTATTACGACCATTAAATTCATCCGATACAAAATCAAAACTTACATTGTCAATCCCATTTTCATCAAACGTTGCGACACATTTTTCTACCAAAAAAAGTCGTAACAATTGAAATGCGGCTGCGCCGAAAGTGGCATGTCCTGACGGATAAGCGGGGAAATCAGGCGTGAGACCTGTACCCGATCCATTCGTGTCGGGACGACCAAGGGGAAGCCAATTAGGAACTGCAACTCCATTTCCTTCTATGGCATTACGAACACCCACTGCTGGTCGCCACATCATATGTTCGGGATTATATTTGTAGTACCATGCATCAATTCCCGCATCTGCCATTGCGATCGCGACACCAGCAACAATTTGTAACTCATCAACACCACTCAACTGATGGGTCATCCGAGCTTCAATGGCATCGAGTATAGTCAATACCACCTGCATATATAGCCGAGGCGGGGTTCCAATTTCTGGTGGCCCGTCGTAGCCCCAGGCAATACCGATAACTTCTTCTTCAAGACTACGGCCAAGGGATCGGTCGATATAACCTTTTGTCGTAACTTTGGTGAAATCATCTGTATAATGAGGACTCGGATTCACTTTTTTGTCTGAAATCCTTCCTGGAGGGAATGGAAAACCTGCAACTCGTGTCGTTAGTAAGGGAGTCGCTTCTCCCCATCGTGCCCCTGCATAACCTTGTGTTGGCTGAATGGGTGGTGCGGTATGGGTATAGGACTCTCCCGTAGGAGTATATTGTCCTGCGGCGGCTTTGGAGATGTCAGCATCTCCAAATTTGTGAACTGCCGTTCCAAAAGTACGTCCTGCCAGTTGATCGGAATTCGTTTCTGGCCCAAATTTAAAATATTCAAGCCAACGAATCCAGGCTGATTCCAACAGGCTGGCCTGATTTGGATATCGTAGTCTGAGGACTTGGGCGCAGGCGGCGGCACCTGCAATGTCAGGATTTGTCACACTAGCGAGACCTGGAGTGTCGTTCAATGACAACAAGGGTGTACGACTCGATGCATAGGCATGAGCATCATTAAGGGCAGCTAATGCCATTCCTAACGCTCGTGCAGTGAGAAAAGGGCCTGTTTGGTCGCCAGGACTAAGGCTTGGTGTATGGTCACGGCGCACGCATTCTAGGGCCATATCGACCCAAAATCGTAATTGCGGGGTAGTTGCTGTCATAAATTCATCTCCAAAAATTAACTGATCAAAATGAACCATAGGCAAAAACAGCAGATAAATCCTTTAATGGAATGTTTCCAAGACTTTTATCATTCATTTCTTGCCTAAAGGCATTTCCTTTATTTCTCTATTAAAAAGGAACCAAATTAATAGAACAAGAGGAAAAAGTATGGTCTTGATTAAGTGAAAATTTCAGTTCACAATCAATTTGTCGGAAAAAGTCGGAAAAAGTATGTTTATGTTAGGGACAGATACCAGAATAGGGGGCGGTTGCCCCACTCCATTTACCAGAAATAACTAGAAATTAGTGTGGTTGGCGATCGCGGCTTGAATTTTTTCTAAAACCTCAGCAACGGAAATCATGCCCAATTCTCCAGAAGCTCTGGTTCGCACACTTAAACTATTAGATTCCAGTTCTTTTGACCCAATAACTGACATAATCGGAATTTTTTGGGTTTCAGCATTGCGAATCATTTTGCCTAAGCGTTCCCCACTGGTATCAACTTCTGCCCGAATACCCTGCGATCGCAATTGACTAGCCACCGATTGAGCATAATCCAATTGCACATCACTCACAGGTAACAAACGAATTTGAATAGGAGCCAACCAAAGCGGAAAATCTCCCACATATTCTTCGATTAAAATACCAATTAACCGTTCCAAGGAACCAAAGGGCGCACGGTGAATCATTACAGGACGTTGGCGAGATCCATCATTAGCCGTATATTCCAAATCAAAACGCTCAGGCAAATTATAATCAACCTGCACCGTCCCCAATTGCCATTCCCGTTCTAGGGCATCTTGGAAAATAAAATCTAATTTCGGCCCATAGAAAGCCGCTTCCCCAGGAGCTTCAAAATAATCCATTCCCAGGGTTTGCACTGCTCGACGAATCGCGCCCTCTGCCTTTTCCCAAGCTTCATCAGATCCAATATATTTATCCGATTCAGGATCACGGAAGGATAGACGAGCTTTAAAATTCTTGAGTTGTAAACTCTTGAAAACGGTCAGAATTAAATCCACCACGCTCAGAAATTCCGCATCTAATTGTTCAGGGGTGACAAATAAGTGGGAATCATCCACCGTAAAGCCCCGTACACGGGTTAATCCGCCCAATTCTCCCGATTGCTCGTAGCGATAAACTGTGCCAAATTCTGCTAAACGTAGGGGCAAATCCCGATAGGAACGCAACTCGTTTTTGTAAATTTGAATATGGAACGGGCAATTCATCGGTTTTAGGACAAATCCCTGTTCTAACTGGGCAGATTTCTCGTCTTCCGCCATCATGGGGAACATATCTTCCTTGTACTTTTGCCAATGACCAGAGGTTTTAAATAAATCAACCCTGGCAATGTGGGGTGTAACAACGGCTAAATAACCCCGTTTAATCTGCTCCTGTTTCAAGAAATCTTCTAATAAAGTCCGAATAACGGTTCCCTTGGGTGTCCAAAGCGGTAGACCTGGCCCCACATCATCGGAAAAAAGAAATAATCCCAGTTGTTTGCCTAATTTACGGTGATCCCGCTTTAATGCTTCTTCTTTACGGCGTTTATATTCGGCCAATTGTTCAGGAGTTTCCCAGGCGGTTCCATAAATTCTTTGCAGTTGGGCTTTGGGTGAATCTCCCCGCCAGTAAGCTCCTGCGACACTTTCTAGCTCGATCGCTTTGGGATTAATTTCTGAGGTACTTTCCAAGTGAGGCCCCGCGCAGAGATCCCACCATTTATCGCCTAAATGATAGAGAGTAATCGGTTCTTGAATCCCTGCTAAAATTTCCAGTTTGTAAGGTTCATTAATGGCTTGAATGCGAGTTTCTGCTTCCGTGCGGCTGACTTCTTCGCGAAAGACAGGTAATTTTTGATTAATAATTTTAATCATTTCCTTTTTAATCGCCTTGAGATCCGCCTCTGTAAAGGGATCGGGGCTATCAAAATCGTAATAAAATCCGTTTTCTGTCCAGGGGCCAATGGTTACTTGCGCCTTGGGAAAAAGTTTTTGGACTGCCATTGCCAATACATGGGAAGTCGTGTGGCGAATGCGTTTGAGCTTGTCCGATTCACTGGTACGGGGCAGTTTGATGGGAGGGGTTTCGTCTTGGGGCGCGATCGCAGTTACTTGGTTAACCATTGCGGAAAATTTTATCTCAACACATTTTTCTACAGGTCTATCATTTTATCGTACTGTGATGGTGATGACGCACTCCCAATCTAAATAAAGTTGATAGATTGTTCACCGATTAATGCGATCGCTGAACAATTGACAGGGGCAAAAATAGCCTAATCTTTGATACATGGTCTTAAGCATTACACAAAAAAAGAGGTATTTAAATAATACCTCTAAAAGCCTTACACAGTAAAGATTTAATCTAATTCACCTCGCACGGCATCCAAAGCAAAGTACAACTTTTTAGAAGCATACCCCGCAGTCTTCATAATCACCAGATTCCCAAACCCTTAGAAATAGCAGACTCAGAGACAAGCAAATTTTCAAAATCTAAAGAAGCGATAACAACCTTACGAGCCGCCAAGGGTAATTCAGGAGGAATAGAGGCAATCATTTTTGCCTTAATCTTAATCTTATCCTTGTACTTGTCAGCCAACATTTTTTGGACTTTATCAGGGTCATTAGAAAAGGAAGCATTCACATTATCGTGATATTTAATCACAGGATTGAGAACCTCAGAGAAATTAAGACCAGTTCCTTTGCCTAGCGAAGCCGCGCGGGACAACTTGGCAATATAAGAGATCCAAAGATACCATTCCCGACGACAAAGAGCCGAGCTAGAGCCTTTTTTCTGGGAAACCTTTTTCCTGATGAATCCTCAACCGAGACAAGGTCCAACCGACGCTTAGAAGCAGGATTATCAAACCGACTAGAAAAGAGATAAATAAAACAGAGAAGAATAGCAGGATGGATAAAACAAAAGTTAAATTCATCAAAAACCTTATTATAGACAGGAAACTGATTAATAACCCGCATTCTGCAGGTTGACTTAAGGGATGGGATAATACATTTGTACTATATGGACTAAAGAAACAGAAAAAGGTAAAACAGTGATTTAAAAAAACAATGGACAAACTAAAAATCAGAAATATAGACCATTTAGGGATAATAACGGGAATAGTCGACCAAATGGGGTTGGTAGAAATAATTAATCAAGAAATTGGAGAAAACTCCCAAGAGAAGATTAGTGCAGGAATGGTAGTAAAAGCGATGATTCTAAATGGATTAGGATTTGTGAATGCGCCATTATATTTATCTCTGCTTGCCTTAGCTTAAAACTCTGAAAAATTATTAAAAATTATGGATAATCGCGATCGCAAACAATACGCCCCTGCAACGGAACGAAATCGTCAACCCATACTGGAAGTCTTACAGAAAGTCATTCCCAAAGAAGGAAATATTTTAGAGATTGCTAGTGGTACGGGGGAACACGCTTGCTTTTTCGCGCCTTATTTTCCCAATCAGCAATGGATTCCCTCTGATCCTGATCGCCTGTTACGGTTAAGTATTGAAGCTTGGCGCGAAGATTGCACGGGGAATAATCTCCAATTGCCCTTGGATATTAATGTTACTTTGCCTGATTGGGATGAAAAACTAGATGATTCGGCGATCGCAGTAATTATTGCAATTAATCTGATTCATATTTCGCCCTGGTCAGCTTGCCAAGGATTAATGAAAGGCGTAGGAAAACTTTTGCACTCAGGGGGAATTTTATATCTCTATGGCCCCTACAAACAAAAAGGAAAACATACGGCTCCCAGCAACGAAGCCTTTGATCAATCATTACAATTTAGAAATCCCGCCTGGGGAGTGCGAAACCTAGAAGATGTGGTGGAACTAGCAGAAAAATATCAATTAATTTTGCATCAAATTATTTCCATGCCCGCTAATAATCTTTCCCTTATTTTTCATCATTTATAATCAAAATTTACCCATAATTTATGAAGTGGTTTTTAAAAAAGATTATAACCCTACTCTCGGTGTATTACGCCCACATGGTCGAATATCGGGCAGAAATTTTCTTTTGGGTTTTATCAGGATCTTTACCGATTATTTTAATGGGCGTTTGGATAGAAGCCTCGAATAGCGGCAATTTTAGTCTAGATTCTTTGCAATTTACCCGTTACTTTTTTGCGGTTTTTCAGGTAAGACAATTTACCAATATTTGGGTCATTTGGGAATTTGAACGAGAAGTCATTGAAGGCAAATTATCCTTTAAATTATTGCAACCCCTTGATCCTGCGTGGCACCATGTTGCCCGTCATATTTCCGAAAAAATTACCCGTTTTCCCCTCGCCGTTTTATTAACGTTTTTATTTTTTTCCCTCTATCCCCAGGCTTTTTGGATACCGAGTTTGGGAACTTTTTGTTTAGGGATTTTAGCGATTATTCTCTCCTTTAGTTTATATTTTCTGGTTCAATATACTTTTTCCATGTTTGCCTTTTGGACGGAACGGGCCAGCGCGATTCAGGAATTATGGTTTTTGTTTTATATCTTTTTATCAGGAATGATCGCGCCCCTGGACACCTTTCCACCGATGATTAAGGAGATTGCCCTTTGGACACCGTTTCCCTATGGAGTTTATTTTCCTGCCGCCATTTTTGTCGGTTTGCCGATAGATCTGACGAAAAGTTTTTGTATTATCGGAGGATGGATGATTTTCTTTTTCTGTGTCAATCGTTGGCTATGGCACAAAGGGTTAAGATATTATTCAGGGATGGGAGCTTAATTTTTTGAATTTATCTATGAAGCGAATTTTTTTAACGGGTGTGAGTGGTTGTATTGGTCATTATGTGGCAGAAACATTAATTGAAAAGACAGAGCATGAACTTTTTTTGTTAGTCAGAAATCCCGCAAAATTACAATTTAATCTGGAATCCCGTCCGAATATTCATGTTCTAACGGGGGATTTGCGGGAAATCGAAAAATATAGTGATTTATTAAAAACCATTGATACGGCGGTTCTCATTGCAACTAGTTGGGGAGATCCGACGGAAACCTACGAGATCAATGTGGTTAAAACCTTGGCCTTGATGGAGCGATTAGATCCAGAGGTGTGTCAACAGGTGATTTATTTCTCGACTGCCAGTATTCTAGACCGTCAAGGAAATGCGATGAAGGAAGCAGGAACCATTGGCACGGACTATATCCGCACGAAATATCTCTGTCATCAGGCTTTACCCGATTTGGCGATCTCGTCTAAGATCACAACGGTCTATCCGACGCTGGTATTTGGTGGCGATAAAAATAAACCCTATTCCCATTTGTCGGGGGGATTGAAAGATATTTTAAGGTGGATTAATTTAATTCGTTGGTTTAAGGCCGATGGCGGTTTCCATTTTATCCATGCCAAGGATATTGCCCAGGTGGTGAGTTATTTGGTTGATCATCCTCCCTCTGATGGTGACAGTCGAGATATTGTTTTAGGGAATGCACCTTTAACCGTTAATCAGGCGATCGCCGAAATTGCGGGTTATCTGAATAAAAAAATCTACTTTGGTATTCCCTTGTCGATCGCCTTAGCGAATTTTTTCATCAAAGTCTTTCAGATTCAAATGGCAGACTGGGATCGATTTTGTCTTGATTATCGACATTTCACCTATCCCCAACCGACTAGCCCTAAAACCCTCGGCTTACCCGCTCATTGCTCTACGGTAGCAGAACTTTTGCAAGTTAGTGGCATTGAAGCACCGTAAACAATGGGATGACAAAATGACTTAATCCCAAGTTTCCCGTTCAATCAGTCACTTTAAGAAGAGAGAAAATAAATTGTTCTGGAAAATATAGGAAAGAGTTTTTCGGCAGTTAATTTGAGACAATAGCAAGTAATCTATCAAAATTCAAACCCAGAGTGAAGTTTTCTTACCAGTGTCACGCAAAATGTTCCCATACTCACGCCAGGGCAGGAGTCTGGCATACCCCTCACGGCATCGTAGAAACCCCGCGTTTTATGCCAGTGGGCACAGTGGCGACGGTTAAGGGCATCACCCCCGCCCAATTAGCCACAACGGGAGCGCAGATGATTTTAGCGAATACTTACCATCTTCATTTGCAACCTGGGGAATCTATTATCGAAAAAGCGGGAGGCTTGCATTCTTTTATGGGCTGGTCTGGCCCAATCTTGACCGATTCAGGCGGATTTCAGGTATTTAGTCTCAGTGCCTTGCGATCGCTGTCAGAAAAAGGTGTCATTTTTCGTTCTCCCAAAGATGGAAGAATGATTGAGATTACGCCCGAAAAGTCGATCCAGATTCAAAATGCCCTGGGGGCCGATGTGATCATGGCCTTTGATGAATGTCCCCCAGGCCAAGCCAGTCGAGAACACGTCCAAGCCGCAACGGAACGCACCTATCGTTGGCTAGAACGCTGTATTGAAGCCCATCAGAGGAGAGAGGATCAGGCTTTGTTTGGCATTGTGCAGGGGGGAACCTATCTGGATTTGCGCTTTCAGGCCGTTGAGGATTTGACTAAGTTAGATTTGCCTGGCTACGCGATCGGGGGAGTGAGTGTGGGAGAAGCTCCCGAATTAGTCCACCAAATTGTCCGTGCCACCACACCTTTATTACCCGTGAATAAACCCCGTTATTTGATGGGAGTCGGAACCTATCGAGAAATGGCAATCGCGATCGCATCGGGGATTGATCTCTTTGATTGTGTGATTCCCACCCGTTTTGGACGGCATGGCACGGCATTGGTACAGGGAGAGCGTTGGAACCTGAAAAACGCCCCTTTTCGGGAAGATTTTCGTCCTTTAGATGAAACCTGTCCCTGTTATACCTGTCAAACCTTTAGTCGAGCTTACCTTAATCATTTAGTGCGATCGCGGGAAATGTTGGGTTACATCCTCTTATCGCTGCACAATATTACGGAATTAGTTCGTTTTACCCAACGCATTCGAGAAGCGATTATTGGCGATCGCTTTTTAGCGGAATTTGGGCATTGGTTAACGGACGAAAAAGTTTAATAGTGGAAGGCGATCGCCGCCTAGGGTTTTGGCATAATTCCCAAATATTTAGCCGCCCCGCCCAAAACAAGAAGGATTAAACCCGCCAGGATGCTTCGGTTAATAAATTCCTGAAATTCCACTCGCTTACCTAATCCAGAGACTTTCTCATCTACGAGACTGATTTGTCCTGATAGCTTTTCATCGACTAGGCTGATTTGAGCTGATAGCTTTTCATCGACTAGGTTGATTTGGGCTGATAGCTTTTCATCGACTAGGCTGATTTGTCCTGATAGCCTTTCTTCCATTCGGGTCTGATTGATTTTGAGGTCGGTCAGGTCATTCTCAATACATTCTAAGCGGTTATCAATTTTGCTTAAGATGTCTTTGATGTCGGTTTCAACAATAGTTGGTGGCATAGGTCATGATCCCCTTAGAGATTTTTTTAATGGATTGGGAGAAGTTAGCCGCTTCTCCTTTTCTATTTTCTAGGGTAACGGATGAGTGAAGCCGATCGCCCTTAATTTAGCTGAAACTTTTACACCAAAAACTGCGATCGCGTTTTAGAGGAATTTGGGTATTGGTTAACCGAAGAAAAAGATCAATTATGAGAGGTAATTAATATAAAAAAAGATTTTGCGATCGCGTCCTACTTTTTTCACAGCCAACAAATACAGTCCCAGCAAGGCTAAACCCGCTTCTTTCATCGTATCTACTTTCTAGTTTTCTATCAGGAAAAATTGATTTTTGTAACAAGTATTACATTTATTTATATATAGTTCACCGTTGTGAAATTTTCAGTAAAAACAAACTAAAGTGTTCGTATATTTATACAAATAAAAGAATAAAAATAGACACTTATATTTAAGAACAAAATCCTTCATCTGGTAAAATTTCTCGCGAAGCCAAGATTTGCATACTGTTATTCGATCCTTTTCATTCTTCATTTAAGCTTGAACAAAATCCGTAAAAATACTTAAAAATAATTTGCGTGTTATTACTTATTGTCAGAATGTATTTTTGTATAATATCGTCTGTATCTGAATGACTAAGATAATTAGCTGAGCAACTAAAACCAAAAATAAATTTCAAGTAAAAATTTCAGTTCTGTTCTGGTTTTCAGTTCTGTTTTGGTTGTTAATGCTCACAGTCATCAAAAATCGAAATGTGTGTTTTGAAGTTCTCCTTATCCATAGGGAATTTAGGGAATCAAACCTCAAAACCAGTCCAAATCACTAACACAATCATTAATTAAACAATACTTAACTGCTATGTCCCGTTTCCCTTCTCGCTCTTTACTACTGACCGCCGCCGTCTCTAGCCTTGCCCTCGGTGGTACTCTCTGGGTTAAACCCGCCCTCGCTGGCACTGCCACAGATAACATTACCGTTGGTGCTAACGTGCCCGCCTCCTGCGTCATCAATTCTCAATCCATCGATTTTGGTGCCTATAATGCTGGGACTGGCAATCCTACATCTGCATCTTTAGGGGTAAACTGTACTACTGGAGCTTCTGCCGTCATTACTTTAAGTCAAGGTTCCAATGCTGACACTGGTTCTACTGACGCGGCTCCCCTACGCCGAATGAAACTAACTACTGGTAACAACTACTTGTCTTACAACCTATACCACGATAATAGTCATAGTATAGTCTGGGGAAACACGACTGACTCAGGAAAACCCTACACAGGTGCAGGGACCACCCAAACGTTCACTGTATATGCAAAGATGATGCAAGGCGTAACCTCAGGAGCAGCGGCTGGTAGCTACAGCGATACGGTTGTTGCAACAATAACCTACTAAAAAGAACGCAAGATGTGTGTTTTAAAGTCCCCCTTATCAAGGGGGATTTAGGGTGCTCAAACCCCAAAACCTGTCCCAATCACTCACACAATCATTAATTAAGGCATAATTACTGCTATGTCCCGTCTCTCTTCTCGCTCTTTACTACTGACCGCCGCCGTCTCAGGTCTCGCTCTCGGTGGTGCCTTCTGGGTTAAACCCGCCCTCGCTGGCACTGCCACATCTAACATTACCGTTGGTGCTAACGTGCCCGCCTCCTGCACCATCCAAACCGCCAGGGTCGACTTTGATCCCTACAACAGCACAACAGGCAGTCGGCTCGGCTCTGGAGCAATGTACGTGACTTGTACTAGTGGGACATCTGCCACCGTTACTTTAAATCAAGGTGCCAATCCTGGTGAGGGTTCTAGCGACGCGGCTCCCGCACGCCGACTGTCTAATGGTAGCGGCTCATACTTGGCTTACGAGGTGTACCAAGATAGTGATAAAACTAAGATCTGGGGAAACACGGCTGGAACGGGGGTAGTCTTCACAAGTGATGGGTCAGCGCAGAATTTCACTACTTATGGGACGATCGCATCAGGGCTAAACCCAGCAGCTGGTCAATACACTGATACAATTGTTGCGACAGTAAGCTACTAAGAAGAGCGTATGCTGTGTGTTTTGAAGTCCCCCTTATCAAGAGGGATTTAGGGGGATCAAACCTGTCTTATTCAGGAGACAAAGGCGATCAAAGGCAATCAATCCATAGAATGAAAATAATGTCCATTGGCAAAAATCCTGCTGGCTACGCGGCCATTCTCCTGCTCAGTTGGGGGGGAATTAGCGTCTGGCCAATAGAGAAAAGTTGGGCGGGCAATGCCACCAGTCCCCTTTCCGTGACAGCAGTTGTCCCTCCCACAGCCAGTGTCGATCCAGTTCCCATCAACAACGTCACCTACGACATTCCCCTCGGTACCACCGTCTCATCAGAGATTACCGTAACCGCCTCCCAAGGCAGCACCCTAGTCATCACCATCGGAGAAGGATCAAATCCCGCTGCTGAATCCACCCCCGCCACCCCTGTCCGACGCATGAAATCGAGCATGGGTTACTATCTTGACTATGAATTAACAAAGGATGAAAACGGCACTCAAGACTTCGGTGACACCCCCCAAACAGGACTGACATTAACCGGTACAGGCTCAGAGCAAACTATCCCCTTTTATCTCCGTATCTTACCCAACCAAAATGTCCCTGTAGGTAATTATATTGATACCGTAACAGTAACTACCGACTATTAAACGCATTGCGGCAACAAAACGCTTGTAAATTCAGGAAAGTCCTCTTTTTTAAGCGGGGATTTAGGGGAATCAAACACGATTTTGCAGATGTCTAATGACCCAAGCACCGCGATATCATTATTAAATTTATTAAATTTGCGCCCTCGTCAGCATTTTTCCGTATTAACTATTTATGGTCTTTTCGCCTGTCCGTTATCGTCCTTGGCTTAGTGCCTTGGGGCTTAGTCTTCTCTTTTTCACTGCCC
>QBMS01000131.1 GCA_003249095.1 Snowella sp.
CCCAAAACCCACCGCACCCCCATCATCCGCCGTAGCTATAGCCCTCATATCGATGGCGACATACCAGCGATCGTGATGGAGTTTCTCTCCGAAGAAGAAACAGGCGAATATTCTACCCGCCCGACCTTCCCCTACGGCAAGATGTACTTCTATGAACAAATATTACAAGTTCCCCTCTATGTAATCTTTGATCCCGCAGACGGACGCTTAGAAATTCGCCATCTCAATGTCTCAGGACAGTATGAACTACAACGCCTAGATGAAAATGGTCGCTACTTTGTCGAATGCCTAAACCTATACCTTGGTACATGGCATGGCACCAGACTCGACCAAACCTTCCATTGGTTACGTTGGTGGAATGTCAATGGCGAAATACTACCCTGGGGAACAGAAAAAGTTGCCCAAGAGCAAATATTACGCGCCACCGCAGAACAACGCGCTGAAGCTGAAAAACAACGCGCTGATTTTGCAGAACAAGAAATTGCTAGGTTAAAACAACTGCTAGGAGAGAAAGGCTGAGTGCGACTAATCCGTGTTTAATTATGGTGTAATATGCGTAAAAAAATATAAACTCGTAATCATAAATGATGGTTAATTTACTATCAATGCTTGACCAAAGAGCAAGTCAAAACCCCGAAAAGTTAGCTTATATTTTTCTCAAAGATAGAGAAAATCAAGAACAAACGATTACCTATCAACAACTCTCCCAAATTTCAAAAAGGATTGCTGTAAAATTACAATCTCTCATCCCGCCAGGAGCCAGAGCTTTATTGCTTTATCCCCAAGGTTTAGAATTCATCGCAGCTTTTTTAGGGTGTCTCTCTGCTGGAATTATTGCAGTTCCTGCTTACCCTCCAAAACGGAATCAAAAAATATCTCGATTGATAGCTATTATTGAAGATTGTCAACCTCAAATTATTCTAACTACTAGCTTTCTTTTAGACAATATTCAACCGAAACTTGAAGATTTTTTAGACTTATCTGTAACACAATTTTTGGCAACAGATAATCTCGATAATGACCAAGATTTTCATTTTTATCCCCCCGATATTAGTGGTAATACCCTCGCCTTTATCCAATATACATCGGGTTCAACGGGTTCGCCGAAAGGAGTCATGATTTCCCATGACAACATTGCCCATAATTCCGTTTATATTCAAAAAGCTTTTGAACTTACAGAAAAAAGTGTTTCTGTGACCTGGTTGCCGAGTTTTCATGATATGGGTTTGATTGATGGTATTATTCAACCGCTTTATACAGGTTTTTTGGGTGTTGTAATGTCGCCTGAATCTTTTTTAAAAAATCCGATGGTCTGGCTACAAGCAATCACGAAATATCGAGCAACTCATAGTGGGGGGCCAAATTTAGGTTATGAATTATGCGTGCGAAGAATTACGCCCGAACAACAGAAAAATCTTGATCTAAGCAGTTGGGTAAGTGCCTACAATGGAGCGGAGCCAATACGACGAAAAACCCTGGATAATTTTAGTGACAAATTTCGATCTTCTGGATTTAAATCTCAATATTTTTATCCCTGTTACGGCATGGCAGAAGCGACCTTAATGATTTCTGGGGGTAATATTAAAGATGAGCCAGTTTACTTAAATGTTCAGTCGGAATCTTTGAAAAATAATCAAATTGTAGAGGCAGAGAAAGATAGTAAAAATTATCAGGAACTTGTCGGTTGTGGCCATGTTTGGCAAGAGATGGAAGTCAAGATTGTCGATCCTGAAAGTTGTTTAGAATGTGGTGAAAATCAAGTAGGAGAAATTTGGGTTTCGGGTTCTAGTATTGCCCAGGGTTATTGGCAAAAAAAAGAAAAAACGATCGCAACTTTTCAGGCAAAATTAGCTAATACAACAGACGAAAGAAATTTTCTCCGAACAGGCGATCGCGGTTTTCTACGAGCAGGTGAATTGTTTATAACAGGACGAATTAAGGATGTCATTATTATTTGGGGACGGAATCATTACCCCCAAGATATTGAATATTCAGTACAAGAAAGTCATCAGGCTCTACGGTTGGACTGCGGTGCGGCTTTTACGATAGAAATCGATAATCAAGACAAATTGGTAATTGTTCAGGAAGTAGAACGTACCTATTTAGGCAAGTTAAATGTCAACGAAGTTTTTTCTACCATTCGTGAAGCTGTTGCTCTTCATCATGCTTTACAGGTTTATGCGATCGCCTTAATTAAACCTGCGAGTATCCTCAAAACTTCTAGTGGTAAAATTCAACGTCATGCGTGTCGTCATGCTTTTCTCACAGAAACTCTGGCGATCGTTGGACAATGGCGACAAAATAAACTATGATAAAAAGCAGTTTTTTTGTAAATATTAATTGTTTTTATGAATCAAGAAAAAATCGAGCATTGGCTAATCGATAAATTAGCAAATTTGTTAAGGGTTGATAGCGAAGAAATTGATTTAGAAAAGTCTATTTTTACCTATGGTTTAGATTCCTCTGTCGCCTTGAGTCTGACAGGGGAGTTAGAAGCTTTTGTTGAATTGGAGTTAGACCCAACGTTATTTTGGGAATATCCAAAAATTTCTGAATTGGCTGAATATCTAGTAGATGAACTTGCTAAAAAAGAGAGGTGATTTTAATTATGAAAAAAGACAAGATTTTATTTAATCCCTTCGACCCAGAATTTCATGCTAATCCCTATCCGATCCTTGATCGTCTCCGTCAAGAAGACCCTATCCACAAAAGCATTTTTGGTACCTGGATTATTACTCGTTATGCCGATGCTGTCAGTATTTTAAATGATAAGCGATTTGAAGTAGATAATCTTCCCGAACGTCTTCAGCTAAAAAGTGCCTATCTTAAAGAAGGAAATTTGCAGACACTTTCACAAACAATTGACCGATGGTTGTTCTTTTTAAATCCACCCGATCATACCCGACTTAAAAAGATTATTACCCCAGTTTTCTCACCGACTGCACTAGAAGCAATACGCCCAAAAATTCAAGTAATGGTTGATGAGTTACTTGCTAAAGTTAAGCAAAAAGGAGAGATGGATATTATTACCGATTTGGCGAATCCTCTAGCCGCTTTGACTATTGCTGAAATTATTGGTTTACCCAAGGAAGATTATGAAAAACTCATTCACTGGTCTTCTGAACAAATTTTTATCCTAGAACATCCCAGATCGTTAGAAGACTATCAATATCGAAATCAAGTAATTATAGAAAATAAAGAATATTTAGTTGAAAAAGTCGCTGAGTGTAAAAAACAGCCATCAAATGATAGTTTAATTAGCCATTTAATTAACCAAAACAATACTGAAAATCAGCTTACAGAAGACGAAATTATTAGTGCTTGTATGTTGATTAATACTACGGCTCAAGGAACCACCAGCAGTTTAATTGGTAATGGTGTTTTGGCACTTTTAAATCATCCAGAAAGTCTGGTCTATCTTCAACAAAACCCAAACGAAATTAAAAATGCTGTAGAAGAATTTTTACGTTATGATAGCCCTACTCAATCCGTCGCTCGCAAGCCAATAGAAGATGTGGCGATCGCGGGAAAAATTATCCCTAGTGGTGATACTGTCGTCATCCATATTGGAGCGGTGAATCGTGATCCTGAACAGTTTACTAATCCAAATCAACTCGATTTTACTCGCCAGAATCGTCACATCGCCTTTGGAGGCGGAATTCATCACTGTTTGGGTATCTTTCTCGCTAAGATTGAAGCACAAATTGCGATTAATACTCTAATACAAAATTTACCTGATATTCGCATTAACACAGATAAATTAGACCGACGTGACAGTATTGCGTTAAGAGGTTTAAAAACTCTTCCTGTGAAGTTTACTCCTGTTGCTTAACCTTATTGAAAGTTAATAAAATAAGCGATCGCCTTTCTAGGTTCAATAGCGATCGCTTCTTTGTTAAGTTAGCTCAACAAGTTAAGGTTAACTAAGCTGTGTAAATCTTCCAAATAGCACGATTATAGTAATTAGCATCAGCCCCGACCACGTTAGGACTTGCAAAACCACTAGAAGCTAACCAGCCACCCTCTGCTCCGCGATCACCCTTAATAGGACTGCCATCGGAGAACAGATAACGCTTAGTCTCTAGATTTTCAATTAGAAAACCACCATTAGTGGGAATAATCTTCCAGAGAGCGCGGTTATAGTAATTAGCATCAGCCCCGACCACGTTGGGACTTGCAAAACCACTGGAAATCAACCAGCCGCCTTCATCACCTCGGTTGCCTTGAATTACGGGGCCATCAGAAAATAGATAACGTTTTGTTTCTAGATTTTCGATCAAGAAATATTCACCATTAGGAACAATCTTCCAATAAGCGCGGTTATAGTAATTAGCATCAGCCCCGACCACGTTGGGACTTGCAAAACCACTAGAAGCTAACCAACCACCTTCTGCTCCGCGATCGCGCGTAATAGGACTACCATCAGAGAACAGATAACGCTTTGTTTCTATATTTTCAATGAAAACAGTCTTATTGATTAGTTCATTAATAGTTGCATTAGCAGAGGTGATGGGGGGCTTATAAGTTCCGCTAATATTATCAATTTGAAGACCTGTCGGGCCACCGATGCTATGGAGTTTGAACTCTATCGTGTTAGTACCAACGACAAATCCTTTAGAAATTGAGAAACGACTAATCTTTGTCCAAGAACTTAGAGGAACAGGATTACCCACCGAGACACCATTAACCAAAATCTCTGTAATGCGATCATCCACAGAAAGTTGACCGACAATCGAAGCCTCAGAAAAACTCGGTAGGGTAAAGGTTGTTTTATAGCTATAGTCCCCAACAGGGCCATAGGCAGAAGCCGTGTTTGGCCCAATCCATCGGGCTGTTTGAGTATTAGCAATCCAGTTGATCGGTGCTAAATCTTTATTTGGAGTTGTCACCGCACGGGATACATTTCCCTCCGTAACAGTTACAGTTCCCGCAGGATAGGTAGCCAAGGTGTAGTGAGAGTCGGCAACACTATCACCCAAAACCTGACGGGCATTATCAACCCCTGTATTGTAAAGGTCAGTGATGGTGTAAATCTCAGGCTTGGTTTGAGGCTCAATTGGTTTAGTCGGTTCAACAGTCTTAGCTGTCGCAGAATAACTAAGGGCCAGCTTACCAGCGTTGTCGCCATACCATTTAGGATCATCGTTGATGATGAAAGATACCGAATCCCCTGGTTGTAATTCAAAGCTCTGTTGTTTACCACTCACAGTAGATTTTGTATTTCCCTTCGCATCCTTAATTTCTCCAACGAGGATGGCTGGATTCAAATTGGGATACTTAAATTTAAACTTTTCATCGCTTTTTTCACGAGGAAGACCATCACCATCAACTAACTTTTTATACCTGATAATATCTGGATCCGATGTGGCAAAGTCAGCCTTAAGCAAAGACCATTCCCCGGTTGCTGTAATTGCTACCGTGACTGTACTACCAGAATTATTGGTGAGAGCAGGCGGGTTTTTAAGTTGAGTAGAGAGTAACTCAAAAGAACCAGTCTGAGGGGTTGAATTAATGGAACTTAAAGCCATGAGAGTAAAGACTCCTTATTTTAAGATTTTCATTTGAGAAGTGAAGGTTTTAGAAATAAGCCAAAACTCGTTAATAACGGAAAGCCTAAGGCGATCAACACAGATTTAGAGTATTGACAACCTAAACTTGACTTACACTAAATTTTTTATGTATATTTTGTCAAGTGACCATCGTAGCAAACGTAACAAAAATATAAACAACTTTAATGATGAGAGAAGCGATCGCTATTATTGGCATGGGATGTCGTTTTCCTGGGGCAAATGATCTCAGTGAATTCTGGCAAGTTAATCGAGATGGAATTGATACTATTACGCAATCCCCCAGCGATCGCCCTACGAAAATGACAGGTTGGGGCGGTTTTTTAAAGGGAATAGAGAAATTTGATGCGGCGTTTTTCGGGATTTCTTCTGAAGAAGCGATAAAAATTGATCCTCAACATAGATTGTTATTAGAAGTAACTTGGGAAGCTTTAGAAGATGCAGGGCTAATTCCCACTAATTTAGCAGGGACAAATACGGGTGTTTTTATTGGACTTTCTGGTAGTGAATATTTAAATTTATTAAGTGAGGATCCAACCTTTAATACCGCCCTTGGAACTCTCGAATGTATGTTAGCTAATAGAATTTCTTCCTATTTTGATTTTCGAGGTTCAAGCTTAACAATAAATACTGGTTGTTCTTCCGTATTAGTGGCAATAGATCGTGCCTGTCAAAGCTTATGGAATGGAGATATTTCTTTGGCTTTAGTGGGTGGCACAAATCTAACTTTTTCTCCCGTTATTGCCTCTAGGTATGCTAATGCGGGTTTACTTTCTGCTGATGGTCGTTGTAAAACTTTTGATGCTAAAGCAGATGGTTATGTTCGCGGTGAAGGAATCGGAGTAGTTATCTTAAAATTTTTATCCCAAGCTCAAGCAGACGGCGATCGCATTTATGCCGTAATTCGAGGAAGCGGCGTTAATCATAATGGCAGTGGCAATGGCTTGACCGCACCCAATATGCAAGCCCAGATTGATCTATTGCAAAAAGTTTATCAACAGGCTGATATTGATCCCAGTTCTATTAATTATATTGAAGCTCACGGTACAGCAACATTGATCGGAGATGCCCTAGAAATGAAGGCGTTAGGGGCAGTGGTTGGCAAAAATCGGACTCCCGATAATCCCTGTCGAGTGGGCTGCGTCAAAACCAATATTGGCCATACAGAAGGGGCTTCTGGTATTGCAGGATTGATTAAAGTCGCTCTCTCCCTTTACCATCGTCAGATCCCCCCTAATTTACATTTTCAAGAGCCTAATCCTGCTATTCCTTTTGCTAAATTAGGGTTAAAAGTTCAAGAAAATTTAGAATTTTTACCCAAGGAATTAGAGCCAATTCGAGCAGGAGTAAGTGCTTTTGGTTTAGGCGGAACAAATGCCCATGTGCTATTAGAATCAGTGCCATCCAAATCAAAAGCTGACCCTAATCTTTTGCCCTTACAAATTTTCACCCTAAGCGCAAAGAGTCCCACTGCTTTACAGACTTTAGTCCAACGTTACAAAGCTTTTTTAGAAGATAAACCTGAAGCCTCTTTGATGGATATTTGTTTTACTGCTAATACCAGGCGATCGCAATTTAAACATTGTCTAGCGATTATCACTAAATCCAAAGATCAATTAAAAGATCAACTCAATCTTTATATTAATAAACAATTGTCATTAGGCGTATTCAGTGGACAGATTAGGAGGCGAAAACCTGCACCAGTTTGTTTTATTTTTTCTGGAGAAAGCGATAAAATTAAGCCGCTTATTAAATTATTGTATAAAAGTCAGCCAGCTCTTGATTCTGTTCTAGAACCGTTGGAATTGATTCTTCATTCTCATATAGGCAGATCTTTTTTAGAATTGATTGAAGAAGAAAATTTAGACAATCCCCTTTCTAACCAACTGGTTAACTTTCTTTGTGAATACGCGATCGCTCAATTGTGGCGAGCTTGGGGAATTGAACCTGGGATGGCGATCGGTTATGGCACAGGAAATTATGCCGCTTTAGTAGTAGCCGAAATTTTGACCTTAGAAGATATAATATCTCTAATCTTACAAAAAGAAGACTTAAAATTAATTCAAAATTTTCGACCTGCAAAAATTGCTATCGTTTCATCAGTTACTAATAATACAATTCAAATGAACCAAATAATTGATTTTGAACAATGGCAAAAAGAATTTGATTTTACGAAAAATAATGTAAAAAATTTACCTAATTCATTATTAGATTCCAGTCAAATACTGTTAGATATCTGTTCTATTCAAATTAAAAATTCCGAGCTCGAAACTATAGATGATTACAATATAAACGGTGATAATTTAACTTCTTTATTTTCTACTTTAATCAAATTTTGGTTAATGGGAATAAAAAATAATTGGTCTAAAGTTGAAGATTATAAACAATGCTATCCGATTTCCCTTCCTAATTATCCCTTTGAACGTCAATCATACTGGATTAATGCGTCATCCACAATACTAAATAACCAAAACGAAAACCAAATTGCGAATAATCAGAATAAATTAGAACAGTTAGATCAAGAATTTGTCGCTCCTCGCGATGAATTGGAACTCCAGTTAACCAAAATTTGGGAAAAAGTTATTAGGAGTAAACCTATTGGAGTAAGAGATAATTTCTTTGACCTTGGGGGAAATTCCCTGATGGCAACTAAGCTATTTTCCCAAATTGAAAAAGTTTTTCAAACTAATATGCCCATATCAGCTATATTTCAGGCTCCAACGATTGAAGAACTGGCAAAAATTTTGCGACACGAAAAAAATATCTCTTCTTTATACTCTCTTGTTCCCATTCAAGCAAAAGGCTCTCGTCCCATTTTATTTGCGATACATTGGTTGTACTATACTAGGGATTTATCCAAATATTTGGGAGAAGATCAACCGATTTATGGCTTAAGTTTTGGGATAGGATATTTCAAGAAGCATCTACTACTTTTAAATACAATTGAGGAACTCGCTAAACATTACATTGAAGAAATGCAATCTCTACAACCGAAAGGCCCCTATTTTTTGATAGGACACTCTTTTGGTGGCTTGGTTGCCTATGAGATGGCACAGCAATTATTAGCTAAAGGAGAACAGATCGGGTTCATAGCATTATTTGATACTTTCACTGGAGTATTAGAAAAATTACCGATGGAGCAAAGACTCATTAATATATTTTCTTTTCCTAGAAAATCACTAACAAATATCACGGTAAATATTAAAATAAAACTACAAAATATTTTCAAATTAATTCAAAAAGTAATAGCTAAATATGAATATTCTAATAATTTGTCAATTAAATCTTTAATGCAAACTTATAATCCTCAAATTTATTTAGGTCAGGTATTGTTTTTTAAAGCAAGAGATTCATTCTCCATTTCTTACAAATTAGAACCTCCTGAAGTAAACTTACAAAAGCTTGTGATGAGGAATTTAGAAATTTATGAAATATCTGGCACCCATATATCTATGTTACAAGAACCTCATATAAAGCTATTGGCAGAAAAATTAGCCTCCCATCTTGCACAAAATTCACCCGATTAGAGACTATTTCTGAAAAAGAAAAATTTTTAATCTATCTCGTTACTTTAAATGAAGAATCGGCGATCGCGTCTTTTTTTTTCGGTAGTAAACGCAAAAATAAGAGAGCAATTTTAGATAAATTAGGTAATAATTCGGGTTGTAAAAGTTCAGGAGAAAATTTACTCATCCGTTTAGCATTTTGTTGTAAACAAGTTTCAAAAAATAATTCAGGGGTGAGATCATCCATAAACATGGTGGCACTGGTCGCAGTAAAAGCTTGATCATCCCGTTCTGCCACACCTCCAAACACATCTATTAATCCTTTCAAAGCCCTACCATAATGCCAACTGGTGCGTAAGGCTCTCAAGGTAGAAAAGCCTTGTCTCCGTTGAATTTGCAGATAGGTAAACCAATTCACAAAAAAGACAATGTGACGCGCTTCTTCATCTAAAATCGGATCAAAAATATTAAAGATTTCATCGGGTAAATAGTTCGATTGTTGAGCGATATTAAACATTCCAAAGGCAAAATAGGAATCTAAACATTCTTCAAAACCAAAATCGGTAAAAGCTATTTCGATATTGTTGGGAATTTCTGCTTTTTCGGGTTCCTCGATCTCGATACCATAGTGTTTGATCAGATAACCAATTAACCGACCATGACGGGTTTCTTCTTTTCCCTGTAAGGCGATCGCTTCTTTGAGGACGGGATCTTCAATGGTTTCGGCAAAACGACTCACCATAATGCCCGCTTTTCGTTCGGTATAAAGGGCTTCTTTCCAGAAAGGGATTGACCGCATTCTTTCGAGGGCAACGCCTTCTAATTCTGGCCAAGGAAGGGTTTCGGGTTTATAGTCGAGGTGGGTATCAATAAAATGTTGACAAAAGCATTTTTTGTGTTCTTCAGTGCCGAGTTTAATCATGGTTTTCAAAGAATTTACATGAGTTTTGCTAGGATCATTGATGAAATATAGCTTATTGTTTGAAGATCAACAATCTTAGATAGGTTAAAGTTCGCTAGTTCCGAACACGTTTGTGTCTTCTTGTATTTCTAAAAGCTTCTTGCTTAAGGGCTTTACGAAAAAACATACATCAAGCATCGTCTTTTGTACCTTCCGATGAGTGTTATTGAGCGAAAAACACACCATCAAAGGACTTTGGAACGGGGTTCAGGAAGCTGAAAGCCTTATTCTCTCGTAGCCACAAACTTGTCTGGAACTAGTAACGATTAATTACGATTGATGTTTTATATAGGTTCGCAATACATCGTTAATCAGCGTCTGATAACCCTTCCCTTGAGCATGGCTCCTGAACCACTCCGCGATTTCTGTATCCACTCTGATGCTAATTTGCTCTGTCTTGGGACTCCGTTTGATCAGTTGAGCATTCTTAAAAAGTTAATCATCAAGAGGCGGAATATCTGAATAATCGATATCTTCATCGGACATTTCTAGGAATTTCTTTTGCCGCTCATCAAGCGACATATCGGGTGAAAATTTATCTTTGCTCATGGCGTTTCTTCGTTATTCCGTAATAACAACTTGACTAGCCGCATGAGTCGCTTTTTTACGAGCCAAATCCGTCGTTTCAGCCTTAGCCAAGGCAACCCCCATCCGACGATAGGGACGGGAATCGGGCTTACCAAAAAGACGGATATCCACATCAGCAACACTCAACGCTTCAGCAACGCCCGTAAAACTAATAGAATCAGAATTTTGACTTGCTAAAATAACCGCACTGGCCGCAGGGGCAAACTGGGTAATTTGGGGAATGGGTAGCCCTAAAACCGCTCGTAAATGCAACTCAAATTCATTCAAATTTTGCGAAATCAATGTCACCATTCCTGTATCGTGGGGACGGGGTGAAAGTTCCGAGAAAATAACTTCATCAGCAGTAATAAAAAATTCGACCCCAAAAATTCCCGCACCACCCAGGGCATCCGTGACAGTTTTCGCGATCGCTTGAGCCGCTAAAAATTGCTCTGGTTTAATCTGGGCGGGTTGCCAGGATTCTTGGTAATCTCCTCTTTCTTGACGATGGCCGATGGGAGGACAAAAAATCGTGGGGGCATTCCACTGTTTGACGGTTAGAAGAGTAATTTCAATTTCAAAATTAATAAATTCTTCGATAATGACTTTTTGGCTATCTCCCCTAGAACCTGCGATCGCATAATTCCAAGCGGTTTCTACTTCCGAGGAATTATTGACCACCGATTGACCTTTGCCCGAAGACGACATGACGGGTTTAACCACATTCGGAAAGCCGATTTTTTCAGAGACAGCCTGCATTTCAGTCAAATTAGTCGCATATTCATATTTCGCCGTCCGCACGCCCAATTCTTGATGGGCCAACTCCCGAATGCGATCGCGGTTCATGGTGTAATGGGTGGCTTTGGCGGTGGGAATCACGGTAATGCCCCGTTGTTCAAATTCTGCCAATTTTTCGGTTCTAATGGCTTCGATTTCGGGAATGATAAAATCAGGCTGATGTTTACTGACGACTCGCTCCAAATCTTCGGCACTAAGCATGGAAATCACTTCTCTCGCATCAGCCACTTGCATGGCAGGCGCATTGTCGTAGCGATCCACCGCGACAACGTAATTGCCTAACCGTTGGGCCGCGATCGCGAACTCTTTTCCTAATTCACCCGCCCCTAAGAGCATTAATTTTTTGGGTAGCTTAATCATTGATTTTTAAAATAGGAAAAATTTAAAAGGGAATTTCATCGAGATCACTATCGCTAATGCTTGGAGCAGGCGTAGAGGGATACGACCATTCATCCTGGGGTTCGGGCTGGGGTTCGCGGGGGGCGGGTTTCGCGTTGGATTTATAATTCTCCAAATTAACGACATTTTTCGGTTCGGGAGTCGTCATTGGGATAATTTTTGCTGTAGGGACAG
>QBMS01000132.1 GCA_003249095.1 Snowella sp.
GTATTATACGTTTCTGAATATAGTGACTCACATTTTTGACAGATAAATATTTTTCTCTCTCCATTATTTTTCGTTTTGTAATGAGAATGAATTTTCACTTCCTCGCTGTGACAATGAGGACAGTCTCGTTTAAATAATTCTTTTTCTTTCCCATTGCAAAATATAGAATCATTAAACTCTTGGATTGGCTTTATCTTTTGGATTGACATACTCTCTCTCCTTTTTTTACCGATTTATTTATAGTATTATTACCCTTAACACCCCTGTAAAGTTATAACCATTACTTCCAAGCTTATATTTGCTTCTTTGTTTCTCTAATCCTTTGCCCAGTAATCCTTTCTGCCTTTAATCAGGCTGAACCATTGCCTAAGAAGCTTCTTCTTTTTTATTTATGCGATGGCTTAATCATATCAGTATTAAATCTAAGTTAATTGTGATGCTCTTGGCCGTCAGTGGTTGTTCGATATTAGTCACAGCCTATGTAGGTTATCAGAGTGGACAATCTAACTTAAACAAACGAGTTTTTAATCAATTAACGAGCATCCGCGCTTCTAAAGCTTATCAGATTGAATCCTATTTTAAAAATATTCGCAATCATACGGAAACTTTAAGTGAAGATCCGTCAATTATTGCGGCAATGCGTTCATTTACCGATGCCTATCAAATCCTCCAAACCGAAAAAGTTACTAATCCAATTAACACTAAAATCAAGCAATATTACAATCAGGAATTTTTACCCCGTTTAATTCAATCCACAGGGGGTTCTCCTCTTGTTGAATCCTATACACCAAAGGCGGCTGCTTCTCAATATTTGCAATATCATTACATTGCCGCTAATCCCAATCCTGTGGGCAAAAAGCAACAATTAAGTGACCCCAAGGACGGAAGTGATTATAGCAAAGTCCATAAATTCTATCATCCTATTTTTCGCAATATTATTAAAAAATTTGGCTACTATGATATGTTCCTCATTGACCCTAATGGAACTGTCGTTTATACCGTTTTTAAGGAAACCGATTTCACCACAAATTTTCAAACGGGCCCCTACAAAAATAGTAATTTAGCCAAACTCAATCGACTGGTTCAAAATGCAAAGGAACGAGATTATTCTAAACTTGTGGACTTTGAAGCCTACAGCCCTTCCTACGATGCTCCTGCGGCTTTTATTGCGGCTCCGATCTATGAAAATTCTCAATTAATTGGGGTTTTAGCCTTTCAATTACCCGTTGATGAGATTAATAATGTGATGACGGGCAATCGCAAATGGGAAGCGGATGGGCTGGGAAAATCGGGGGAAACCTATCTGGTGGGACGAGATTTTTTGATGCGCTCTGTCTCTCGTTTTTTGGAACAAGATCCCAAAGGATACGGAGAGATTTTGCGATCGCTGGGAGTCAAGGAATCGGTCATCAGTCGCATTAATCAATATAAAAGTTCGATTTTGCAACAACCTGTCAGGACGAAAGCCGTAGAGGAAGCCCTAGCGGGGAAAGAAGGGACTCAAATTATCAAGGATTATCGCAGTATTCCCGTCCTCAGTTCCTACGCTCCTTTGCAGTTAGAAGGCTTAGATTGGGTGATTTTGTCGGAAATTGACCTTGCGGAAGCCTATGCACCAATTTATTCCTTTGCGAAACAAATTTTGATCTATGCCACTTTGTTAAGCCTATTAGTCACTTTGATCGCGATGGGTTTGGCCTATTGGTTTGTGCAACCGATTAATCAGTTAATTGCCAATGCTCGAAAAGTCGCGGCGGGGGAATTAGACGCGATCGCGACCCTGAAAAATGAAGATGAATTTGGGGAATTAGCCAAATCCTTTAATGCAATGGTACGGAGTCTGCGGACTCAGACGAATTTAGTCAAAGAAAAAAGCCAGGAAAATGACCAATTACTGTTAAGTGTTTTTCCGTCTTCTATTGCAAAAAGGCTCAAAAAAGGAGAAAGAAACATTGCCGAAGATGTCTCTAATGTCGCCGTTATTTTTTCCAATTTAACAGGATTTTCTAAACTATCAGAAACTCTAACTGCCTATGAAATTGTCTCAATTTTAAATGATTTAGTCGCCGCCTTTGATGAAAGTGCCGAACGTTATGGCATCGAAAAAATTAAGACCATTGGCGATAGTTATCTAGGCGTTTGTGGGCTTTCTATTCCCTATCTAGACCACGACAAAAGGGTATTAGACTTAGCTTTAGATATGTTGTCCATTGTCCGTCGTTTTAACCATGAACGAGAATTTGAACTCAATATCCGTATTGGGATTAATTCTGGGGATGTGGTGGCGGGAATTGTGGGACGAAACAAATTTATCTATGATGTCTGGGGCGATACGATTAATTTGGCCAGTGCCTTACGCGCCGCCTGTCCCCCTGGCATGATTTTAGTATCCCAAGAAGTTCATCGACGTTTACAGGATATCTATCAGTTTGAGGCAATGCCCGATGTGGAAAGTGACGGCAAAACTAAAGTCCAAGCTTGGCGATTAGCAACCTAGACGATTTGAACGCCAATAACGGAAGCAAAATAGTTATGAATAATGCCAACCTCCAAAATTCTATTTTACCTTGGGCGATCGCCTTAATCGTCATTTTTCCGATCTTGATTTTAGTTCTAGGAGAATTAATCCATCGTTACCAAAAAGAAGACAAACCCCTCGCTGTAACCCTACAAATTATTCGTAATTTAGTATTGCCTGTACTGGCCTTAATGCTATTTTTACAAAAAGTTCTGCAACTGAGTCTTACTAGTTCCTTAGTCAAAGGAATACAAACCCTATTTTGGGTCTGTCTTATTCATGCAAGTTTATCCCTCGTCAATGTCGTTTTATTTGAACAAGCCCAAACTAATACCTGGCGTTCTAGGGTTCCTAAATTATTAATTGATCTGTCTCGACTCGTTCTCATTTTAGTAGGAACGGCGATCGTTTTAGCGACGGTTTGGAATGCAGATTTAGCAGGATTAGCAACGGCTTTAGGCGTTAGTTCCATTGTTATTGCTTTAGCCTTACAAGATACGTTGGGAAGTGTTATGTCGGGAATTGCCCTTCTTTTTGAACGCCCTTTTTCCGTAGGAGATTGGCTCAAAGTTGGGGACGTAGTGGGTCAAGTGATTGATATTAATTGGCGAGCAGTGCGATTGCAAACTTTAGAGAGAGAAATGATTATTATTCCCCATAAGTTGATTAGCGGCGATATGGTACGCAATTTTAGCCAACCGTTACGGCTCCATGCGGAACGATTTCGAGTCGGTTTTTCCTATGAAGACCCACCTAATTTAGCTAAACAAATTCTCAAAAGTACAGCCCTTGCAACGGAGGGAATTCTTACGGAACCTGAACCGCAAATTTTTACGATTTCCTATGATGATTTTGCGATTAATTATGAAGTTAAATTTTTTATTGAAGATTACAGCCAATTAGAAGAAATTCGCGATCGCTTTGTTACTAGGGTTTGGTACGCAGCCCAACGGAATAATTTAATGATTCCCTTTCCTATCCGCACGGTTTATCATTACAATGGCCCGACCTCCCAGGCCAAAGGCAGATCGAAAAAAGTAGCCGACAGTCTCCAGTCCATTCCCGCGTTTGTTCCTTTAGAAAAAGAGTCCCCACCCTTAACAACCTTAGCAGAAGGCGTTGTTTTACAACATTTTGGAGCAGGGGAATATATCGTCAAAGAAGGCGATCAAGGAAATGCTCTTTATATTATTGTTTCTGGACAGGCGAGACTTTTGACTTCAGATCAACAGGGAATCGAACGGGAAATTTTACCCTTAAAAGTGGGAGAATTTTTTGGAGAAATGGCTCTTTTTTCGGGAGAAACCAGTCCTGTGGCGATCGCGGCTGTCGGTGATTTAGAAGTCATGACCCTCTCGTTAAACGTGATTAATCAAATGATTGAACGACAACCGAGTTTTGCTAGGGAAATTGGTCAAATTTTGGAAATTCGCAGACGGGCGATCGCCGCTATCAAAAAAAATAACGGACGGGTTAATGCTTAAAAAATTGCACAAAAAACCGCCAGCTATAACAAACCGACGGTTAATTTAAAAATTTTCCCTAAATCTATAAACCAGTTTTTAATAGTCAAAATCTAAACAGTAAACTGGAACAGAAAAATTACATCGAAGAACCTAAACCAGCGTAGGCTCCGTAGAAAAATAAACCAAGAACGCTGAGCGCGCCTAATCCAGCAACTACCGCAACGATCCACAGGGGAATTCTACCTTCTGCAAACATTAACTTTTCCTCCTAATTGTTTCCAAATAATACTCGATTTAGTTCTCGGCTTAGTTAAAGAAATAACTGGAGAATAAAATTCCTAATACCGCCACCAATAATAACCCTAAAAAGAGGGAAGTGCGGTTTAGTTCAACGGGTTGACGATTGGGATTTGTCTGTCTTTCCATTACGATTAACTCCTATCGCTGAATAAATTGCATAGCGGCGATCGCACCCACAAAGAAGACAGAAGGCACCGCTAAAGTGTGGACTGCCAACCATCGGACGGTAAAAATAGGATAAGAAATAGGTTGATTAGGATTGTTCGTGGCCATTATTTATTCCCTTTTTTGATGAATTATTGGTTAAATTCTTTAATTTTTTCGCTGGCATCATAGCGACTATCGATGATGGGCAACTCCTGACGCTCCTGGGTGAAATACTGATCAGGGCGGGGGGTGCCAAAGGCATCATAGGCTAAGCCTGTACTCACAAATAACCAACCTGCGATGAATAACATCGGGATGGTGATGCTGTGAATAACCCAGTAGCGAATACTGGTAACAATATCGGTAAACGGACGTTCTCCAGTAGTTCCTGACATTGACAATCTCCTGCAAATGAAACCAAATGGTAAGTTCTAGTTTACTATTTAATGGATCTGAGTTAGTGGATTTCAGTGAGTTAATCGGTCTCGATAAGCCTTAAGCGGCGGCTGTCGGGGGAGCGTATTTTAATAAAACCCCATTTTGTCCAAGGACAAATCCTTTATCCGCATTAAGAAAGACGATTTTGTATAAATTGGCGGGAATGTTCTCGATCGCCACATCTTTTTCCCAGGTTTGACCATTATCGTGGCTGACTAATAAGTTGCCACTGCCCCCCGCGACCCAGACTTCATCCTCGGTACGATAGGAAAGGTCTAGCAAACCCCAGCTACTTTTGGATTGAGGCGCGATCGCATCTCCCCACTCTTCCCCATCCAGACTCGAACTAAACTGAAGTTGTCCCCCCCTTGCTAGGAGCCAGAGACGACCATCTTCACTGTAGCCCATTGTTTGCAGACGACGGGAAGAATTACGGTTATGGGGTGTCCATTCGCTTTGCCCAGGTGCCCAGGTGGAATAGAAATTTCCCCGCGCAGAAACCGCCACATAGCGACCATCTTTAGAGCGTTCAATGGTACGGGCAACCCCGACAGCTCCTTCAACGAGAGCTTTCCAGCTTTTACCGCCATTATTGGTTTTATAAATGGCCCCCAAATCGGTGATCATCTCTGCCGTTTGGTTATCCGTTGCAATAATGCTGTAGGGAGAACCAGGCAGTTTTTCACTGAGAGGAATGCGCGACCAGCTTTTGCCACCATCTTCTGTGTGGAGAAGAATGGAGGGTTTCCCCGTGATCCAGCCTTCCTGACCGTGGAAACTGACAGCAGTAAAGCTGATTTTTTCCTCGCCCAGGTCAATCACCCGTTGTTCCCAGTTTTCTCCCCCATCCGTTGTTTCAAAGATGCTGGATTTGGTTCCGACTAACCAGCCGTGTTGGGGATCATCCGTAAAAGAAATATCCGCAAAGGTAGAGTCAGTGTCTAGGGTGATAGCTGTCCAAGGATTGTAGCCGAGGGGTTGAACCTTACTACAACTGATACAAAATAGAGAAATGGCAAATAAGATAACAATTTGTTTCAATTTTTGCCTTAAAAAATTCATAAACATCTGAAGTCAGGCACTCTAATAAATATTGACCGTACCGAAGTCTGGGTTAGGGATGATTCAAACTATTTTTAGGATTTACAGCCAAAAAGCTGATTTCGATTTTAATTTAAGCCATAAAGACCAATAAAAGAAATAAAACCTAGAAATAAAGCCCCAAAAATCAATAAATTTTTCTGATCTGGGGTCATGCGATTAAAGCCGAAACCGTAGTTAAGATTTTCCTCGAATCCCGAAGGCGCATCAGTTGCACCAATATTGAAAAATTGTTTGCGTGGAACACTACACACGGGACAATTCCAATTTTCGGGGAGGTCTTCAAAGGGCGTTCCAGGGGGAATCTGCGCTTTGCTGTCGCCTTTTGTTGGTACATAAACATACCCACAGGCACGACATTCGTAACTAGGCGCGGCTTTTTCTACGAGAGTTTTTTCTTGAGGACGATCGCTCATTGCAGAAATAAAGCAAATCTTAAAATATCTGTAACAAATTATGACATAAAAGCATCCCCGAATCGGTTGTCGCGATTATTCCTACGGAATTTCTGAGGGGGGAGGGCGATCGCACTGTTGAATTTTCTAGAGCAACATTTGTAATTGTTGAATTAACTGCGGGGCCTGCATGGCTCCTTCAATGCGTTGAACGGGTTGGCCGTTTTTGAATAAAACTAGGGTCGGTAGGGCCTGAATTTGATATTGGGTGGCGAGTTGGGGATATTTATCGGTATCGATTTTAACGACCTGAACGCGATCGCGGAGTTGAACGCCAACTTGTTCTAAAACGGGAACCATCATTTGACAGGGGCCACACCAAGTTGCATAAAAATCCACTAGGACAGGACGATTAGCATTGTTTAATAGGTCTTGAAAACTGGAAAATTGCTTTTTAACGCTCATAATATTGCGGAAAATGGGAAGAGAAATGAATCATTCCGATCATAGCTAATTCCTTTTCTCCTTGCTAGATCAATCAAATGAATTGATATGATCGATCCCCTCAATGATGCTTTAGGTTAGAATAAATACGGATTTTCATTACGATTGTCATTCTATCAAAAAATAATATCAAAATGACTCCCCAAGACCTAACCCCAGAGCAACGATTAAACCAAATTGAAATTTTATTAGCAACTGCCGCAAAAAATATCAACCGTACAACGGAATTGAGTAATCGTAACGCCGAAGCCATTGAGCGTAACTCCAAAGCGATTGAACGTAATGCCGAAGCTATTGAAAGGAATACCGAAAGTATTGAAAGATTATCAGAAGATAGTTTGGATCTGCGCTTATCAATCGGACGATTATCCGAAATGTTCACGGAATCCGTTGGTATTATGCGGAAACAACAGGTCAATATTGAGAAAATGCAATCAGAAATTCGGGGTTTACAGTCGGAAATTCGGGGTTTGCAGGTAGAAAATCAGCGTATTTTGCATCGTGTTTTTGGAGAAAATAATTTCGATCAATCCTGATTTTATCTGTATAAAGCTTGTAATCTAGGCGATCGCGGAGTTGAACACGGACTTGTTCTAAAACAGGAACCATCATTTGACAGGGGCGATACCAAGTTGCGTAGAAATCCACTAGGATAAGAAGATTAGCATTGTTCAATAGATCTTGAAAACTAGAAAATTGTTTTTTAACCCTTCTCTTTCCCTGCTGAACAACTCGATAACATTGGCTAATTTCCACTTTTTTCCCTTTTTTTCTATCTTCTCCATTGTGTGTCTTTATTCCGATGGGACTGACATCCTGGGTTCAAAAAATTATGCTCAAGGTGGAGAGTAAAATTCTCTCTGAGTTGTCTGGGTGTGTCAGGATGTGATAAGGAGATGACCTATGAAACGTAACCTAGCCATGAGCCTTGCGATCGCGTTGTTGGTCATAATTGGAGTCGAAACGGTAGCCACTGCTAGTGTTCAATACCCGACAGATTCTCAAACGATCCACAACGGTAAGTGTCCCAAGGACAGCGACGACGATTGTAAGGATTAAACCGAAATACGGTTGTCAGTGTGAAATTTTCCTTCTGCTGGTGACTGTATTTCCAATATTTTCAGTAACAATAGGATGCCTGAAGGATGGCTGGTGACGAAAGAGGTTGCTGGTCATCTCCTTATTTTTAGGGAAATCAGTTTAAAATTCTAGTATTCAATCATAAATTGCGAATTAAGCATGAATTTACCGCCGCTCGCCTCTGAGTATTACCATAATCCGCTCCAAACTCCCCATAGCGGCTACCATTGGGACGGAAACAGCGATCGCTTCTTTGAAGGATGGTATTTTCGGGTGACATTACCAGAAATCGGGGAAACCTTCGCCTTTATGTACTCCATCGAAGATCCCATTGGTGGTCAACCCCATAGTGGCGGTGCGGCACAAATCCTGGGGCCAGCCGATCAATATCTTTGTCGAACCTTTCCTGAGGTTGATAACTTTTGGGCAGCTAAGGATTATTTAGGTTTGGGGCATTGGGGCAAAACCCCTTTACAGATTAAACCCCGACTCCTGGCGGCTAAGGATTTTCTGACCCAAATCCAGGAAGGCTACCAAGTCACCGCAACCTTGCATCAGGGAAGTTTACAAACCTTGGAGCAAGCCCAACCCTGCCGTTGGCATTACCAAACCCGTCCTGTCTATGGCTGGGGCAATCCTAAGCAATGGCAACAATCCACGGCGGGCTGGCTCTCTTCCTTCCAAATTTTTGAACCTGGTTGGCAAATATTAATGGCACACGGTTTAGCAACGGGTTGGATTGAATGGCAAGGTCAACGCTATGAATTTGTCGATGCTCCCGCCTACAGCGAAAAAAATTGGGGGCGATCGTTTCCCCAAAAATGGTTTTGGTTAAATTGCAATCGTTTTTCTGATGAATCGGATTTAGCCTTAACCGCAGGGGGAGGACGGCGCAAAGTTCTCTGGACGATGGAAGAGGTGGCGATGGTTGGCATTCATTATCGCGGTAGATTTTATGAATTTGTTCCTTGGAATTCCGAAGTTAGTTGGCAGATTTCTCCTTGGGGAGAATGGCAAATGCAGGCCATTAATTCAGAATTTAGGGTTAAACTCACAGGGAAAACCGATTTGGCAGGGACAGGCCTCCGCGCACCGACGGAAGAGGGACTGCGTTATTGTTGTCGAGATACGATGAAAGGATTGTTAAGCCTCGAATTAAGTTCAACTCAAGGAACAATTGTGGCAGCGACCAGTGAATTAGGGGGCTTGGAAATCGGTGGTTCGCCTTGGGATCAGGACTGGTTAAGCATTTAGGAAAATGTAGCTGATTGAGTTATTCAGAGAGAGTTAAAGATTGAAGTTGGTTCATTAATTGTTCCTGATTGATGGCTGGTTCCAAACACGATAATCCCTGGCAAACGATCGCGATCGCCCGATTAGGTAAATTCTCAGTAATTTGATAACGGGTAACCGGTAAATATTGGGGACAAAGTGTGTTTAAAAGTTCAGATTGAGTGCGAACCGTATTGCCAAAACGATAATGATCTAAGGCAACCAAAAGACTAGGGCAAGCTTGGGGAGATTGTTTTAAAACATAACTAAAGGCAGTGAGAGCTTGTTCTGCTTGAGCGAGATAATCTAAATTATCCGTCAAACCCGCCAAACGGACTAAATTAGCGATCGCAATTCCATTAGCCGAAGGAGTCGCATTATCTTGATAACTCCGTTCTCGGATTAATAAATCCTGACTATTATCCAAGCTATTATTATAGTATCCCCCCAATTCCACGCTCCAGAAAAATTGATCAAATTCCTCTTGAATGGCGATGACTTTTTCTAACCAATAATTTTCCGTTGGATTCGCTGTTTGTAAATCTAACAACGCTTTAATTAAAAACGCATAATCTTCCGATTGGGCTAATGTTGTTGGTTTTCCTTGATAGTTAAGACGATGTAAGCGATTTTCTTGCCATTGATGATCCAAAATAAATTGGGTTGCTTGGGTTGCTAGTGTCCAATACATAGGAGTAGAAAAAATAGCGTAGGCTCTAGCTAACCCTGAGATCATTAAACTATTCCAGGCGACAATCATCTTAGTATCAGTAACAGGTGGAATCCGTCCTGCCCAATGCTTATTTTTAGCTTCTTCATTATTGATGGCAGGGGGAAAGGTCAGTAAATTCTCAGGACTAGTGCCATAACGAACGACAAAAAGTTTAGTCAGAATTTCTTCAATTTCTGTTGATAAAACCCCTCCCTGATGACGTTGTAAGACATTTTTACCATCAAAATTTCCTGTCGCTGTAATATAAAAAACGGATTGTAATTGGGTTAATTCATCGGCCGTTAAAAGTTCGGCTAATTCTTGATAGTCCCACGCATAAAAATCGCCTTCTTCGGGTTCTAGGGCCTGGGAATCAATGAAATTATCCGCATCCTGGGACGCATAGAAATAACCTTCGGGAGCCGTCATTTCCCGTTGTAACCATTGCACTGTCCCTGTGATCGCCCTTTGAAAAATCGGATTTGGTTGATTTGCACTCCAAAGATTAGCTAAATATTCAACAATTTGCCCATTATCGTAGAGCATCTTTTCAAAATGGGGGACTGTCCACGTCGCATCCACCGTATAGCGATGAAAACCTCCCGCTACATGGTCATAAATTCCCCCTAGTGCCAGATTTTCACCCCGTTGATAGGCAATTTCTCGGCTATTTTTAGGCTCATTAATCGGTAATCGGCTTCCCTGAAGCACGAAGTTAGCATAGGGAATCATGGGAAAACTGGGTCGCCCAAAATCTTTTTCACTCGCCGCAATAATCTGGGTACAGGTTTCTATTCCTCGATAAAGTAAGGCGGGATTTTGTAGATCTAATTCACTTGTTTCCAGTAGCGTCGAGTTTTGTAAAACCTGAAGAAGTTCGGTCGTAAAATTTCCTAATTTTTCCTTATCTTGATCATAAAAACGACGAACAGATTGTAAAACATTGAGAAAACCAGGGCGACCATAGCGGGATTCGAGGGGAAAATAGGTTCCGCCATAGAAGGGAATTAATTGATCGGGCGTGAGAAAAATATTGAGGGGCCAACCGCCTTCTCCCGTCATTGCCTGTAATGCCTGCATATAGATGCTGTCGATATCAGGTCGCTCTTCTCGATCCACTTTAATCGGTAAAAAATGGGTGTTCAAATAATCGGCGATCGCCAAATTAGAAAACGCCTCTCCTTCCATCACCGTACACCAATGGCAACTAGCGTAACCAATGGAGAGAAAAATTGGCTTATTTTGAGATTTTGCGGTTTCAAGAGCCTCTTCTGACCAACTCCACCAATCAATGGGGTTTTCAGCGTGTTTACGAAGATAAAGGCTTTGGCACTGGGCAAGACGGTTTGTCATAATCAGGTGAGAAAAATAAAGTTAAAAAGTTTGGAAAGACCTGCAACACTCTGGATCGCGATCGCGCCTTTCCCCCTATTGATTAAGTTTAGCGGTGAAATAGATTCATCAGAAAATATTTCCTATTCTTCTAGAATAGATGACTGGAAAGCTTCTTTCTTTTTTGGTATTTGGCAAGATGAATTTTCTTGAAATATTCACTTAATTTTCTTGACATTTTGGCTAAAAACAGATTAAGATCGTTTGACTTAGTTCGAGATCGATACTTTTTGTCAGAATTAGTTGATTTTCTGGGAATAATCTCCTTTAAAATCGATAATTACTCCCAGATTTCAACCTCAGAAAGACTTAATCCCTGTTACAAATTCCAAATTCAGCAATAAATATAATCAATAGAAATACACAAAAATTTATCAATTAAATTTGGCTCTTCTGGATTCACAGTAAAAACTGTATAATAGAGTACATTGTATGAGG
>QBMS01000133.1 GCA_003249095.1 Snowella sp.
GTATTATACGTTTCTGAATATAGTGACTCACATTTTTGACAGATAAATATTTTTCTCTCTCCATTATTTTTCGTTTTGTAATGAGAATGAATTTTCACTTCCTCGCTGTGACAATGAGGACAGTCTCGTTTAAATAATTCTTTTTCTTTCCCATTGCAAAATATAGAATCATTAAACTCTTGGATTGGCTTTATCTTTTGGATTGACATACTCTCTCTCCTTTTTTTACCGATTTATTTATAGTATTATTACCCTTAACACCCCTGTAAAGTTATAACCATTACTTCCAAGCTTATATTTGCTTCTTTGTTTCTCTAATCCTTTGCCCAGTAATCCTTTCTGCCTTTAATCAGGCTGAACCATTGCCCAGAAAATAGTTCTACAAATATTGAAGAAAAGCTTAAACTTTTCTCTCTCTTAAAACCTAAAGCATCACCCTATAATCTTATCCGAATTGGTGGTAATGGTGATGGAGCGTACCTTTTACCCGATGATATGACTGATATTAAAGCATGCTTTTCTCCTGGTGTTAACAATTTTAAAAATTTTGAGGATGCTCTCACCTCTTCCTATCAGATCAAATGCCATATGTGCGATAAGTCTAGTGATCCAGAAAAACTAAAAACGCCTTTGATAAATGGAATGCAAACCTTTGCAAAAAAATGGCTAGATGTCGATCATAAAGACGACAGTATTTCCCTAGAAGAATGGGTTCTTGAACATAATCCCGATAGCAAAGATGACCTCATTTTACAAATGGATATTGAGGGTGCTGAGTATAGAAATATTCTTAATACTCCAGAAACAATCTTAAAGAGATTTAGGATAATGGTTATTGAGTTTCATGGACTTGATAGTATTACTGATTCTCAAATTCTTTCTACAGTATTACTTCCTACTTTTTCAAAAATTGATCAGTATTTTCAGTGTGTTCATGCCCATGCGAATAACTTTTGTGAAGACCACATCATACCAGGAACGTCTATCAATCTTCCACCTCTTATCGAACTAACTTTCCTCAGAAGAGATCGATTTGCAATCAACGGCTCGAAGCCCCTGCAAAGTATTAATATTCCTCACCCCCAAGATATTACGAATGTTCGACATAATCCCCCTTTATTCTTAAATAAAGCTTGGAGCGGAGATAAACGCTCATTTCAGTCTAACTGTAAGATTATCAATGATTGGATCTATTATATTCTTTATGCTTCAGCTAGAGGGATAGTGAAGTTTTTTGTCTAACGTTATGCAGCTGAATTAAATAAAGTCTCCCTGCTTATTCTAGTGTATTTAAAGTTACTGGCAATACAGACGATTGATAAACCGCCAAATCAAACCAAAAAGTTGTGCCAATTCCCACTTCACTAATGAGGTGAATTTGACTGTGGTGTTTATCGATAATATTTTTGACAATCGATAATCCTAAGCCTGTGCCTTCTAGGGTATGCACCCGATTTTCTACGCGATAAAAGCGGTCAAAAATTGCTTCCTGATCTTCTAAATCAATACCAATACCCGTATCTGCAATTTCAATTCGGACATACGAGACGGGTTCATTCTCTTCGGAATAGCCTTGGATTTTAGAAGCTCGAATGACGATTTTACCGCCTGAAGGAGTGAATTTAACCGCATTGCCCACTAAATTCGTGAGAACCTGTAGGAGTAAATCATAATGTCCTAAGACGGGCGGTAAATTAGCTTCAATCTCTTGAGAGAGTTGTAGTCCTTTGTCTTTGGCATTTAACTGATACGTCCGCAGGGTTTGCTCGATAAATTGACTAATATCGATCGCATCCAATTGGTAAATCCGAGAAGACTCTAGACGGGAAAGATCTAAGACATCATTGACTAAACGGGTTAGGCGATCGGTCTCATTATTAGCTGTTTCGAGGAATTCATGACGCTCAACTTCGGTTAAATCTTCCCCAAATTCACAGAGGGTTTCAATAAAGGATTTGATATTAAATAAAGGAGTGCGTAATTCATGGGAAACATTACTAATAAATTGACTTTTTGCTTCATTCAATTCTACTTCCCTGGTGATATCTTGAACGGTCATCACAATCCCTTTGAGGCTTTCTCGATGTTGATCAAAGACCTGGGTTAACATCAAGCGCAATGTGCGGGGAATGGGCTGGCTGAGAGTTAGGCGAAATTCTTCAGAGGCAAAGGGTTCAGAGGAGGGATTTAATGGATGAGCATGGTGTCCAGTATCGCTGGCCATTTCCCTTAAAGGTTTGGTCAGTTGGGCGGTGATTTCGCTGGGTAGATGTTCCAAAACATTTTTGCCCGTAAAATCCTGACCTTCCCACACAAATAAACGTCTTGCTGTCGGATTGGCTAATAATAATTGGAGATTGGTATCGACTAAAATCGCACCATCGGCAATGGTGGAAACGAGAATATCTAGCTTGGCTTTTTCTGCGGTTAGTTCTTCAATATTTTGTTCTTCATAACTTTCTAACCGTTCGGCCATTTCATTGAAACTAACAATTAATTCCCCTAATTCTCCACCGAAAGGTAAATCAATGCGTTGTTTAAAGTTTCCTGTGGCAATATTTTTAACCCCTAATAGTAATTCCTTAATCGGTTGGGTAATGGTTAGGGCATTAAACACGGCTCCTAAAATCACCATCACCCAAATGGAAATGAAAACGGCGATCGTCACATCACGGGTCAGGTTAGAGGAATTCACCACCGCCGCATTGGGATTAATCCCTAAAGCCAAAACCCCTAAATATTGGCCATCGTGTTTGAGGGGAATAAAAACATCGGTGACTTCTCCGTTGGGGGTGGAATGTTGACGAACGAGGGGTAGATCGGTGTCAGTAAAGTTACTTTCGGGTAGCTCAATATGACGTTCGATCATGAGGGAATTTTGAACTTCCGCTTCTGAGTAGGGAACACCAAAAAAAATCTTGCCCTGTTGATCTGCGTAGATCATGTAACGCACGCTGGTGGTGCTTTCGTAAAAACGACTGGAAAAACGGGCAACTTCGGTTAAATTTTGTTCTGCGACTAGGGGGGCGACATTGGCGGCCAGTAATAAGCCCAAATCCCGACCGAAACGGGTATCACTCAGTTGGGCATCCTGTTGAATGGTATTGACTGCCCAAAAGGTTAGTCCGCTCATGAAGAGGGAAACGACCAACGTTGCGGCCGCCATTAGTCGAGTTTGTAGGGGAAACTCTGACCACCAGCGACGGATTAATTCTCGAATCGTTTGCAGAAATACCAACAAGTTAATTTAGAGGGAATAAAAAATAAGAATATTTTGAAATCTTCTCCTAATTATATCGTTATCGTCTAGTCAAATATTTACATTGATTGTAATTACTAAGTTTTCCTTGCGTTCAGGAGGGATAGAGGGATGGAAATATTCTTTCTGCAAGTTTTAGCGGAAACGCAATTCTGACTGAACCTTTCGGAGTGTCAGAAGTCAGCAATCCTTCTTTGAACAATGTACTGAGTACGGTACGGGCTTGTCGGGATTGATAGCCTGTAATGCTGGGTGCACGGCCTCGTTCCACTTCATCAGAGAGGATAACTTCTCTCATCAAAGAAAATGAACCACTGGGTAAATGACCGAGATGAACTTCTTCGTTAATGTAAATTTCTAGCCTTGTCAGTAGGTTTTCTGGCTCCAATAGCGATCGCATGAATCCAACTTGATCGATCGCGGTTTCCAAAAAAAACTGAATGAATTCAGTTAATGCTCTGAGACTGAGATTACCTCTGCCGTCAAAGTCATTTTCTCTTTGCTCATCGGCGGCCATGAGTAATCTTTTATATTTTTGTGAATTTCGAGCTAAACCCCTGGAAATTGACCAAAGACCGCTACCTAGTCCAATTTCCCTAAGGTAAGCGTGGGAAAATAACCTGGCAACTCGCCCATTACCATCATAAAAGGGATGAATCCACAAAAAACGATGATGGGCGGCGGCAACGGCGATTATCTGTTTAGGCTTGGAAAGTTTGCTGGGAGCATAAACCTGGACAAAACGTGCCATAAATCGCTCAATTTTATCAGGACTAATCGGAATATGTCTTCCGACTTGCACTCGACCAGATCTAAATTCCCCACCTAATAGTTGCTTTCTATTTTCACCCTCTCCTACCCAGAGGAGACTGTCGGGTAAGCGATCGCAAAATTGCCGATGAATATCCCGCAAAAAATCAATGGAAACAACATTGGGTTTAGCTCCTGAGTCAATGATTCGCTGAACTTCAATATGGGCTTTGGCCTCAAGTTGAAGATCTCGTTTTTCAGGATTGTCCGAAAAATCTTCAGCCAAGGCTCGGTCAATATCTTGGGGGTGAGTATTATGACCTTCAATGAGGTTGCTGTAATAACAATTCATGGAACGGACTAAATTACCAATGGCTTCGGCGGTGTGGGGTTTTAGGATAGCCTTTAACTCGCTAGTCTGCTGAGTAAGGGTAAAAACTAAGTCTTCTAGCAATCTGTTTTCCGTTGGAAGCATGGGTTCCATCAAATCTATAGTCTCTTCTCGATACATTGCCGATATTTAAAATTCCTATAATTCTTTCTATATATACTTTATAGTAATTCAAAATTCAATTTATTGCCGATCGCATTGCCGATCGCGATCGCTGATAACGAGCAATGACACTATGGCCACTTAAACCGCAAAACATCAGGGAGCAGAGGGAAAATTTTTTCGACACTTTACGTTAAAATCAAGCAAAAGCCTTTTTTTAGAGCGTTTTAATATTTTCATCTTAATTAAATTGGTTTTGTGATAGTCAGTTTTTGTGCCACACTCCAGTAATATGTCAACAACGTCTGGACAAAATTCCCCCGCTCCTGTGTTGCTGCAACTCTTGCTGTTTGTCGATGATCGTCCCCATTCCCAGGAAAATGTTCAACAAATTCAAGCCTATTTAAAAGAGCTAAAAACGGATTATCCTTTTGAACTCCAGGTGATTGAAATTACCGAACAGCCCCACCTCGTTGAACATTTTCGTTTGGTGGCGACTCCTTCTTTGGTTAAAAATTCCCCCGCTCCTCGACAAACCTTGACGGGGAGTAATATTGTCAATCAATTAAAAAAATGGTGGCCCCATTGGGAACAGGCGATCGCAGAACAACTATTTGAGCGTTCCAAACTTGAAGAGGCAACCACGATTATTAGCAATCATCCCCTTTCCTTTAGCGATTCGGCGGAATCCATGCGACTGTGCGATGAAATTTTTCGTTTAAAGCAGGAAAAAGAAGCCCTGTTAGAACAAGTTAAGTTTAAAGATCAAATTTTAGCCATGTTGGCTCACGATTTGCGGAGTCCCCTGACTGCCGCCACGATTGCCGTAGATACCCTAGAACTCCTCCAGCAGAAACCCGAAGGCGATCGCAAGCCCGACCTAGAGCAACGTATTTATTATCAAGCCCGTCAGCAGTTTCGTATTATGAATCGCCTGATCAAAGACATCCTCCAGGCTTCCAAAAACTTTAGTTCTCATTTTGAAATCCACAATCATCAATTTTATCTCCAAAATCTCTGTGGTGAAATTCTCAGCCTCTATCGCGATCGCTGTGATGCCAAATCCCTCACCCTAGAAATCGATATTCCCCAGGATTTACCCTCAATTTACGCCGACGAAGAACTCATTCAGCAGGTTTTTGCCAATTTGTTAGATAATGCGATTAAATACACCCCCAATGGGGGAAAAATCAATGTTTCTATTCTCCATCGCACCAACCAAAGAATCCAAGTCAGTATTACTGATACAGGGCCGGGTATTCCCGAATCGAAACGAGAAAATATTTTTGAAGGACATTTTCGGCTAACTAGGGACGCAGAAAAAGAAGGGTATGGGTTGGGTTTATCCTTTTGTCGTAAAATTATTCGAGCGCATTATGGCCAGATTTGGGTGGATAGCGTTCTGGGACAGGGAAGTTGTTTTCAATTTACCCTACCCGTCTATCCCTAAAGTCAGGGAAAATGTATGATTAAGGCATTCATTATAGGGAAGGAAGCTAGATATAGTGAGCAATCAGCAGTTAAAAAAACCCAGGATGAGCGGGCGGGTCTGTATTATCGTCAATGCCAAGGTCAAACAGGAGGGGCGATTGATTGCCGCTTCTCCCGTGACTGAGCGAATGTTAACCGCTTTAAAACAGGCGATTATTGCTAATTCTCCCGATACCCTCATTGATGTGATTGCTGTTGCTTCCCTCTGGTCTGAAACGGCCCAGAAGCAAACCTCGACTGCTGGCCGTATTTACTGTCCCCTGACGATCCAACTTCCCAAGTGGTTGGTTTTTCCTTCCCAACAGGTCTATCAAGCTTGTCAAGATGTTTTAGGTCGTCGTGCTTGGGTTGAAGAGCATTTAAAGTATAAAAGTAATGCCAGTGTGAATTGGCTCGGTGATCTTTGGTTACCGATTGTCTGGACAGCTAAGGGGCCGCTCTATGCGGAAGTGATTGGAGAAGGGGCAATGCCGAATGCTTATCAGCAACCCATTGAACTGTCTGATAATTTGCGCCAACAACTCTATTCTTTAGCCTATCAATCTTTAGAGGCTCTAGAAGCTCCTCCTTCTGTGTATTTACTACAATTTGGGGTGATAGAGCAAGAAATTATTTTTGATCGTCTCTGGCCCTTTCCTGCGGCTCCCGCGATCGCGTCTTTGGGGGTTCAATCTCCTGATTTATATAGCTGTCATTGGCAATGTTTAACCAATCAGGCGATCGCGGATATTCAGATCACCGCCCATTAAAAATGCGTTAAGTTAGTCATTACATTAATGATAGTTTTGCACAGCCCCCTAAATCCCCCAATACTGGGGGACTTTCTGATCGGTTCCCCCCAAAGTTGGGGGGCTAGGGGGGCAGAGATGTATCGAGAATCAGTAAAGCTAACGCTAATAGATATTAATCATAAAATCCCCAATATTCAGGAGTCTAGACCATGTTTTTAACTGAATTACAACCCATTGTCAAAGAATTAGTCCAACAACCCATTGCTTTTACGGGGGGCTTTGTTTCGGGAATGCTACGGATCAAATTGTCTTCTGATCCTTTAAAAAGTTGGTTAGAAAAACAAGGAGTGACGGATTTTAGTGGTGCAGAAATGGAGAGCGAATCGAGTCAGCGTCCCCAATCCATCATGATTGATTAATTGATTAAATTTATCGTCACAATCACGAAGAACGGTGTTGAATGCCTGGGGATGAATTAATCCTCGGTAGATTCAACTGTTGGAAAACCTGGCGATTTTGGATCAACACAAAGGTCGCCACTGCCAACAAAAAATAACCAAAGCTTTTTTGTAATTGTTTAGCTGAAACAAATTGGGCTAGATAACTTCCTGCGATTGTCCCCAGGGCGGCGGCAAAGGTAAAAGAAACCGTCAGAGGCCAATCGATCGCAATATGACCCAGATAACCCAGTAGTCCCGCGATCGAATTCAGGGCAATAATCAATAGAGAAGTCGCGATCGCCTGTTTCATCGGGATATTCCCCAACAAAACCAAAGCGGGAACAATGGCAAATCCTCCCCCCACGCCCACCAATCCTGTCAGAACCCCCACTCCAATGCCCTCCGTCATTAGCCAAAGCCAGCAGTATCTACAAACAGGTTCGGGATACAGTTCCAACTCTGGCGGCAGATCCTTGGGTTTATGACTCTGGGAGGCGCGACGAATCATAAATCCTGCGGCCAATAACATCATCCCTGCAAACAAGAGCATCTGAAAAGTTGCCGTAATAAAAGGCATAGTCGCCAATCTTGCTCCCCCAAAAGCCCCGATCATGGTTGCTGAACCAAAAATCAACACGGTTTTCAGATTAATATTGCCCCGTTTCCAGTGGGGAATGGTTCCCAAAAGACTGACTGTTCCCACAATAATCAGGGTCATGGCGATCGCGGATTTGGGCGCAACCCCCATGAAATAAACCAGAATAGGCAAGGCAAGAACCGAGCCACCGCCCCCCAAAAGCCCCAGGCTAATACCAATACAAACGGCGAGAAAATGCCCAACAAGCCAGGTCATGAGCCGATTCCCCGTTGATTATTGCGTTGATTGTAGGGAAATTTCGCAAGTAGCATTCCCATTGCACAGGTGTTGGTAATTCCTGCAAAAACCAAACCACAGCCCACAAAACCACTTAAGATCAAAAATTTAGGGGAAACTAACACACCTAATACGGTTCCGATAACGACGAGGGAACCTGCCACAATTTGTACCTGCCGAAATAAACTAATGGGGGCATTTTTTTCTGTTTGTGTCGAAAATCCTGCGGCTGTCCAGGTAGGAATTCCTCCTTTGAGGTGGGCGACCTGGGGAAATCCTGCTTCTAGAAGTTTTTGGGCTGCTTGAGCCGAACGTCGGCCAGATTGACAATAGAGAGCAATGGTTTTATTTTTTTCTGAAATAAGACGGGACGGGTCAAAGCTAGAGAGGGGAAAGGATGCCGCGCCCGTAATATGTTCGTTGGCGTATTCTCCTAGTTCGCGTACATCGACTAAAACCGCCTTTTGATCAGTGAGCCATTGCTGTAGGGTTAAAGCGTCGATTTCTTGTAATTGGGATTGATTGAGAGAGGTAGTCATGGTTGAAAGTTAACTCCTGTTTAAATTAAAGTTTTTTGTTAAGAAATTAGGGCAACATTGCCACAGCGTTCATTGGCGGGGACAGCTTTCCTGATTTTTTTGGGATTCGGTAAGTCCAAACTGTCCATAAATTCGATGAATTGTTGGCGATCGCGGCCCTTAAAACGGGGATTAAATTGTTTTTCTTCGCCAATGGTAGAAACGGTTAAACCCCCATAATCGTGACCAGGATAAACCCAGGTGCTATCAGGTAGGACAAATAATCGTTGGGTCACCGAATCAAACAGAATACCCGCATCTCCACTCTGGAAATCCGTCCGACCACAACCCCGAATAAAGAGTGCGTCCCCCGTCAACAGGTGAGTTCCATTGACCAAATAGGCCATGTGGCTATCGGTGTGGCCTGGTGTTGCGATCGCCCGAATCACGATGTTTCCCAGGGTGATTTCTTCCCCATCTTCGATAAAGCGATCGGCACAGTCGGCCTGGGCATTTTTAGGAACAATCCCCTGACACCCCGTTATTTTGCGAAATTGTCCCGTTGCCGTGATGTGATCGGCGTGGATATGGGTTTCTAAGCAATATTTGAGAGTAAGCCCTAATTGCTCCAAGACTTGAAAATCCCGTTGAAATTGCTCCAAAACGGGATCAACCAAGAGTGCTTCCTGGGTAACAGAATCAGCGACGAGATAAGTATAGGTACTGGTTTCAGGGTCAAACAACTGACGAAATAACATGGTCTTCTCCTGAGATAGGGATCGGGTAAGCCTAGAAAATCTCAACTAAGCTCATGGCGTTATATTACTATATGGTAGTATAGTCTGATAAAGAAAATTTTGTCACCTTACTTTTGGAATAGGTTTAATGATGGAAATTACTCCCAGGGCGTTAGCTCAATTGGCCGACTATTTTAAGGTTTTGTCTGAAGTGAACCGTCTGAGGGTGTTGTGTTGTCTCAAGTCGGGAGCCAAAAATGTGACTGAGATCATGGTTGAAACCGAGTTAGGGCAAGCTAATGTGTCAAAACACCTCAAAATTTTAGCCCAAGCGGGAATGGTGGATCGTAAACCCGAAGGAGTCAGTGCCTATTACGAAATCGTTGATCCGTTGATTTTTGATCTCTGTGAAATGGTCTGCGATCGCCTGACGTTAAAGTTAGAAACCCAATCTCAGCAATTAAAGGAGCTAGAGGTCTGGAAGCATTCCTAACCTGCCAAACCTAAAAAATATTTCTCATCCGACCCTGATCGCGATAATGTGTGAGATTGATCAAGAATGTTACAACAGGAATCACAACGATTATGAATCAGCGAGGAGTTACCCTTTGGTTTACGGGATTAAGTGGTGCGGGGAAAACTACTATTACTCAGGCTCTAGAAAAAAAATTAAGGGAAAGCAGTTACGGAATTGAGGTTTTAGACGGAGATGTGGTTCGTACCAATCTGACTAAGGGCTTGGGTTTTAGCAAGGCAGACCGAGATGAAAATATTCGCCGTATCGGCTTTGTTTCCCATCTCTTGACCCGTCATGGTGTAATCGTCTTAGTTTCTGCGATTTCCCCCTATCGCGATATTCGTGAAGAAGTCAGACAAAAAATTGGTAATTTTGTAGAAATTTTTGTCAATGCGCCCCTAGCGGTGTGCGAAGGGCGAGATGTCAAGGGTCTTTACCAAAAGGCAAGAAAGGGAGAGATCAAGGGATTTACAGGCATTGATGACCCCTATGAAGAACCGTTAAATCCTGAAGTGGAATGTCGCACGGACTTAGAAAGTTTGGAAGAAAGCGTCGCTAAGGTTTGGGCAAAGTTGATAGAACTCGGTTATATTGCTGGTTAAAGATTGAATTTTTCAGTAATTTTGAAAATAAGGAAAAGAGGGATAAGCCTATCTCTCTTTTTTTATAAACTATATTCCCCTTTCTTCCAGCGATCGCACCTATTTTAGATACAAAATTTAGAGACAAGAAACTGAATAAACCTTTATATCAACCTTCAATATTTTTCGTAAAATATTAAAAATCAATGTTAAATTATCCATTGTCGGATTGCCCTTTGCCGATAACATACGATGTAAACTTTTACTCGGTTTTGAAGTGGCAACAGCTAGTTCTTCAAATCCAATGGTGGCATTAATCAATTCTCTTAAAATAAGTCTAGCGGTTTCTGGTTCTCCATTTAGAAAAAGAGAAACTGCTTCATCTAATAAAGCTTGTGCGAAAGCGGGATCACGCTGAATACGAGAATTAATTGTTTCACTATAATCTCTGATTAAAGACATAATTATCATCCGATATATCATTCACTTTACTAAATTTTCAGCGATCATATTTAGGAGAATTATGATGAGTTAGCAGAATTTTAAATGTATGTTATTGATGTACTATACAAAAATAGTGATCGCAGTAAAAAACTCGTTAATCGCACTATGTATTCGGATATTAATTTCTGGCATATTGAATCAATTGTTTCAATGCTTTTGTTTTCCCTGTTTCAGTATGATAACAAGACGTTTTGGCAAAAGCACAATAAACATTTCTGATATTTGTTAATGACAGTATTGATTGTAAATCCACATAGGCTGTTAAGGCTTCTCTCGGCTCTAACTTTTTAGGAAATTTTTCTTGATTACCAAGAATTGGGGCAATGGTTCAGCCTGATTAAAGGCAGAAAGGATTACTGGGCAAAGGATTAGAGAAACAAAGAAGCAAATATAAGCTTGGAAGTAATGGTTATAACTTTACAGGGGTGTTAAGGGTAATAATACTATAAATAAATCGGTAAAAAAAGGAGAGAGAGTATGTCAATCCAAAAGATAAAGCCAATCCAAGAGTTTAATGATTCTATATTTTGCAATGGGAAAGAAAAAGAATTATTTAAACGAGACTGTCCTCATTGTCACAGCGAGGAAGTGAAAATTCATTCTCATTACAAAACGAAAAATAATGGAGAGAGAAAAATATTTATCTGTCAAAAATGTGAGTCACTATATTCAGAAACGTATAATAC
>QBMS01000134.1 GCA_003249095.1 Snowella sp.
GTTGAACCTCTTGTATTGCAAACTTTCTAGCCTCCAATTAGACGATACCAGTGCCGTGAATTTAGCTTCAACAAAAGCATATGAAGGCGCGTTATTATGAGATGTTAATGTTGTTTTTAATGCTCTAATTTCTTCACGAATCCCTGAAGCAGATTGGCTAATATTACGAAGCTTTCTTTCTTTAAGCCTTAGAGTTGATGATTCACTTTTATACATTGCCTCAAACAGTTTTATTTGTTCTTTAACAAAATCTATATTCTGATCAATTGTCATAGAACGACTAATGATTTCTGGTGTAATCAATGAATCACTAATAAACTGATGACAAGTTGGACATTCGCCTTCAGTTGTATGTAATTGTTTTATCCCTTGTAGTTCTGATAACGTTTTTAAATCCTTATTTCTTTGTAGTTCATTTTTTAAAGAAGTTATTCTGGATTCAATTGATGTGATTTGCATACGTTGTTGGCCAATATCTTCAAATAGAAGCTTAATTTCTATTTCAATATTTACAAGCTGTTCTTCTTTTTTATTTAACTGTTGTTTTGTTTCTTCAACGATTTCATGAACAACAGGAACATTCTCGTACTCCATTAATCCAAGCCTTTGTTCTAATTCAACAATTTCTTCACCAATGGTTACTTTTAAGTCTTCTTTATTAATTACTATTTGTGGATAAGGAAGGGGAGGCCACGACGATTTTGGCTCTTGTGGAAAATTTTCTATAAAGCCATCAATTGATTGAGCTAAACGATTACACTCTCTAACAATTGTCTGCCAATTGTCTTTAATTTGCCTTTCTTTTTGTTTGAGAAGTATTTTTTTTGTGGCAATTTCCTGAGCATCTAAAGCACAAATAAACTCAATTACTCGATGACTTACATCTTTAATTTGTAAATATGTTGGAAAACGACTGCGCAAGTCTGACCATCCATGTTTTTGCTCTACAAAAAGAAGAGGAAAAATGGTTTCCATATAAAGTAATACTTCTTCTCCATTGTATTTAGACACGGTAGGCAACTTCCAGCCCATAAATTCCGCTAAAAAACGATTAAATCCAATTTCTCTTGTTGCACTGCCTGTTCTTCGTACTACATAATTTTTATGGCGATAAGAGCTATTAGGAGAAGTTAACATTGGGCCATCCCAAACATCAACTAAGTGTCTGTCTTGATTTCCTTTGATTTGTCGTTTCACTGTAACAACATCTGAGCCATTTGAAATTTCCAGAAAAACTTCAGATTCAATAACATTATAGACTTCGTTATTATATTCAAGGCGTTCCGTAACAACTGGGGGCAAAGGGGGATTATGGCTAGGGCCAAGCATTCCATCTAATCCTAAAGCATAAAGAATAGACAATAAACAAGTAGATTTCCCAGAAGTATTATCTGCTTGTAAAATAAACAGCCCTAGTTCAAACGGGATTTCAACACCATATTTACCATTTGATGTTGTAACTTCAAGTTTTAGATGCTGAATAATTAAGGGCATAATTAAATTTAATTAGTCAAGAAAATTTTTGCCTGTGTTTCCGTGACTAATACTGCTTTTTGGGTTAGGAAGTCTTTTTCTTCCTTTAAACAATTTTCTGTTTGTATTATTTGTTGAACCAGGGTTAGGCCATTGGGAGCTAGACGAATAGTTTTCCCATTATCCGTCTCAACGAGTTTTTCGGCAAGAGCATATTTGATCGCTCTGTCAAAACTAGGATCATATTGAACGAGAGCAGCTAAAGGAGAGTGTCTATTCTCTAGTAGCTCAATTAAATTCTCTCGATTCTCAGCACTTCGTACAGCCCAGCTTAAAAAATGTAATCTTGATACTGAGCTTTTTTTACCACGACTACAAATATACAAAATTAAAACAAGAATAGATAGCCCCCAAATAACTCGAAATTGAGGTTCAAGTGGAGTTGGCCTCTGGTGAAAAGTAAAAGGAATATCTACTAGATAGTTTAATAATTCTTGATTATCCATAACTAATATTTTAAAAATCTAAAGGGCAACGCATCAACCAATCTGAGATTGCTTCATAACAAAGTATCTGAATATGAGATGAAGATAAATTTGGGATTTCTTTACTAAGTTGATTAGAATATTCATTCAAAATATTATCAAGATGGGTATTGGGTGAATGAGTGTTTAAAAGACTTTTTAAAGCTAAATTGGTCTCATAAGTTATTTTACAATTTTTGATTCTTGAATAAAGATCGGGAAATTTTTTATTAAGCTCACTTAAAAGATTTTGACCTATTAAATAATTATTGGCGATTTGATTTTTAAATGCTTCAGTTTTTTGAGCTGCCACCAAATTTTTAATCTTTCGAGATTTAAAATCTAATTTGTTGAGCAATTCACCATCACTATTATCACTTAACCATTGTTCGACTATTTCTGGTTCAACCTTAATATTTTCCAACGTAGTATCAATTTTAAGAACACCTGCTGTGGCTAATTCTTGAATTTCTTTTTCAAAGTTCTGATAAGTTACTATCATTATTCTAAAATCAGGAGCAACATATGGAAGATTTCTTGCTAGAACTTGTTGGGTTTTCTTAGTTGCGTGTTCAAGCAATTGTTTACTTTCATATATTGGAACTACTAAACACCAACGACAAATGATGATGTCTCCAAAAAGTCTCATCAAATCAGACCCATTATTTATAAACTTGTTTATATCAGTTGTGATTTTGTCTCGTTGTGCTTCATACAAACTTTTTGTATCACGTTGTCCCTGAGCAGCATAACATTGATAAGCAAAGCCATTTGTGGAAAAACCTTCTAATCCTAAATCACCTCCATGTTTAGCTGGAACTTCTTGATAGTTAGTATGTCCATGATGTCTTTTGAGAAGTCTTTGAATTAATTTTTCCCATTCTTCTCCTGACCATTCTTGTATGCTTAATTGATTCATATTTTGAAGTTCTTTATACAAAATTTTAAAACAAAGGTCTGGTAATAAGTCATATTTTTAACCAGACCATTTAATAATGAACCCAAACTAAGCACTAAAATATTTAGCCGCAGGATGATAGGTAATAATCGCCGTTGTCGATTGTTCAGGATAAACCTGTTCACTTTCATCCATAAATAGATTAATGCGGTCAGTTTGTAATAACTCCAACTGCTTATATTGATCCAACATATTAGGACAAGCGGGATAACCAAAACTATAACGAGAACCCTGATAACGCTGTTGCAAAATATCCCGAATATTGTCAGGTTCTTGATCCCCAAAACCCAATTCACGACGCACACGGGCATGAGTCCATTCCGCTAGAGCTTCGGCAGTTTGCACCGCAATACCGTGATAATAAAGATAGTGGGTATATTCATTTCCATCAAACAGTTTTTTCGCATATTCTGTTGCGACTTCCCCTACCGTAACGGCTTGCATGGGAAAAACATCCGTAATGCCTGATTCTTTCGGTGCAAAAAAGTCCGCAATACAAAGCCGACGACCCGACTTTTGACGGGGAAAATCAAAGGTAACAACGGGTTCTAAACCATCGGGAATCTTGCCGTTATTTTGACTAATCATTTCTGGATCATAAATATGAACCGAATTGCCTTCTGATTGACAGGGGAAATAACCATAAACCACCGTTGGATGGAGAGAATTTTCCTCAATCACTTTGGCTTTCCATTCGGCTAGAATTGGATGAACTTTTTCCGCTAAAAACGCATCGTATTCTTCGCGGGATTGTTCCTTGGGTTTACGGAATTGCCATTGACCCACAAATAAGGCTTGTAAATCCAAATAGGGAAAAACTTCTTCAATAGGAATCTCTTCAGGGGGTAAAATCTTGGTTCCCCAAAAAGGCGGAGCAGGACGCTCAATATCAATCGCGATCGCCTCTGAACGACGGGTATCAATTTCTGTGGGAATAACTTCTTTGACTTCTCCTGCATCGATTAATTGATCGGCAGAAACCCCAATATCGGGAGCTTGTTCATCCTGATTTTTTAACTTACTATTTTCCTCCGCAAATTCTCCCAGAAAACCCTGGAAATCATCCCAGGAATCCTGATGTTTTGCTGGCATCAATTTATCCATAAAATGCAAATCAGAGAAAGCATCTTTTCCATAAATCACTTGTCCTTTGTAGGTATTTTGACAATCCTGATGAACAAATTTAGGGGTTAACGCCGCACCACCAAGAATGACTGGAACCGTAATGCCTTCTTGATTAAAGACTTCTAGATTTTCCTTCATGAACGCAGTTGATTTAACCAACAAACCACTCATGGCAATACAATCAGCATTATGTTCTCGATAGGAATCAATGATATTTTCTACGGGTTGCTTAATCCCTAAGTTAATGACCTTATAACCATTGTTGGAAAGAATAATATCTACCAGGTTTTTACCAATATCATGAACATCACCTTTAACAGTGGCAATAATAAACGTCCCCTTGGCATTACTGGAACTCTCGGATTTTTCCATAAAGGGTTCCAGAAAAGCGACTGCTGCTTTCATGGTTTGGGCGGATTGTAAAACGAAGGGCAATTGCATCTGCCCAGAGCCAAATAATTCTCCGACAACTTTCATTCCATCTAATAGGAAAATATTAATAATATCCAAGGGAGGATGGCTTTTTAGAGCTTCTTTTAGGGCATCTTCTAAACCTAAGCGTTCCCCATCAATGATGTGTTGAGTAAGCCGTTTTTCAACGGGTAAATTGGCATCATTAGATTTGTCGCGTTTGGTAGTTTTTCCTTCAAATAAAGTGGTTAATTTCGTCAAAGGATCGTAGGTGCAAACATCACCGTCAAATTCCCGACGATCATAGATTAAATCCTGACAAACTTTTTGATGTTCAGGATCAATTTTCGCTAGGGGTAAAATCTTATTGGCACTGACGATCGCCGCATCCATACCTGCCTGCATACATTCATGCAAAAAGATAGAATTAAGCACCTGACGGGCGGCGGGATTTAAACCGAAGGAAACGTTAGAAACTCCTAATAAAACATGACAACCAGGCAATTCCTGGCGAATACGACGAATGGATTCTACCGTGGCTTTGCCATTTTCGCGGTCTTCTTCAATCCCTGTCGAAATCGGTAAGGCTAAAGTATCAAAGAAAATTTCTGAAGCAGGAATTCCATAGGCGATCGCGGCATCGTAGGCCCGTTTAGCAATTTCAAATTTCTTATCTGCCGTGCGTCCCATGCCATCTTCATCAATGGTTCCGATGACAATACCTGCTCCGTATTGTTTAGCAATATCTAATAGTTTATAAAACCTTTCTTCCCCATCTTCGTAGTTAGTGGAATTGAGGATACATTTCCCCCCAGCCACTTTTAAACCCGCTTCCATTTTTTGCCATTCTGTTGAATCTAGCATCAAAGGTAAGGTGATGTTATTCACCAAACGAGAGGCTAATTCGTGCATATCTTTTACGCCGTCACGTCCCACGTAATCGACGTTCACATCCAGAATATGCGCTCCTTCTCTGACCTGAGATTTCGCCAGAGAAACCAAACTATCCCAATCTTCTGCATTTAATAAATCCCGACATTTCTTGGAACCACTGGCATTTAATTTTTCTCCCACAATCAGAAAAGAATTGTCTTGAATATAGGGCTGGGTGGTATAAATTGAAGCGGCCGAAGGTTCATGATAAGGATGACGTTCTTTGGGAGTTAAATTTTTAGCAACATCGGCTAAAGCTTTAATATGATCGGGTCGAGTGCCACAGCAACCGCCAATAATTTGTACGCCCAAATCTTCAATGAAGTGCATCAAAGCCATCTGCAATTCCACAGGAGTCAGGCGATAAAAAGCCTGTCCCCCAACATTTTCTGGCAAGCCCGCATTGGGAACACAGGAAATAATAAAGGGCGAATGTTCCGACAAATATTTGATATGTTCCTTCATTTTGTCGGGGCCTGTGGCACAATTTAAGCCCAAAATATCAATTTTAAAGGGTTCTAAAATGGCCAAAGCCGCACCGATTTCAGTTCCGACCAACATCGTTCCCATGACTTCCATCGTCACCGACACCATGAGCGGTAAGCGATCGCCTTTTTCGGCAAAAACTTCTTCAATGGCATTAAGAGCCGCCTTGATTTGCAACACATCCTGACAGGTTTCTACTAATAACAAATCAACGCCGCCATCGTATAAACCCTGTACCTGTTCAATATAGGAATTTTTCAGGGTGTCATAGTCGATGTGACCCAGGGTCGGTAATTTGGTGCCTGGCCCCATTGAACCCGCTACAAATCTAGGTTTTTCGGGTGTAGAAAACTCATTGGCGATACTTTTTGCCAATTCAGCCGCCGTTTTATTCAAATAGTACGCCTTATCTCCCAGGTCATACTCCGCTAAAACAATGGAAGTTCCCCCAAAGGTATCCGTTTCGATGACATCTGCTCCCGCCTCAAAAAAGCCGCGATGGACGGTTGCGACGGCTTCGGGTTTGGTATGGACTAGATATTCATTGCAACCTTCGTATTCTGGCCCACCAAAGTCTTCGGCGGTTAGGTTTTGGACTTGTAGGTTGGTTCCCATCGCGCCGTCAAACACTAAGACGGGACGTTCGGGACTGTGGAGGCGGTCTAGGAAGGCACTTTTCATGGTGAGTTAGGAGATAACAAATGGCTTATGGCATATTATAGAGGATGTTTATCGGATTATTCAGATTAAAAAAAATCGCGCATCTCCCCAAGAAATCCGCGATCGCTAAATAGCCTAAAATTTTATTACAATTGATGAACAAATCAAGGTGGCTACAGAAGGGTTACACCTTCTCTTAATTGCTTAAGAACATTGGTGATATCTTGCCCATTTCTGTTACCGCGCCAAGCGTTCAACTCTTCAGCACTCATCAGCCTGAGCAAATCATTGTAGGATTTGATCGCAGCCGCCAACTGCTCAACATCAATATTAATCTGTTGGGTTTGATCGGCTAAACTTTCTTCCCAAATTAAACCCTGTAAAGTCGTTACCAACGCTTGAAGAGATTGCAACTTTATACTCTGACTTTTGTTTGCATCAATGGGATCGGACTGGAGATTCAACGCCTTCTGCAATTCTTCATTTAGCTGATTTGCGCTGGGACTGGCATTAGCCGCAGGAAAGGGTTCATCCCTCTTTCGCGGACGAGCAGCAGCAGGAGCAGGATTAATCCGAACGGGTTCAGAATCGGGGGCCACCGCTTGGGCCACCATCACCGAACTACTGCTAGGCAACTGATTATTTAATGAGGCAGGTTGAACACCAGCCAAAAGCGCGGCACCAGAACTGCCTGAAGTCATCTGGAAAGCTCCTCCCGGCGGTACGGGGGATCTCGATAACGCGACATCTTGAAAGCTGATTGCTCTAGCGGCTATGGCAGGATCACAACAAAACCGAGGAGCCGATCCCTGAATAACTTTCTGAGTTAAGGTTCCTGCTAAGTTAGTATTCAGCATTTGTGCCAGGGTCTCTAACCTTAAATCACAATCATCGCAAACAGCCCGATTGAGACATTTCCAATTAGGAGGAAGTCCTGACGTTGAAAATGCGTTGATACCATCGGAGGGAATCTCAGGAACACTGAAAAAATCTCCAAAGGTCGAACTGTCTAAGTTGCCGCCTCCCCCATCTCCAGTGATCGCATCTCCTTTATTCGCTTGAGCACTAGGAGAAACTAAGCAAACTCCCAATAAGCTCACCAAAACTAATTTCACCAATGAATTTTTAACTAATAAGTTTCGCATTTTGTTGCTCTCCTATTGAAATATTAAAATCTTATGCCATAACCTAGGGACATTATAAATCGAGTTCCCTGGGGATAGGCCCCAGTCACATCGCCCGCTCCCAAATTAAGTACTAAAGGAAAATTATGAAAGGGGGCAAGGGAAGTTCCCATATTGAGTTGTGAACCCGTCCAAGTGCTGATTAAAGAGACTTCAGGAATAACTCGCAAAGCCACCGACCCAAAAACATTAACATTTTGCTCATTCGCATTCAAAGCTCCCATAGAACGAAACGCACCAGACCCTAAGCCTGCTGAAATAATTAAAGGTAATGGATTTTCTTGACCTTCCTGGAGATCGAACCGTCCCGTTACAACTCCAAAATAGGTATCGTCTCCCCCCCCATAGACATTGTCGCCGCCCCAGCGAATGACATTAGCCATGCCAACTCCAGCAGAAAAATAGCCTCGGTCATCTAGCAAACGATGCAACTTAAAACCTACCGCTCCCCCATTCCCAGCAGAGCCACCGAGACTATCGTCATCGCCACTTAGGTTGAAGATCCCAGTAAATACCTCTAGCCCAACCAATTTTCTGGCATCTCCGAAGCCCATTCCAAAACTGATAGAACCATCAGCAGAGGGGCTATAAAGCCTGGAAGAACCGTAAGCACCGCCAATCCAAGCATTTCCCCATTGAGCGCCGAAACCCGTGGGAATACCTAAACTAGAGGAAGGGGAAGCGGAAGCTCTAGAAGGTTCGGGTATCTCTCTAACTTCTAACAGATCTTTCAATTCTTCCGCACTTTGGGCGTTTCTAAAAGTTTCAGTGCCATCAGTATTCTGGGCCTTTAGGAAATTCTCTGTTTTGTTTTGCTTGTTTTTTTGCTTTTGAGATGCCCAAAAGTTGAGGGAAGGTTGAGCTTTTACTGTGTTAGAGGAATCAGAAAACTCTGAAAAGGCATTAGCACCAGGCGCAAATTTTGCCAGTAGCCCAACCGACAATAAACAGCATAGAAATTTAAAGATAGACATAAAAATAGAGGTGATTGTGAAAACTTAGGTATTTTGTGGTTGAATTCTATCAAACTCTTGCATATTGTGGATACGGAATATTAACAAGATTAGGCTAAAAGTCTTGTTTGATGGACTCAAGCAGACTAATTACGGTTCCCAATCCTAGTTCATTCAGCTATTTCACCACTTTTATTTTATTTTGTCAAATAAATATAGTCTCATTTTCGGCTGGAACAATGCTGAAAAAACATCGCGCTCTTCTCTCTTTGGTTGATTGAGTTGAACGATTGTTTAATTTATTTATTAATTTACCCATTGTTAAATACTCAGATCAGTCATTGAGGTAATTAGACAAAATGGCTTTAGAGCTTAGATTTATGGACTGAATTGCCAAACAGTCGGTAGCTATGCCAACTTCAATGCAATACTTTGGCAGACAAAAGAAGCTTAAAGCCTTATTCTGAATGGGAGACTAGGGTTGTCTTGTTCTCTTCTTTTTTGAGCTTTGTGATTCGTCTGATTGCCTTTTGATTTTATCGTCATCCGAAACTCACCGACTTGCGACTGTTTTTCCCATCCTTAGAGCATTAAAAATGACCATAACCCAATTAGCACCCGAAAAACTCAGTTTTAGTACTAAATTAGCCTACGGAGCGGGGGATTTTGGCCCTGCGGTGACAGCTAATATTTTAGTTTTTTATCTCTTATTTTTTCTTACCGATGTGGCGGGTTTGCCGGCAGGCTTGGCGGGTAGTGTCTTGATGATCGGTAAGATTTTTGACGCAATCAATGATCCTTTTGTGGGAGTACTTAGCGATCGCACCCGAACGCGATGGGGTCGTCGTTTGCCTTGGATGTTGGCGGGGATATTCCCCTTTGTTTTAATTTATCTGTTGCAGTGGACAATTCCCCGTTTTAGCGACGATCTTCAGATTAATCAGTGGGGTTTGTTTGCCTATTATGTGGCGATCGGCATTATTTTTAATATTTTCTATACGGCGGTAAATTTACCCTATACCGCCCTAACTCCCGAATTAACCCAAGATTATAACGAAAGAACCAGTCTCAACAGTTTTCGCTTCACCTTTTCCATTGGCGGCAGCATTCTTTCTCTGATTCTTTACATTTTTATCGCCAATGCTTTACCCAATCGTCCCCAGGAGCAATTCTGGCAACTCGGTATTATGTGTTCCGTATTGTCGGCGATCGCCCTTCTCTGGTGTTCTTTACGTTTACAGGAAAAAGGCAGAATTCCTCTTTTAAGCCCTAATCTTAAACGTCGTGTTGCTCCTTTTCTCTTATTTGCGGGGGCAACAATTTTGTTCATCAATCTTTTACGGATGATTCCTCTCACTTCATCCTGGTTAAACGCAAAAGGCGGGTTTGACTACATTAGCTTCTTTCTATTATTATTAGGGATTTTTGCCATTGCCTTTGGCTGGACATTATTGAATGCCGAACCAGAAGCCCATCTAGTCAGTGAAGCGGCCCATCGAGAGAACGAAAAAACTGACAGTGAAATTTCCATGTCATTTATTGAGCAATTAAAAATTGCCTTTAGCAATCGCCCCTTCCTCTTCGTAATTGGTATTTACCTCTGTTCCTGGTTAGCCGTTCAATTAACTGCTTCTATTCTGGTTTATTATGTTGTCAGTTGGATGAAATTACCTGAAGATCGTTCAGGATTATTAGCTCTTTCTGTTCAGGGAACGGCTTTGGTGATGCTTTTTTTCTGGCAAGCAGTCAGTCAAAAATTAGATAAAAAAATTGTTTATTTTCTGGGTATGAGTATGTGGATTATTGCTCAAGTGGGGCTTGTCACCCTACAACCAGGGCAAGTGATTTTAATGTATAGCTTAGGCATCTTGGCGGGGGTTGGTGTTTCCGTTGCCTATCTGATTCCCTGGTCAATGATTCCCGATGTGGTGGATTTGGATGAATTGAACACGGGCAAACGGCGAGAAGGGATTTTTTATGCCTTTATGGTGTTATTGCAAAAAATTGGGTTAGCCTTGGGTCTATTTTTAGTCGGTGTCACCCTAGAAGCCGCAGGATTTATTCCCCGAATTCCAGGAGAAGCGATTCCCGTCCAACCCGACAGTGCGTTATGGGCGATTCGTTTTGCCGTTGGCCCCTTACCCGCTTTTTTCTTGGTTCTCGGTTTAGTTCTGGCTTATTTTTACCCGATCACCCGTGAAATTCATGCGGATATCCGTTTACAACTTCAACAACGCCTTGAATTACCCGTTGATACCGATAGTCTGTCCGAATAACTATCTTTTTTGAAAATTTGCGGAAATAAACCTAACCCCAAAAATCGTGTACGCTAGGGAGTGATCATTCCACTTAATCAGAGAAAACCCATGCCCCATAGCATTGTGACTAACGTTTGTGAAGGAATTGCCGATTGTGTAGATGCCTGTCCCGTTGCCTGTATCCATCCTGGCCCTGATAAAAATATGAAAGGAACCGACTGGTATTGGATTGACTTTTCCACCTGTATTGATTGTGGCATTTGTTTTCAGGTTTGTCCCGTCGAAGGAGCCATTGTGCCTGAAGAAAGATCGGATTTGCAAAGAACACCTTAATTATCTAAAAATTATCTAAAATCCTCTAATTTACGAGCATAAAATCTGTAT
>QBMS01000135.1:0-3148 GCA_003249095.1 Snowella sp.
TGATTGGTTCCAACATTGTGGTCTCTACTTTGAGCCTTTGAGATAGCTTTTTCGTAGTGTGTTTGATCGGAAATTGCTGTAAGCTGAGAGTAGCCTGTATAGATGCCCCAGAGAAGAAACAAGCGTTAGGCATAGAAAGCCGTGATTACTTGCGATCACTGTTAGCCAAGAATCCTAATAAGTTAATCGTTGTGGAAAAAGAAAGAGAAGGATATGGCCGAATGGTTGCAGAAATTTTTATTCCTACTGGCAAGGGAGATGAGGAGATACCGATAAGCGGAATGATGATTAAAGAGGGTATGGCCTATTATTATGCTCAATATTCCAAAAATTGCAGTGATAATGCTGAACAATATGCCCAATTGGAGAAAGAGGCACAAAAGAAAAAGATTGGAGTATGGAAATACAATGGTCTTAAACCTTGGGAATACCGAAAAGCCAACCGTTAAATTTTCCTTGGTAAAACACAAATCGAACTCATTCCTAAAAAGTAATTTCTTGCCATTCCTGAGCATCAATAAAACGACTTAAATGATTCACATTGGTTGTAGCAATTGTCAAAGTTTGCCCTAGATATTCCTGTTGAAGTAGTTGGCATTGAGCCGCAATAATGACATCAGCATCAAGGGTTTTAGAATCAGCAGTCGGTTGACCTTGACGACGAGAGGAAGCCCAAAGATAGGCCGCTTGATGGAGAGCATCTTGGGTAACGGGTAAAAAGTCAATAATTTCTTGAAGGTCAGTTAAATTTTGAATACCTTCTTCTTTGTTATCTCTAAATGACGCTAGGATCAAACTTCTTCTCACTTCATAATCGCAAATATCTGATGTTACGACAAATACTCCCCTAGCAATGAGATGAAATAGCCATTGTTTACAAGCGAAAACGTCTCCCGAATTTTTAGGAGAGGAAGCTAAACCTAAAACCCCTGTATCTAAAAAAACGATCATCCTCTAGAAAAAAGCTTTTGACCAGAAGGGCGATTATTGTCAATAATTTCTTTGACTATTTCCCAATTTTTAGAATTTTCTTCTGCTTCTTCTTCCGTGACTTTTTCTTCCATTTTTTGCTGTAACCAGGTCATTAATGGCTTATTTTTCTCCAATTGTTCTTCAGGAGTTTTACCCAGATGTTTGAGATAGGGCGCAAAGGTGTGTTTCATAGATAGTGACCTTTCAGAACGACTTTCCCTAATTATACCTTCTAATTCAATTTGACATTGGGCTGAGGAGAGTCAGGGGCGATCGCGTAGAAATCTGCTATGTAGCGATCGCGTTTAGGGGTATGGAAGAATCCTAATGCTATGAAACCTTCTGAGTTTAGGAAAAGGGCTAGAGAAAAATAGAAAAATTTTACTAAGGGAGAAAACGCGATCGCCTTTACAAAATCGGCAAATTAGACTAAAAGTGATCAAAAAAGGTGTGTTTAAGTAACGCCCCCTATGGCGATCGCACTATCAGGGAACCGAACCGTGATCGCAGTATGATTCTGCCCCAAAAACAATAGATGTAACCTGATCATATGAAAGTACGGCATAGGGAATATATTGCAATCGTTTTTCAGTCAAACCAGCAGCGTTGGACACGAACATTCCGCCATTTTCGCCGAATTCGCGCAGTATGTGTTGCTTGAGAATGGGTGGACTCTTTTCGGAGTAAGCGGTTCGGAATACAGAGGGATCAATTATGTATTCACCCAACACTAACCAGTAATGTCCGTCCCAAGAAAGGTTCGATTTCGCCAAGTCGTCCTGTATAGTGGCAGACATTTCGTCGTATCCCCAAACGCGAAGGTCATTCACAAGGAATTCGCCCGCCACCATAAACATTCTTGGTCGCGGCTTTTGTTCCCAATAGGCTAGGTACGTGGCGCACATTGGAGCACATACGCCAGGAAGATCAGGGAATTTCAATAATACCTCCAGACCGATTTCCCGTATTGCATTGAAATCCTTTTCTGAAAGTGTCAGTGATTCAAACTTCCGACGCTCTGGTTTACCGTATGTCTTTTCGATAAGTTCAGCAAGTTTAGGCATTTCTATTGTCGTTTTTAGACTTAACGTTTTGCGTTAAGATAACGCATTTATGATTATAGCCATTATTAAAATCCCGAATATAGCACCTGCTGGATTAAAAATTAAAGCTACGATCACTTTTAATATTTCCATGAACAGCGCACTAAAACGAACAAGCAAGATTATGACTAGCGCAAGTGTTATAAGTTGTCCCATAAAGATTACCTGTTAAAAATAAGAAATGAATATTTTTAAAAAAGTATACCGCCATTTCTAGCGATCGCCGCTTTCGTAGGGTGCGTTAATGTAACGCGCCTTTTTAATTTTGTTGGATTGCATTCCTTTATTCAGATTTTCGGGAAGAAACCTAAAGAATCGAAACCAACTCAGGATTAATTAACCAAAATAGTTTAAGATTTCCTATAGATACACAAAAGCGACCTGCTTCAACAGATCGCCTTGTGCTGTAAGTCGAGGACGATAAAAATCGCCTAACCAAACAAAAGTCTCAACTTTAAGGTTAGCAGTTATTGTCCTCGATCGCCACTTATTTGAGGACTTTTAACATGACTGCTTTTGCCAGAGTTACCGCCGATCATGATGCTTTAGCCTTTGCTGTAAGCCCTTGCGCCCGTTTTCTCTATCGTTTCTTGCTTCGGTTACGCCCCGCAGGTCAAGCCATTGAGTTTGAGATCGAAGATTTTAACCAGTTTGTTAGCAACTATCGCCGCCGCCCGTTCTGCAAAAAATGGATTAAAGCCGCCATCACCCAGCTAGAATCCATCGGTTTAGTCCAAGTTTTAAAACAATTTAACGCCCATTGCCTGAAATTAGTGGCAGTACACCCCCAATCGTCAATTGAGAATAAAACTTCTCACGATCAGAAAAAAACTTCTCTCTTTGGCCAAAAAACTTCCCAAAAACAACCTTCAAATGCTTATTCTTTCGTTCCCATACATAGAGAAAATATAGAAAACAACAAACAGCCTGTTGTTGTTTTGAAAAATATTAATGATGTAAAAAACTCTACTGATGCAGAATTACTTGCCTTAACTGATCTGGAAACCGTTTATGAAAGCGATCACTCTATTGCGAGTGTAGAGAAATTTTTTAAAACCGATCATTCTTTGCCC
>QBMS01000135.1:3158-5413 GCA_003249095.1 Snowella sp.
AGCTGAGATTGTGACCAATGCGATCGCGGCTTTACGGGAGTCCCGACGCAAGGGAACTGTTAAAAATCCGTCGGGATACTTGGTTAAGGCAATTCAACAAAAATGGCAACCAATGGAGACTAAAGACCCCAAGAGTGGTTATCCTCATGGTTTTTGGGATTGGTATCAAAAAGTTATCGCCTTGGGGCTGGTGGAAAATGTTCCTGCTAATCACCTAAGCCGCGATCGCAATGGGGAACCGTTTGTCCGTTTACCGATTCAAGACGGGAGCCGACCCTATTTACTCAAGCCCTGGCGGGAGGCAATGGTGATGTTGGAGACTTAAAGGCGATCGCGCTATATCCAACTCAAGCGAAGCCCAAATATTCAAGCTGGTGGATTATTGTTGCTGTAATTACTTATCAGCTATTAACGCAAATCTGGAAAAGCAGACTTAAGCATATTAGTAAAATTTTCCTCCCACCTGTAGGGTGGCTCTGGAGACCGTAAATTTTTCATAACCCAAATATTATCTTGATAGGCATATATTCCTTCCATCTTAAATACTATAGGCTCATTGTCTCCATTCGATGCGTATTTATTATCTAATATTTTAGCTCTTAATATAAAAGTCCATACTACGTTTCCCCTGTATGGAGATACAATTGAATCTGTTTTAGTAATATTATATTCATATTTTTTAGTATATTGAAATGTTCTCTGTGCTCCTTGAAGTATCTTTGGTTTTTGTAGTAGCGGAGCGGCTACTTTTATATCTCTATTAATCTTTTCTAAAAATCTTTTTTTAACTATTTGTGGATCATTAGGATCTTCTTTTTTAACTATGAAAATTATTTTATTACTTTGAGTAGAATTATTGCTAAATTTATTTATAACTGTAGACTGCAAATTTCCCCATTGCCGCGTTTTGTAAGCTATATCGTAGGTAGCACCAGCAAGAGAAGTAGAAACGATTACCGAAGCCAAGGTAGCAACAGCCAAGCCGAAAAAAGATTTTTTCATTTTTTCTCCATAAAAAGCCACAACTATTAGAATAGCTTTTGTTTAGCAATAGAAGAAAAAAAGTTACAAATCGCAATCGGCGATCACGTTTACCAGCGTCTTTTGCCGTTTAACAGTAATTTTTCCATTGAGACCGCGATTACTGATTTTAATTCAAGTTATCGCTTTAGCAAACACCAAAGCGACAACCCTAATCTTTAAACAGTTTAGTTAGAGATTGAACCTAAAACGCGGTTCATCTCCCCCATAAATCGGACGGGCTTTAGGAAACGAGTGTTAATCTCTCCCATAAATCGGACAGGCTTCAGCCTCTTGTATCCAGTCTGGGACAAGGCTGAAGCTAAACCCCTAACAGTTTCACGTTCCAACCGAGTTTTCTTCATTTTTCGTCCAATTTTTCTAAGCGAACGTCCAGCAGCGGAAGCTACTGTGGGCGAGGTTTGCTTAAGGTTTACGTCTGACATAAAAAACATTTGTTTTTTCTCCCTATTTTTTTAATTGACAAATATATTATAACAACTTAAAATCTGGCTGGAGTCAAAAATTAACTACTTGCCAATTAATTAACGTTTGCCTAAGCAAATAGGTAATGTCAGATTATCAAAAACTACCCATCAAGAAAACGAAAATTCTCGAATTTTTACTCACGCTCGCCACATTCCTTTAACCATCTGTTTGTATTGGTCAGCCTTTTTAATTTTGTTGGGTTGCATTCCTTAATGTGATCGTCAATCTGTAGTTTACAGCAAATTTCGTTCAAACCCGCTATAAGTATGGTAACATGAAAAAAACTTAAAGAAATTAATGAGATATGGCAGCATATTCGCTAGATTTACGCCAAAGAATACTAACGGCATGGCAAAACCAAGAAAATACTCAAAGAGGTTTAGCAAAACGATTTAAGGTTAGCTTATCTTTCGTTCGCGATTTTTTACGTCGGTATCGACAAACAAATGAAATAGCACCCAAACCCCAAGGGGGAGATCGCCGTTCAAAGATAAAGGGTGAAGACGAAGAATTATTAAAAAAAATAGTTGCAGAACAAAATGATATATATTTACGAGAAATCCAAGAAAAATTGCAAAAAGAGAAAGGAATAGAAGTGAGTATATCGGGGGTAAGTCGTACTCTTACACGTTTAGAATTAGGGCGTAAAAAAAAACATTAGTCGCAAGTGAGCAAGGCACAGAAAAGGTTAAAGAATCGCGTTATGAATTTAGACGTTGGCTAGAGACGATAGATATAAGAAACCT
>QBMS01000135.1:5550-6839 GCA_003249095.1 Snowella sp.
TTACCTTCCTATTCGCCAGATTTATCACCAATTGAGTTGTGTTGGTCTAAATTAAAAGAAATTATTCGTTCTGCTAAAGCTCGAACAATCGAGGCTCTTGACGAAGCTATTACTAATGCGATCAATACCATTACTGATGAAAATGCTCTTGATTGGTTCCAACATTGTGGTCTCTACTTTGAGCCTTTGAGATAGCTTTTTCGTGGTGTGTTTGATCGGAAATTGCTGTAATAAGCAACTATTTTTCATTGATCCAGATCACACTTTTAAGAAAACCTGACTTTTCCAGACTTTTTCCGACTTTTCCAGACTTTTTTTCTAAGACGCGATCGCATCCTTTCGCTGAGACTGCCCATAATCCTGAATACGCTGACCGATTGCATACATCAAACTTGCCAATTGAGAGGTATCCAAACGTCTGATTAACTGTTCAGGCGAAAAATCAATAGGGCCAACAAGAGCCAGATAATATTCATCGGCAAACCCTGGGGAAAGTTGATCGCAACATTCAATCAAATGATTAAAACTTTCAATACTGGGAGAGGCCTTGCGATTCAAAATCTCAGAAATTGTCTTTGGATTACGGCCAGATGCCTCAGCCAGATCCTTACCCTTGATCCCGTACTTTCTTAATTTAGCCGCAAAAACTTCAATATAATCACGCTTCATTTACTTATTCCCCTAATGATTTATACTAAAATAGGTGTGAGCGTAAATTCATAAATCTTTGATTCTAATCTAGCACATCTTAAGGGGAGACAAAAAGGCCCCGAAGACTTTCTTACAATAAACGAGGCATGACCAATTATGACACGATTCTACAACCTAACAAGTGAAGAACCAAAGTTTCCCCAGGAAAACTTATCACTCAAAGCACTGGTTCAATTCTATGCTGACCTACTTTTTGACTTTGACCACCAGGATATAACTTTCAGAGAAGACGCGATCGCCCTGGGTGAGTTACTCATTCATTTAGGAATTGACCCCGTAGAGGTTAAAGAACACTGGTTAGGGCATCATCCCTTTAAACAGGGCCTAGTTCCCCCTTTTAACATCCCCTACAGGTATGAAAGCATCGACGGCAGTATCAAATGGGATGCGATGATCGATGACCTTGAGACAAGCCTAATTAATCTGGGAGTGAAAATTCCTAATGAAGACGCGATCGCCCTTCTGGATAAAATCGAACCTCTCTGCCAGGATGAAACTGAGTTACTCAAAATTTCAGAGCGGATTAAGAAATTACTGTATCCAAAAGATTTTCAGAACTGGCAGAACACGATCAAGCC
>QBMS01000135.1:6849-12462 GCA_003249095.1 Snowella sp.
CTGGGATGAAAAAAGGGAGAAGCCTAAAAAAAATCCTGACAACCTCAAGCTTGAGATTCAAGTCTATCTTAAAGAGTCTGACCCCTTCATTAAGGTTCATTTGAAGGGCCAGATTTGTTCTAGCTATCGAATCAAAGGGACAGAATTTGACGCGCTCTGTAAAATCCTAGAATCTCAAAATTCAACCCCACAAAAGACGACTTTCAATTTTACTGAATTTATGTCGATGGGCAGTGAAGCCATTGATTGGATCATTCCAGGATTCTTACCAAAAGCCGAAACAATCCTACTGGCCGCGCAGGCCAAGGTCGGCAAAACTCTTACCGCTTGGGATATTGCCTATGCCGTAATTGCTGGCGATCGCATTTTTGGGGAGCAAGTCAATGGCAAGGGAAAAGTTTTGATTGTCAGTAGTGATGAATCTCCCAATAGTTCCCGACGAAGATTTAAGGCTCGTGGGTTTGATTTATGTCCAGAGGCAACCGACAACCTACGGATAATGACTCACTTGGATTTAAGCAACTTATTAGACCTTGAATCTCAGTTAGAGGACTTCCGACCCGATTTAGTCATTATCGACTCCCTAACCTCTATTACTCGCGAGTCTGGACTATCAGAAAAAGATGCTGAATTTGTGCGGCCTATCTATCGGTTGAAAGATTTGTTAGGACGCTATGGGGCCGCAGGTATCCTAATCCATCATGAATCCAAAAATAAGGAAGCCAAGAGCATTGATAAAGTCTCAGGTTCGGCTCGAATTGTTGCCGCTACCTGGGGCATTTGGCAATTAGTAGCCGCTAATCCTGATGACGAAAAAAGCCCTACCCGATGGTTGAAAATTAAACCTCGTGAAGGTGAAGCATCGACTCACATCCTCGAAGTCAACCCTAAAGATTCCTGGCCAAGCCAGGGCATCTTCACCTATATCGGTGAGTTTGGAGATGAATCAGGCGAGAAAAAGACCCAGGGAGAACGAGTCATCGAACTACTCAATACCTACAACGGGCGCGGCCTAACCTACAAAGAAATTGACGAAACCCTACAAATTGGTCGCAATCTCTATCGAGTTTTAGATGGCCTCGAATCAAAGCAAATTATCAGCAAACGGCGATCGCAACACAACCAAAAGCAATGGGTTTATGCCACACTTTCTACCACTAATTTGGAATGTGAAAATCCAGGGGACTCTCCCCCCCCTACACTCTTATTAGGCGACGATAGTGAAGAGGTTAAAACCCTTGATACACAAGTCTTAGAAGATATTCACATAGGATTCACCTACGATTCACATATAATTCACATACCCCAAAAAATAAATGAGGGTGTGAATTCTCCAAACCCTTGCCTAGACAGCGTTTCACCTACCGACTCAGATATTCACATACCACCTGTGTTAGAGGGGGGGAGGGGGTGTGATGACAGTAGTGAAAACCAAACTGTACTACCTGAAACCGAATCCGATGACAGCCAAAGCAGCGATCGCACCCTAAAAGCGGGTTCCGTCGTTACTTGTGAAAAATATCCAGGGGAAATTTTAGTCATTGGCGAAATTTCTGGCACTCAAGCCCACTGTTGCACAACCTTTGGAGACAAATGGATTGCCCTCAGTGACTTAGCCCTAAGCGTCTAAACCTATCCAACACGACTTAGGGGAACCAACCCCAGTTTTACCGTGCCTAAATTTTTTTACTGAGTATGATTTCTAGCTTTACTAAGGGACAAATTAATCATGAATTATGCCTTACACCGTAGCGAAATAGGGGAAGTCTGGATACAGCCAAGCCTCTTGAAAGAAGCCCCTAAACTCTATCTCGTACCATCCCCCGACCTCAAATCTAAACCTGTTAAAAACAGACGGGAACGGGGAGAGGGAAGCGGTTGTATTGTGATGCGCTATTGTACCAAAAAGGGTAAATCCTATGAACAGTATTGGTATGACTACGAGCTATGAAAAAGCGGCGTTTGCTTGCGGAAAAGCTCTGTCTATATCCCTAAAAAACGTTTAGAAGAGATTCAATTAATGGAAAATGATAAAAATCCTGTTAAGTCAATCCTAGAGAGACTTAGTAAAACTGTCTAGTTATAAATTTACATTGTCTATTTACAGTGTCTAGTGCTATAATTTACATATCACTTTTGAAGTTATTTTATAACAACTATTAAATACCCTACCCATCGATTAGATTGGGTAAATGAACCGCCATCTATCCTAAAAACTGCTGTCTCTAATTACCTCAATGAGATTGCAACAGATGATGATCTATTAATAATTCGTGACTATATAAAACACTGGATTGAGCTTGAGAGCCATCAATTCGAGAATGAGAGCGATCGCGAAAAATTACTAAGAGAATTGGAGGAATGTAAAACCTCTAGTGATATTGATAAACTAACAGACAATCTACTTGATTTTGGAATTGATCCTTTTTAATTATGAATATTCAACAACTGTGCGATCGCTATTCTCTCAAAACCCGACAATCTATTTACGATTGGGCAAAAGCTTTAGACATCAAACTGGCCAAGGATGATTCTAATAAATCCTATGCCACCCCTGAAATGATCGAGAAATTTGATGAACTTTCAGAACATTTAAAGGAAGGCGGAACCCTGAAAAATTTTACTCCCTTAGTAAAAACCACTGTAAACCAACCACTAGACACTGTAAATTATCCACCAGACACTACTCTAGACACTGTAAACCACGAACTAGACACCCTCACAGAACCTAGTTATAACAGCGATTTAGTGGAAATGGTCACAGCGATCGCGTCGATTCTAAAACCCCAATCAGTCTTGTCTCATCATCGAGAATTAGAGGAGGCCGCACGAGAAGGCTGGATACTGTCTAGTGCTGAATTGACAGCGTTAGGTTTCAGACCCGTTTGCAAAAGTGGGGAGGATTTCTGCGATCGCGGCTGTTGGCGATTTATCAAAGCGGGTAAGCTGGGCAGGGGTCAGGGCTGGTTAGTGGATAAAATTACTAAGGGATAAGTCGGGCATGAAAGACTCTAGATACCCGAAAGATTGGAAGGCGATCGCATTAACTAAAAAGCAGTCTGTGAACTGGATTTGCGAAAAATGCGGTCGAAAATGCCTTGAGTCTGGCATCAAAACTAAGCTGTCCTTGAGTGAGAGAAAGCGGTTTGAGCTAAGTGTGCATCACAGTGACTACAATCCTGAAAATAATTCTTCTGAGAATTTGATCGCCCTTTGTTCAGGCTGTCATCTCAGTAAACACTCTCGAAAGAGAGGCAATCTTACCCCCAGGGCAGTTATCGCTTTTTGTTGGGTAGCTAAAAATTACTAAGGGATAAAATTTAAAAAGATCTTACCTTTTTTTGTTGAAATAATAATGTAAATGTGTTATCGCTAAAAATTTTAATTTCTTGAAATTTACTAGTGAGACATCCGTAATAATACGGAAATATTATAAATTATTACAATTTTTGAAATAAAGTACATTCATTCAATGTATACAATGTATGGTATTTTTGTCTGACATTTATTTTATTAAGTCTGTTCCTATGGCTACTGTAATAACTTTAGTCAAGTTTTTAGTTGATCTTTATCAACAGCTAGAAGATAACCAATAAGCTCTCTCATATCGAAATATTTGTCAGTCAAAGTTTTCAATTAAAACGAAGCTAAAATCTTTTTTTGCTTGCCTCGAATACTTGCTATAAAGAACTTTGAGCGGTAGCAAGACCCACCAAGATAAGCTTTTGTCAGTTAATCGGCATCTTACCACAAAACGAAGCGATTCTTTTGATTGCCTTTCTTTGAATCGGTAAGAGTAAAAGTTTTCTAAAATTAATTCTAATTTTACATATTTTTATAATTTGAGTATCAGTTTATTATGTTAAAACTTCTAATTGTCGACAATCCAGCAGAAAATGCGAATCTTTTACCTGATAATTTCCAAAAATTAGACAATATTATTGAAGTTAATGATATTTTTAAAAATAGTATTAATAAAATTAATTTTTATACAGAAAATAAAAAAAATATTCTATTAGAACTTTCTTCAGTGCTTGTCTCCATCAACTCGTCTTCTGAAGTTCTCCATGCTATGCAAATTTCTCTTCAAGAATCTATAGAAGTATCTTCTCATCAAGAATCTTATGATCAGATTGAAGATCCAGAATTTCTTTTACGATTTATTAAGCTTTTTTACGAAATTTTTTCGATTTTTAAAAGTGGTGATGTAGAGCGGTTACAAGAAGTTCTAATAAAATCAGATGCGGAAATCAACTCGATAAAGAAAGATAAATGTCACTCTATTTTTCCATCTATACCTCAGTTTCAAAAAATTTTTGAATTTATTGAAAGTCATTATTCTCAATCTATTAGTCTCAAAGACGTGGCAGAGAATTGTGGGTATTCTCCTTCTTATCTCACTGATCTCATGCGTCGTAAGACTGGACACTCTGTGAACCATTGGATAATTAAACGTCGCATAGAGGAATCTTATAAACTTTTACGAGAAACCGACTTGTCAGTTGAGCAAATTTCTCAACTCATTGGGTATCGAAATACAAGCCATTTTTTTCGTCAGTTTCAGAAGTTTAATGATGTTAGTCCTCAAATATGGAGAAAATTACAACAAAATCAAAAGGCATGATTTTCTGTCTGACAACCAGCAGTATATCAAGACATAAGACTATCATCACATACAAAAAAAAGTAAGTAAAAACAAAAAAAAAGTCATAAGTAAAGATCAGAAATAGGACTTAAGATTATATACGAGCAAAAAAGTAAAAATTAAACGGGAACTTTACTTTCAACATGGATATTAACGTTTACATTCTTACATGGTGTCAGCAGGCCGAAAATCTGTATGGCACAACTCTGGTTTTTAAAACAATAAGAACTGGTTTCCCTAATGCCCATATCCATGTGGTAGATAATGCTAGCCTGCTATTTGCTCGATTTCACGTGCAACAATTGGCGAAAGACAATGATGCTCAGTTTACACAGTTAGAACGAGAAGTGCCTCATTATTACTTTATAGAGCAAATTCTTTACGAACAAGATAAAGGGATAGCTGTTTTTGTTGATCCAGATATATGCTTTTGGACAAACGTTGAAAATTGGAATTTTAGTACACTGATAGCAGGACGATTGATTCCCAAACACCGATGTGAGTTAAGTCGTTGTGTAACCCATCCTCGTCTTCATACTTCTTTATTATGGATTAATGATGTCGTTGCCTTACGAGAGGCTATACAAACTTTACAGGCTCAGTTTTTTGAATTCTCCCCTTTTCGTCCAGTAATGTGGAAATCCGATAGCATTTGGCATTGTTTTGACACTGCCGCCAGCTTATATTCCGCTTTATCAAGTCAAGCATATCAATTTACATCAAAAGAGCTTGATTTGTACGATCATCTTTTTTGTGGTACTCATTTCAAAAGGGTTGTTTCTCAACTTTCTCCTGAGTATGCTCTCAAGTATGAAGAAATACACACAAAAATAAAGAGTGATCACCTTGCTTTAAAAGGAGCGTGGAAAATGCAAGAGGATTATTTTCGTTCTTTAGCAATTGATTGACATTTTTTGCGTGTTAAAGATTAATAATTTAATAATTTAATAATCTAGTTAAAAAAATGA
>QBMS01000135.1:12470-19864 GCA_003249095.1 Snowella sp.
TTCTTACTGAGTGGCTTGATCACGGCAAAGCAGACCTGAATGTGTTTAATGAAAGAGAAGCGCACGAACGATTGGAAACTTGGACAAAAGTAATTAGTAAATCGGATCAATCTCTATTTCAAAAGCGGTTACACTGGGATAATTGGGAAGAAGAAAAAATCATTCGTATTTTCGGGACAGAGAAGATTTGGAATCAGAAAAATTTACCAGATTGGGCGGAAACTTTGTCCGATATTCTACAAATGAATTCTGATCAAAAATTTCCTTTATTGTTAAATCCCCTTGATCAGGAAAATCCTTTTCCTTTCGAGGAGTTATTACTTTCCTTAATCTTAGTCGCACGAGGGAAACTATTGAAGCGACTAGGGATGAATTCCCTATTGTTTGATACTTTACCTTTAATATTATTTCATGAAACGGCTTATCTTGCACTAGAAAAATCATTACTACAGAAGTTATTTAATCTAACCGCAAACACCTTAGAATATGAGTTTTCACTGTCTCGTTCCTTTGGACATAACCTGCTTAATTTACTATTTGAAAAAGTAGAAAATCAATCAAAAACTGACTTGTACGATAACTTTATCAAAAAGAATTTGTCTGATAATTTTTTAAGTCTCTTTAAAAAATATCCAGTCTTGGGTAGATTTATTTCTACAACAATTGATTTTTGGGTGGAAGCAACAGCCGAATTTGTAGAGAGATTGAATGATGACATTGAGGATATTCAAAATAATTTTTTACAATTTAGTGAAAATACAGCCAAAGTCATTAATTTAAAAACTGGCTTATCCGATTTACATAATCAACATCGTTCTGTGATAATTGTTGAATTTGATTCTGGGTTTAAGTTGGTATATAAACCGAAGCATCTAGGATTAGAAATAGCTTTTTGTCAATTTTTAGATTGGTGTAATCAAGGTTTTTCAAACATAGAAAGTGACAAAACTCTTCTTACTTTTAAAATTTTAAGAATTTTGAATCGAGAAAATTATGGTTGGGTAGAATTTGTCGAACATCAACCCTGTGAGAATGAGCAATCTGCACAAAATTTCTATATTCGGGCTGGCCAATTGCTGTGTTCATTATATTTTCTAGGAGGCACTGATTGTCATAATGAAAATTTGATTGCTTGTGGCGAACATTTAGTATTGATTGACATGGAAACTGCTTTACAGCCCGAAGCTAAACTGATAGAAAACCTTATAGATAATAGCGCATTTGCCTTCGCATCAAGTCAACTTTCAGATTCAGTTATCCGCACTGGATTAATGCCAATGTGGGAGTTTTCAACAGATAATTCTATTGCCTATGATTTGAGTGGTTTGGGAAGTATTGAAAACCAGCCAGCCCCTTCACCAGTCTTGGTTTGGAAAGCAATCAATACTGATGATATGCACCCAGCTTATGAAAAAATAGACAGACCACTCGAAGCTAATATTCCCATGCTGAATGGGGAAGCATTATCACCCCAAAAGTTCGTTGAAGATCTGGTGACTGGTTTCGAGCAAATGTATCGTTTTTTAAGCAAAAAGAAGGAATTATTGAAATCCCCTAATACTCCTCTGAATCTTTTTCACTCACAGCAGTTAAGATTTATTTTCCGTTCGACAAGGATATACGGAATGTTGCTGAGTAAAGTTATGACTCCTAACTTCCTTCAACATGGACTTGACTGGAGTATTGAGCTAGATGTTTTAAGTCGGTCTTTTCTCGAATCTGAGACAAAACCTCTATCTTGGTCAATTTTTTTAGAAGAACTTAAAGAATTGTACCAACTAGATGTTCCTTATTTTAGTGCGGACGTTAGTAGTGATCAATTATCCCTGGGAAAAAATCAAATTTTAGCTGAATATTTTCAAGAATCTTGTTGGTCTCAGATTTTATCACGGCTAGAAGGTTTTAATGAGCAAAATCTAAAACAACAGATAGAAATTATCCGATTATCTTTTTATGCTAAGGATGCTGGAATTTTACAAACGACTCAAGATAAAGAGAATTTAAACTTATTAGAAGAATTTTCCACATCTCCAACTTTGTCATCAGAGCAGTTAATCACTCAATCTGAAAAAATTGCTCAGGAAATTAAAAGCCGAGCTATTAGTGGTCTTGATGATAGCCTTAGTTGGATCAGCTTAACTTATGTTATGAATGCAGAGCGATTTCAACTGATGCCGCTAGGTTATAGTTTTTATGATGGTAATTGTGGTATCGCTTTATTTTTTGCAGCTTTAGCTCATGTCACGGGGAAGACGGAGTATCATGACCTTACCCTAAGAGCTATTCAACCATTGCGTTCTTATCTCCAAACGGCTAACCAAGAAGATACTGGCATCAATGTCGGTATTGGAGGCGGAACAGGTTTTGGTTCAATGATTTATACCCTTGCTAAAATTAGTAAATTTCTTCAATTGCCAGAATTGGGGACTGATGCTTTAAATATTGCCAATTTGATCACAACCTCTGCTATTGTCTCTGATAAAAAATTTGACATTATTGAAGGAGCCGCAGGTGCAATTTTAGGGCTTTTAGCTTTAAAAGATTATCAAGCGGAAATTTTACCAAAAGCAGTCGCCTGTGGTCAGCATTTGCTAAATTATTGCCGTGAAGTTTATCAAAATCAAACACCCAACCCCAAAGGATTAACTGGTTTTTCTCATGGGGCTTCTGGTATTGCTTATGCCCTGTTTCGTCTTTATGCTATCACTCAAGATCGTGATTATTTGAATGCGGCTCGACAGGCTATCACCTATGAAAATCTTTTATTTTATCCAGATCACGGTAACTGGCGGGAGATTACTCCCATTTATCACTCCTCTTCGCCACCTGTGTTCTGGTCAACTTGGTGTCATGGCGCACCAGGTATTACGTTAGGACGTTTAGGTATTTTATCCATTGAGTCATCCGAACAAATTTTGACCGATATTGAAATAGGACTACAAACAACCCAAAACACCGACTTTCAAACCATTGACCATGTTTGTTGTGGAAATTTAGGGCGTTGTGAAACGATTTTAGTGGCTTCACAAAAATTAAAAAGCGATAAATGCGCAAAACTTGCTCAGGAACTAGCCTCTAAAGTTGTACAACAGTCAATCAAAACAGGACATTATCAACTTTTTAGCGATTTGCCAGGTTCTGTGTATAATCCTTCTTTTTTCCAAGGCTCAGCTGGGATAGGTTATCAATTATTACGGTTGGCCCATCCGACCTCTTTGCCTTCTGTTTTACTCTGGGAATAATTTTATAAAAGCAAAACTGTTACTGTCGAATTGAATGACCAGATTTTTTTAGTAAACACCTGACCAAAGTCAAGGTTGATTACCATGACGGACTTGCTTGTATTCTTTCATTTTTCCACCACCAATCAGAAAAAATAAATTTGGAACGATTTTGCTTTGTTTCAGCGATCACTCCAATTGTCAACAATCGTACAACCCTCTTTTTATAAGGCTTTTTATGTCACAAAACTCTAGATTTAAAATTGCTGACTAACAAAGGCTTTAAGAACTCAAAGATAAAAAAAAGCAATGATAAACGAAAAAAAGGATATTGCAATATCAATATTACATACGCTACCATCATGACATTGAATTAGTAAACAGAATTTAATTCCGCTTACTAACTCATAAATCAAATTAGCAAAATATTGAAAGATAAACCTATGATTAATCGTTCTGTCGAAGAGTTTTACCAAGTCATTAAAAATAGTGAAGAACTCCAACAGCAATTAGCTAATACCCAAGATCAAGATAGCTTTAACGACCTTGCTGTTGAATTAGGCAAACAAAATGGCTATGACTTCACTGCTGAAGAAGTGAATAGCTTTGTTAAATTCAAGAGCAACAATGTCAATGTAGAACTTCAAGATGAAGATTTGGCTTTGGTAGCTGGTGCGAAACGCAAGTCTTGTCCCTTGAATACAAGTTTTACTGCTTGTTTCATCAGAAGTGGTTGCTGGGGTAGTAAGTGTTAGTAATCGCCAATTGGACTTTATTTTTTAGAGAAAGTTATTAAGGCGATCTGCTTGAACAAAATAACTTTATCTGTATCTTTCAGTAAAGTTGGTGAAATAGGGATGATAAAGAAACTTCTTTGTCATCTCTCTTTCCGCTTTTAGAGATAATAAAGTAGGATTAAACATCCTCTACACTTGTAAAGGTAAATGGACTTGAAAGATTTTTATGTACGAAATCAATTTTCTCAAAAATTCGATGTCGGTTCTCTATGAAAATATGACTTTTCCCCGTTTTCAATATATACTTGAAAATATAGAGTCAGAAAAGTATTTTATGGCGTTCACAGCTTCCCACGACGGCGAGCCTGTTGGTTTAATTCTGGCCGAGGTTCGTAAACAAGATCACTCAGCCGAACTTCTTTCTATTTTTGTAGAAACTTCCCATCGTTGTCAAGGAGTTGCTACTCAATTAGTGTGCCACCTAGAAAAACAATTAAAAGTTAGGGGCTGTAAGGAAATTGACCTGAGTTATATGACAGGAAATCAGACCAATCTTGCCCTAGAACGTGTCTTGCAAAAATGTCACTGGACAGAACCTCAGCCTCAGACGATAGTGTGCAAAGGTCGTATTTCAGACAAAATGCCTTGGGTGACAAAACACAATTATTTTCACGGCTCCTACAGTTTGTTCCCTTGGCGGGAAATTACTCAAGAGGAAAAACAAGCCATTGAGCAACAACGACAATACATTCCTGAAGATTTATTTCCTTTGCAATATGAAGAGGACATGGAACCTTTGAATAGTTTGGGACTGCGCTATCAGGGAGAAGTAGTTGGATGGCTAATTAGCCATCGTATTGCTCCCGATACCATCCGTTATACTTGTAGTTTTACTAGGCAAGACTTACAAAAATTCGGTCGGCATCTTGGACTTATGTCCGAAGCCATTAAACTTCAGTATGAAGCCAAGATTCCCTATATTATTTGGACTATCCCCATACATCATCGGGCAATGGTAGAATTTACTAAAAAACGTATTTCTCCCTATTTAATCTATCTTCGAGAAATTAAAGAAAGTCATAAATTAATCGCGTAACTTTCTATGCCTAGTTCAAAGAATAACGTTCTTCAACCCGAATCGTTGCAGAAGTTTCCGAATAATGACCAACTTAGACAAGTCCTGTGGGTTGTAAAACCTCGTAATTGGTTTTCATTGCTTTCTGTCGGCATGATAGTAGTGGGTACAGCATTTTGGAGTGTGTACGGTCGAATTCCGATTACTGTTGAGGGAAAGGGTGTACTTATCCATCCGCGCCAGGTTGTTCCTTTACAATCAACTAGTGCGGGACAGGTTTTGACTATTGATATTAAGGTTGGAGATGAAGTTAGAAAAGGACAAGTGTTAGCAACTCTCGATCAAACAGAATTACGAAAACAACTACAGCAACAACGGACTAAACTCGTAGAATTACAACAACAGGCTTCTGAAGCTAGTCAATTACAGAAAAAAGGTAGCGTTAAAGAAATTACAACACTTTTTCTTCAACGCCAAAATAACCTTCAACGTATTCAGGAATTAAAAACTTTAAACCCAACTCTTAGAAAGAATAATTTAGCCGCAATTCAAAAACAGCGCAAACAACTTTACGAACGCATTAAAAAATTAGAAGTTCTCAATCCAATTCTTAGACAAAAAAGTTTAGATTCTTTACAAAAACAACGTCAAAGTATTAGGGAACAAATACAAGTTGCTAATGAGCAATTACCAATTTTGAAAAAAAGTACGGAAAATCGTCGTCAATTGTTAGATCAAAAAGTAATCACGGAAGATGTTTTTTTTAGTGCTCAGACAGAATATTTCAGTAAAATTCAAGAAATTGGTCAATTACAGGCCCAACTTAAAGAGATAGATTCTAAAGAAGCAGATATGGAAGAAAGATATGTGAACAATCTAAACGAAATCTCCCGTAACCGCGCTGATTTACAACGCCTAACAGTTGAAGAAACTAATGCCCAAGAAACTTACCTTAAAAACAATAATGATATTGCCCAATTACGGGCTCAATTAAAAGATTTTGATCGTCAAGAAGCTAACCTCGAAAAACAGAATTTGCAGGATACTAATAATCGAACAAGAGAAATTCAAGAGGTTAAGCGAGAAATTTCTAAGCTAGAGTTACAGCTAAGTACGAATAGCAAGATTGTTAGTAAACAAAATGGTCAGATTTTAGAAATCACCGTTGCCCCTAGTCAAGTGGTCAACGCGGGGACTCGCATTGGTAACATTAATGAGGAAATTGCATCTAGCCAATTGGTTGGAATAACTTTCTTTTCCATAGCAGACGGCAAAAAAATTCAACCAGGTATGACCTTACAAATCACCCCCCAAACAGTTAAACGCGAAAGGTTTGGAGGTATTTTGGGGAATGTTACGGCAGTTTCCTCTTTCCCTATCACAAAAGAAAGTGCTGTTAGTGTTGTTGGTAACGCTGAAGTCATGGAAGGACTTATTTCTCAAAAATCAGATGGTCTCATTCAGGTTAGTGCAAATTTAATGACTGACCCCAACACCGTAAGTGGTTATCGGTGGTCATCTTCGCGAGGGCCAGCAATAAAAATTTCTCCTGGGACAACAACAGTTGTTCGGGTCAAGGTAGAAGATCGGGTTCCCATCACATATATATTTCCTATTTTGAGAGCAATTAGCGGAGTATACTGAAACTTATTAATTTTACGTTTCTATTTTTTAGCAAAAGTTATCAGTGAATCACAAACGGATTAAAACGCCTACTTTATTGCAAATGGAGGCCACAGAATGTGGAGCCGCCGCCTTGGGAATTGTATTAGGCTATTACGGACGTTTTGTACCTCTTGCGCAACTCCGTCAAGATTGTGGGGTATCTAGGGATGGAAGTAAAGCGTCTCAAATTCTCAAAGCTGCGAGAATTTACGGGTTAGAAGCGAAGGGTTATCAGAAAGGATTAATTCCCTTAGCATCAATGCAACCTCCCTATGTTGTTTTCTGGGATTACAGCCATTTTTTGGTTATTGAGGGATTTGATCGAAAAAAAGTTTATGTTAATGATCCTGCCTCTGGACGGAGAAAACTATCTCAACAGGAATTCCAAGAGGGTTATACGGGAATTGTCCTTGAGATGAAACCTGGAATTAATTTTAGCAAGGGAGGAGAAAAAATTAATGCGTTTCGCTCTTTAGGAGAGAGATTATCTGGAGCAAGAAGCGCATTAGCCTATTGCATTCTGGCAGGTTTCTTTTTAACCTTAGTGGGGTTAGTTATTCCCGTCTTTAGTCAGATTTTTGTGGATGAAATCTTGATCCAAAAACGCCAAGATTGGATAAAGCCTCTATTGTGGGGAATTGTTTTTTCTGCATTACTTCAAGGCTGCTTGACATTTTTGCGCTTGAAATATCTGCG
>QBMS01000135.1:19874-20728 GCA_003249095.1 Snowella sp.
AAATTAGCCATTTCCATGTCGAGTCGTTTTCTTTGGCATATCTTAAATTTACCTATTAGCTTCTATAGCCAACGCTTTTCAGGAGAAATTAGTAGTCGTCTCATTTTAAATGATGAAGTCGCTGATACTTTATCAGGTAAGTTAGCATCTACAGCTATTGATGGAGTAATGGTAATTTTTTATGCGTTAGTTATGCTTCAATATGATTGGATTTTGACATTAATTATTATTAGTTTTGCTGTGGTCAATGTCTTTGTCTTACAGATAATTGCTCGACGGAGGACAGATGCTAATCAGCAGTTAATACAAGAATATGGGAAGGTAGCAGGAGTTTCTATCGCCGCTTTGCAGAATATAGAAACTCTCAAAGCTTCTGGTTTAGAAACTAATTTTTTCAGTCGTTGGGCTGGTCAATATACAAAAGCACTGACAGCACAACAATCCCTAGAATCTTCTAATCAAGTTCTCTTTGTATTACCCATTTTACTATCAGCTTTATCTACAATTCTATTATTAGTAGTAGGTGGCTTGAGAGTCATGGATGGTTATCTCAGTATTGGGATGTTGGTTGCTTTTCAAGCTTTAACTCAAAATTTTCAACAACCAATTAATACATTAATAACGTTTGGCAGCACGATTCAGGAATTAGAAGGGCAATTGATTCGTCTTGATGATGTTCTACAAAATCCCACTGATATAGTATTAGACTCTACAAGTAAGAATGAATTGATGAACCTTAATCATTTGACCCATGCTCGCCTACTGGGTTCCTTAGAATTGAAGGAAATAACTTTTGGATACAGCCGTTTAGAGCCTCCATTAATTGAGGGTTTCAATCTTTCACTCAAACCAGG
>QBMS01000135.1:20738-23665 GCA_003249095.1 Snowella sp.
AGGACAACGAGTGGCAATTGTTGGCGCAACAGGTTCTGGCAAGTCCACGATTGCTAGATTAGTCAGTGGGCTTTATCAGCCTTGGTCAGGAACAATTCTCTTTGATGGTCAACTAAGAGAAGCAATTCCTGAATTAATCTTGAGTCATTCATTGGCAATGGTAGAGCAAGACATTGTATTTTTTTCGGCAAGTGTACGAGATAATCTTACTCTTTGGGATAAATCTGTTCCAGAAGAATATCTCGTTAGAGCCTGTCAGGATGCAGTAATTGATGATGTTGTTACATCATTGCCTAATGGTTTTGGATGTGAACTTTTGGAAGGGGCAACTAATTTAAGTGGGGGTCAAAAGCAGCGCCTAGAAATTGCAAGAGCTTTAGTTAATAATCCTTCTATTCTCATTCTAGATGAAGCGACAAGTTCTCTTGATGCCCAAAGTGAAAAACGTATTGATGAAAATCTGCGTCGTCGAGGATGTACCTGCTTAATTATTGCTCATCGTCTAAGCACTATTCGTGACTGCGATGAGATCATTGTTCTAGATGGAGGAAAAATTGTTCAAAGGGGCAATCATGAACAACTTCGATGCGAAGATGGAACTTATAAGCGACTATTAAGCACAGAGGGAGAAACCCTTTAAAAGTAGTTTATTATTCAATCAATTATGAGGCTTAAAGATTCGTTATGGAGTCACTAGGAAAATTATATACATTAATAAAATATACCCCTCTTATTTTGCTTTCTTCGGATGCAGTTTGGTTTGTTCAATCTGGGGCAATAGATATATTTATTATTCCATCTACGATTAAAAATCAGGATGGGCAACGACGCTATTTATTTACTATTACATCTGGACAGATTCTTTTTGGAGTTCATGAAAGTGATGAATACACCCAGCTTTTGGCAATTCCAACAGAAGAGTCTGTCCTAGAACGTTTTAATTTTGATAATTTTTACCATTTAATTTCCCAACAGATAGAGTTAAAAATCGCTTGGATTGAAAAATGGTTACAGCAGATTGATAGTAGTCTATTGGCAATGATAGAATCCAATATTGACGTTCAAGGAAAAGAGTTTATTCGATATTCTCTTGAACCAAATCAATCATTTCAAATGCAAAAAGATATTTGGAGTTGGGTTGAGATTGAGCAAGGAGAAGTAAAATGGATGGGAAATCACAATTTGACTTTTACATCTACTGACGGCAATTTTCCTCTGGGAGGAAAGATGTTGTTAACTGCTATTGATGACGTTCAATTCGTTATTCAACCACTTCAAAATTTACCTAGCTCACAATGTTTGTTAAAAGGATTATCAAAATTAAATAGTTATTTTTTACGTTACATTGACATATTAGAGCAAGAAAGCAAAGAAAAAGAACTTCTCCGACTAGTAGAACGTCAATCCCTTGATGCTCAAGTTATGGGAGAAGCTCTAGCCCATCTTGGATCAACTCTCAACCCTGGAACACAAAATGTTTTTTTTAGCAACGATTCCTTACTAATTGTGGCTGGGGCAATTGGTCGGGCTTTAGGAGTAAAAATTTATCCTCCATTACAATCTGAAAATGTTCAAAGAGTCAAAGATCCGTTAGAGGCAATTGCTCGTTCTTCTCGGTTACGGTTACGCTCTGTAGTCTTACGTGGTGATTGGTGGAATCAAGATAGTGATCCCATAGTTGCTTATACAAAAGAAAATCATTGCCCTATCGCCCTATTACCTAATGGAAATAAAGGATACACCCTACTCGATCCAATTGACCAAGTATCCAGACCAGTATCTCAAGATATGGCGGAGAAATTGGAATCCATTGCGTATATTTTCTACCGCCCCTTTTCAACTCAAGTCAAAAACGTTTGGACAATTCTACAATTTGCCTTTAAAAATCAGCAAGCAGCCATTAAAACAATTTTCCTAATTAGTATTGCTGTTACTCTTTTGGGAATGCTGACCCCTCAAGCTACTGCTATCATCATGAATAACGCTATTCCTGACGGCGATCGTAGCATTCTTTTTCAGATAGGTATAGGTTTATTTGTGGCTGCTTTTGGAACTAGCCTATTTCAACTAACTCAGGGATTTACTGTTTTAAGAATAGAAACAAATAGTGATATGTCCACACAAGCAGCTTTATGGGATCAACTTCTAAAATTACCTGTATCTTTTTTTCGTCAATACTCTACAGGAGATCTTACAAATAGAGTTTCTTCTATCAGTACTATTCGTCGTCAACTGGGGGGGCGAACTCTACTCAACTTATTCACTAATTTTTTTGGTTTTTTCTATTTGGGACAGTTATTTTATTACAATAATAAATTGGCAATAGTTGCAGTAATAGTTAGTATTTTAACGATTAGTGTTACCAGTCTTTTTGGAGTTGTTCTTGTTGGCTATGTACGATCTCTACTTGATTTAGAAGGCTACATTTTTGGACAAACCGTTCAATTAATTCATGGTATCACTAAACTTCATGTTTCTAGAGCGCAAGAACGAGCTTTTTCTTTTTGGAGTAAGCATTACAGTGAACAAATTAAGTTAGAATTAAACAAGCAACAAGTGGAAGACGCGGTAGCACTATTTAATACTCTAATGCCAACCTTAACTTCTGGAATTATTTTTGGATTGACAGCCCAGTTGATTCGTAATGCGGAATCATCAAGTTCTATTGCACTTTCTCTAGGAACTTTTCTCGCATTTAATGCAGCTTTTGGCATTTTTATAAGAGAATCAACTAGCCTTAGTAACACTATTACGGAAGCATTGCAAGTACTTCCTCAATGGAAGCGAACTAAACCTATTCTAGAGACTTCTCCTGAAGTTGATTTTCGTAAAATAGATCCTGGAAACTTGCGAGGTAATGTTAGAGTTAAAGATGTTAGTTTTCGTTATTACCCTAATCAGGCACTAATTTTAGATAAAATTAATCT
>QBMS01000136.1 GCA_003249095.1 Snowella sp.
GTATTATACGTTTCTGAATATAGTGACTCACATTTTTGACAGATAAATATTTTTCTCTCTCCATTATTTTTCGTTTTGTAATGAGAATGAATTTTCACTTCCTCGCTGTGACAATGAGGACAGTCTCGTTTAAATAATTCTTTTTCTTTCCCATTGCAAAATATAGAATCATTAAACTCTTGGATTGGCTTTATCTTTTGGATTGACATACTCTCTCTCCTTTTTTTACCGATTTATTTATAGTATTATTACCCTTAACACCCCTGTAAAGTTATAACCATTACTTCCAAGCTTATATTTGCTTCTTTGTTTCTCTAATCCTTTGCCCAGTAATCCTTTCTGCCTTTAATCAGGCTGAACCATTGCCCTTCATCTACCAGAGATTTAAAGTGCAGAAATTCACCTTTTTTACTAAAGTCACACTGAAAAGGTTTCTTTCCTTGATTGCCCAAATCAGCCGTTCCTTTCACGTAGTAACTCCCGTCTTTATTACGCATTAACTTCTGTGTTTTGATGTACATAGGTTTAGTCGCAAACTGACTAGAAGCTTCTCCTCGACAGTATGCAGGCATATTTCCTGGCGCAACGGGTTTGGCGATCGCGGGAGATGAAAACAGGGTGGCACTAGCCAGTAAAATGAAGATTTTGTTGAGATTTTTCATGGTCATAAAGTTAATTTGATCAGAATAATTTAAAAATACTAAGATGATCTTAAAGAATATTTCTTTATCCTAGCTGAAAAGTGACTACGAGCAAACCCCATTTTTCCGACCTGGCCCTGTGTACGATACGTTGGGTGTACCATCAGGATTAATCGCGATGGAAATCGTCACGCCCGACCCTTTTGCTTCATAGTAATTTTTATTAAATACTTTGAGGCTTGCTTTCTTGCCATTAATATAAACAGGCCCTCCCTTGTCGGCATGAACATGAATTTTCCCAGGACAGGTGACGTTAAGCTGGGGAATAGCAGCAAGACTAACAGTGGCGGTCATCACAATTTGAGAGGTGGCAAGAGCGATCGCCGAAGTCGCCATTAATAACTTGTTCATAGGTGTTTGTTTCTGGAGTTCAATGATTTTTAGGACGATTATCCAATACGAATGAGAATTCTCGGATAACAAAAGTGAAAATTTACGAAACAAGTAAAGCAGGAACAATTTTATCTAAAAATTTATCAGATATTCCCGTAAATTCGATTAATTTTGTTCATAATGAAGTCTTTTACTTGTGTATCACTCGTTACAATGACGGCGATCGCCCTTTTGGGTTCCCAGACAACTTTAGTATCCAGCCAGACCAATAATGCGACCTCCCCTCAAGCAGAAACCTCACCAAAACAGGGGTTTTCCGTCAAAAATATGGATTTGTCTGTTGAACCTCAGAAAAACTTTTATCAATTTGCGGCAGGTAACTGGCTCAAAAAGTCCGTAATTCCCGACGACAAAGTAGCTTTAGATAGTTTTAATGAATTAATTGAGCAAAATAATCAAAAAATCCAAAAAATCATCCTAAAAGCCCAATCCCAAAGTTCTCAATCCCCTAAAGGTAGCATTATTCAACAGATCGGCGATTTTTACACTGCTGGCATCAATACTGAACTACTTGAGAAATTAGGAACAACTCCCTTAAAATCCGAACTAGACAAAATTAAAGCCCTAACTTCTAAAAAAGATTTAATTCCCCTACTCGCTCATCAGAACTTAATCGGTGTTAGTTCTATTGTGGATCAAGGTGTAGTCGCCGACAAAAAACAAGCGACGATTAATGCTTTATACCTCACTCCTGCGAAACTGCCTGTTGATAATCAAGAATTTTATTTAAGCCCTAATTTTGAGTCGCAACGGAAAGCCTATCTAACCCATATTGCAAAAATGTTATCCCTCATCGGGGAGAATCCTAGTCAAGCAGAGGCTCAGGCAAAAACTATTTTAGAGATAGAAACAGCCCTTGCTAAAGCGACTCTTTCCCCAACAGAAGCGCGAGACGTGGATAAAACTTATAATAAATTTACCCTAGCTCAATTGCAAAAAAATTATCCCAATTTTGATTGGCAAAATTATTTTTCTTCTCTTGGCTTAACGAATGTCAAAGACGTTATTGTAACAGACATCCGCTATTACGAAAAAATTAACTCTCTCTTACAAGAACGTTCCCTAGAAGACTGGAAAACCTATCAACGCTGGCAATATTTAAACGCTAAGGCGAGTTATCTCAGTGATGCTTTTATTCAAGAAAAATTTAACTTTTTTGGCAAAACAATGTCAGGAGTGATCGCTCTACCAACCCGCGATCGACTTGTTACAGAAATTCTAGTATCTTCCTTAAATCCTCCTATTTCCCAACTATTTGTTAAACAATATTTTCCTCCTGCTACCAAGGCTAAAACCGAAACAATGGTAGCCAATATGAAGGCGGAATTTAAACGCCGTTTAGAGCAAAATCCTTGGATGAGTGAAATAACTCGTCAAAAAGCGTTAGTAAAATTAGACAAAATGAAAATAGCAGTTGGCTATCCTGAAAAATGGCTTGACTATTCCAGTATTGAGATTAAGCCTGATGATTATTTTGGCAATAATCAACGCCTTGTTGAATGGAAAAATCGACGAAATTTAGCGAAATTAAAACAACCTGTCATCACTGAATATTTTGTAAGTCGTGACACTTTTCCGACTCAAGTTAATGCTGCCTATGAGCCAAGTAGTAATAGTATTGAAATTCCTGCGGCAATTTTACAACCACCTTTCTTTGATGCCCAGTTAGATAATGCGGTAAATTATTGTTCCATTGGTGCAGTCATTGCCCATGAATTTACTCATGGTTTTGACAATCAGGGTCGTCTTTTTGATGGGGATGGTAATCGTAAAGATTGGTGGACAAAGGAGGATGAGGAGAAGTTTTCTCAAAGAGCGAATCAATTAGTCAAACAATATAATCAGTATGAAGCGTTACCTGGATTATTTGTCAATGGTGAATTAAGTTTAGGAGAAAATATTGCAGATTTAGGTGGAATCACCATTGCGTCTTCTGCCTTAAAACGTTCTTTAACTAAGGAACAACTAGCCACGAAAATTGACGGATTTACCCCTGAGCAACGCTGTTTTATTGCCTGGGGACAACTCTGGAAAGCTAAATTTCGCCCTGAATTTTTGCGTCAAATTGTCCAGACTAATGAACACCCTCCCAGTGAATTTCGAGTAACGGGGCCGCTGGTTAATTTACCTGAATTTTCCTCTACTTTTGATATTAAAAAAGGTGATCCTTTATGGCGCGATCCTGCTGATCAAGTGAAGATTTGGTAGATCATAATTAAGCGCGATCGCTGATTAATTGATGGTGATTAATTTTCAAACGCGATCGCGGGAGTGGAAAACAGAGCCACACTAGCAAGTACAAGGAGGATTTTATTGAGATTTTACATGATCATAATAACTCATTGATCAGGATACTTTTAGAAATAAAAGTTCACTTTAAAAAAATTGTTTTATAATAGTTAAATTACTGATACTTCTTTTTCAAGTATATCATTTTGTTTAATTATATGAAAAAATATCTTTGTCTGGTTAGTTTATTGAGCTTTACCAGTCTTTCTGGCTCTATTCAAGCTCAATCTGTCACCAATCCTACCTTAATAAAAGCTCTCGAAACCTATATCGTCAAACAAGGTGCTAACCCCAAAGAAACGCAATATCGGATTGCCGAAATTGATCTAAATGGGGATAAAAAGAAAGATGCTCTTGTCTTGTTTCAAGATAGCTATTGGTGCGGTAGTGGTGGTTGCTCAATGTTAGTTTTTACTAATAAAAATAATGATTTTAAACTGGTTTCTGCAATCTCTCTCGTTCGAGATCCCGTTATTGTTAGTGAAACCAAAACTAAAGACTGGCGCGATATTATTGTTCATGTCTCAGGCGGTGGTGGTGAATCTAAAAATGTTGCTTTAAAATTTAACGGTTCTAGTTATCCGACGAATCCTTCTCTGATTAAACCCTTGGCTACTAATGCTAAAGTTCAAGGAACAAAAGTCTTTTCTGATCCTCGTTAATTTTTTTATGTTGGCGATCGCTGATTAATTGCTAGTGATTAATTTTAAAACGCGATCGCGGTCGTCGAAAAACTAAAAATCCCCCTATTCAAATATATTGAGGGGGAAATTAGCGTAAATTTTCAACAAGACTAATCACTAGTTTTGGGAATAACTTCGGCGATCGCAGGTTCCTTAAAGACAATCCGCAACCAGGGTGGGGCAATAAAAGTCGTTAAAATTACCATCACAATAATGGCCGCATCCGTTGCGGGATCTAATGCTCCACTGGCCGCACCAACAGCCGCAAACACTAAACCCACTTCTCCTCGTGGAATCATGCCCACTCCGATCGCCAATTTATTGAGACCTGGTTGACCAAAGAGAGTGAAGCCTGTGACGACCTTACCGATAATCGCCACCACAATTAAGAAGGCCGCAATAATCAAACCCTCTCGATTACTTGGAATCAGGGGATTGAGAACCCCCAAATCCGTCTTCGCACCCACGCAGACAAAGAAAATAGGAACAAAAATATCAGCAATGGGAATCACTTGCTCTTCTAATTCTTTCCGCTTTTCCGTTTCCGCTAAGATTAAACCCGCCGCAAAGGAACCTAAAATCGCTTCTAATTGAATAATTTGGGCAATATAGGCAAAAATAAAGGCGATACTCAGGGAAACCAGTAATAATTGCCCCCTAGTCTTCATGCGATTCACTAAACTCACATAAAAGGGACTGAGAAACCGTCCTAGTACGATAGAACCGATGACAAAGGCTCCTGCGCTGAAAATCAAGTAAATTACATTACTAATTTGGATTTCACCTGTTTTCGCTAAACTGGCAACTACCGCCAGCACCACAATACCCAAAATATCATCGAGAACGGCGGCTCCGATAATAATTTGACCTTCATTAGAACCAATTTGTTTAATTTCTGATAAAACTTTAGCGGTAATCCCTATACTGGTAGCGGTTAGGGCGGCTCCTGCAAAGACGGCGGGAATGGTATCGACATGAAATATGGTAATTAATCCCACCACTCCCAAAAGAAATGGCGTGACAACCCCGACGACTGCCACCACTGCGGCCTGAGGCCCGACCCGAATTAATTCCTTGAGATCCGACTCTAGCCCAATTTCAAAGAGCAAAATAATCACCCCCAATTCCGACAGAACCGAGATGACTTCACTCTGGGCATCAAACACCGATTGAGCGGCTTGTTGGCTCAGGGGAGAGGTGTTGATCAAAAATTGCATGAGCAAGGAATCACTGGCATCTGCACCACTTTCGGGAAATAGCAATAATTTAAAGGCAGAAACACCAATTAAAACCCCTCCCGTTAATTCTCCCAGGACAGGAGGAAGATTGATTCTTAAGCAAAGTTCGCCGCCGAGTTTACTAGCAAAGTAGATCAGGACTAAACTGAGGAGGACTCCCGCTAGGATGAGGGAACTGCTGGCTTCTTCGTTTTGGTTGGCCGTCGCCAGGAAAGGCAAAATGGGGAGGTTGGGGATTAGTAAACTCATTCCTAATTTATAAATACCTTAGATTTAATGACTCCACTTAATTTAGCGTAGGGAAGAGCTTTCGTTATCGAAAAAAGAAACTTTTAGGCAGATAACCCGTTCTCTTGACTGGCTTAAGCGTTGTTGGAAATTGTAGTTTACTGCGATCGCAAATTTTGTTACAAACAGATTCAAAATTTTTATTGTTTCTGAATCATTTAGGCGATCGCGATCAAAAAGCAACAATCACGACAAACAGGAAAAGATATTCCAAAATAGATTATTCTCTTGACTGATTAAAAAGATTTATACTCGGTGCTTCAGGTAAGCTCCCAGATCCCTCAAATCAAATCCCTCAAACTTTCCGAAAAAACTTGATCAAATATCCGTCATTTTGCGTTTTATTGAGTCTTTATCTGAAATAATCAGTCTAAATCTACAATTTTATTAATTAAAATATTTTAATGCTCTCTGAAATTAAATCTCTCGCCGAAACCCTTGCTCCCCGACTAATTGAAATTCGTCGTCATTTCCATGCCTATCCCGAATTAAGCGGGCAGGAACAACAAACTGCGGCCTATGTGGCAGGGGTTTTGTCTTCTTCGGGACTCCATGTACAAGAATCGGTCGGAAAAACGGGAATCGTAGGAGAATTGACAGGAAAGGGAGAAGACTCTCGTTTATTAGCGATTCGTACCGATATGGATGCCTTACCGATCCAAGAACGGACTCAGTTAGAATTTGCATCCCATTGCCCAGGAGTTATGCACGCCTGCGGCCATGATATTCATACAACGGTGGGATTAGGAACAGCAATGGTTCTATCCCAATTATCGGAAAAATTACCTGGAAATCTGCGTTTTTTGTTTCAACCCGCCGAAGAAATTGCCCAGGGAGCCAGTTGGATGGTTCAGGATGGAGTAATGCGGGATGTGAGTGCTATTTTCGGATTACACGTTTTTCCCTCTATTCCTGCTCGAACGGTGGGGATTCGCTACGGAGCATTGACGGCGGCGGCGGATGATTTGGAAATTTTTATTCAGGGGGAATCGGGTCATGGTGCTAGACCCCACGAAGCGATCGATGCCATTTGGATTGCCTCTCAAGTGATTACGAGTCTGCAACAGGCCATTAGTCGTACCCAAAATCCCCTCCGTCCCATTGTTTTATCGATTGGACAAATTAGTGGGGGTCGTGCGCCCAATGTGATTGCCGACCAAGTACGCATGGCGGGAACGGTGCGATCGCTCCATCCTGATACCCATGCCAACTTACCCGAATGGATTGAAGGAATTGTGGCTAATATTTGCCAGACCTACGGAGCGAAATACGAAATGAATTATCGTCGGGGTGTACCTTCAGTACAAAATGATTTGTATTTAACTAAATTAGTTGAAGATTCCTGTCGAGCGGCTTGGGGGAATGAACAAGTTCAATTAATTGCAGAAGCCTCTCTGGGGGCGGAGGATTTTTCCCTCTATTTAGAACACGCCCCAGGAACGATGTTTCGCTTAGGAGTGGGTTTTAAAGATCGACCGAATCATCCTTTGCACCATCCTCAATTTGAGGCAGATGAAGCGGCGATTACCACAGGAGTCGTTACCCTCGCCTATTCGGCCTATCAATATTGGCAACACCCTCCTCATGCCTGATCAACTCGTCTATTTTAAATTACAGAAAAGCGAGTTTTAAAAAGATTTTTAGGGGATTGTAGGGGAGCAAGGCTTGCGCCCAAAAGTAGCATCTAAGAGAGGTAAAAAACAGAAATTAGAAATTGATTGAAATCTAGAGAAATTACCTAGAATTCCCCTATTTTGCAAACAATACAGCTTTTTAATAATCCCAAATAATCTAATTTGTTGTGATAAACTGGCTGTATTCCGTCAGTAAATCAACGCTATTTCGCAAAAACCGAGGAGTCAGCCCCCATGAAAAAGTCTTTTACGATATTTCTACTCAGTCTAGCCGCGATCGCCTTAGGAGAAGGATTAAAGCCCAATGCAGCCCAGGCAGGTGAAACCTGTAACTATATCAACAACAGTCTTTTCATGGCCCAAGCCCATCTGAATCAGGATAATGTGTGGGTGGCAGAAGGTTGGTGGAGAATAGACCCAGGCGATTGTGTGGTTTATTCGGATAATACCAGCACCTTTTTCAAAATTCAAGAAGATGTGACCCCTCCCCGTCCCACAACTCCCCAAGCCGTTGCTACTGAACTTTGTGTGGTGAATGATCGTTTTATCGTTTATCAAGCGAATAACCCAGGAGCCTGTGACAGTCAAAATGGTCAAATGATGACTTTCTTGGGTTTAGGTAATCAAAGAGAAATCTTAAAAGAACCGAATTAGAAGTATTGATCCTAGTCTCTGGAAGCATAATCAAGATGGCATTAACTCGCATGGAAAATGGATTTTTACCGCGTTTTTTGGTCACCTGGCTAATTACGGCGGTTTCACTGTTGGCAACGGCTTATATTATTCCTGGTATTAGTCTGGCTAGTTTTACGGCGGCCGCGATCGCTGCGATCATTCTGGGTTTTGTCAATGCGATCGTCCGACCGATTATTTTATTATTGACCCTACCTTTAACCATTCTGACCCTGGGATTATTTTTATTAATTGTTAATGCGATTTCCCTTTCTTTGGTTGCCTATTTCACGCCTGGCTTTACCATTAATACTTTTTGGGATGCAATTTTTGGTTCGTTGATTTTATCCTTTGTTTCTAGTGTATTAAATCATCTTTTTGGGGTTGCAGAATCCTAATTAAACTACGTCTAAATTGAACTCGTAGTTTTGAAGATCGCCCCCTAATCCCCCAATTCTGGGGGACTTTGAACTCAGAAAGGTTATATACTCCCCCCAAAGTTGGGGGGGCTGGGGGGGCGGAAAATCCAAAAATTGTTTTAGTGAATTTCTTATAATTACAGTGAGGTTGTGAATTTTGGGTAAAAAGATTCGATTGGGAATTTTAGGGTTTGTCATCCTCGCAGGATTAGTCGCACTTCTTACGCTTTTATTGACACCAAAACCAGCCGTTACTCAAATTTCAGATTATCAGATATCCCAGAAATTAGCGGTCAATCAGTCAAATTATTACCCCGTTCAACAAACCCTAGATCCTCAATATTATCGACCGATAGACCAGTGGATTGGTCGTCTGATTTTACCTAAAAGTCAAGAATATAAAGCTAATGCCAATCAAGACCGAGATTGGGCGTGGCTAGAAATTTATCAAACACCGTCAGACCAAAAAGAGTTAGTCGGAAAAAAAGTTCGTTTAGCTTGGCAAAAGTCACCTCTATTAGATCGATATTTAAACCTAGTAACAACGGATATTCAATTTACAGAAGCCGCAAAAGAAAGTGAAAAACAAGGAAATTTACTGCCGCGTCGGTTGGATGGTCGCCTCAAGGTCGGGCCGTTACAGGCTTTAGCAGGAGCTAGACCTGTAGATGATGTTTTAGTCAGTTTTCCCCAAGCTCAAATTGTCTCAAATCCTGAGCAGACCGTGATTAGGGTTGAAAAAATGCCCCAGATGGTGACGGGTCGTTCTGTTGCTCTCGTCCGCATTTTAGGGGAAGCTAAAGCGAAATCTTCTAGGGATATTCCTCCCCAATGTCCTGGATCTTCCCCTTGTCCGAGTGAATTAACGCGGGTTCAACACTACAATCCCAAAACGGGTCAATTTGACGGGCTAGAAGAAATTATTCGTATTCCCCAACAACCGTTAGTGTCAGGCGATCGCTTTATTTCTACCCCCCGTCAATTGGCCGATTCTCCCGAAGGCAAGGCGGGTTGGTATCTCTATGGAGCGCAGGGGCAAGATGGTTTATTTACGGTGCAATCGATTCAACCGCGATCGCTGTTTCAACTGAATCCAAGTGAAATCGTCTTTGGCAAATCAGCAGGTTCGGACTATATCCATTCAGGCAATTGGCGCAATACCCCTGAGCGCAGAGGCACAGCCCAACGGGTGTTAGTTGATCCCCGCAGTGATTCCCCCGAAGTTGCCTTGAAATTATGGAAAGAAGGCGATCGCGGTTTGGGCATCCATTTATTTGGGGGAATTGGCGGAGAAAAGGGCGAAACTATCACGGGCGGAACAGTGACAGGGCATTTTTCCTATTTCTTTCCTAAAATCGTCCGCGATCGCTTTACCAACGAATTGCAATGGAATATTACCTACTATCAGGTCTATGCCCACAATCCCCAGGGCATTTTATCAGGCAGTCAAAGTTGGGAAAATTATCTAGGCAATTTACAACGGGGCTGGCTCAATTCCCGTCCTGTCTCTAATGTGATCATGAAATTGGATGTGCTAGAGGATTACAACTTTGGCGGCATTACCCTCTCTCCTCTGACGGAATTGCAACGTCAATTAGAAGTGATGATGGCCCGCTATCGGACGGGAGACGGAACGGGGAGTGCCAGTGTAACTCCAGCCGCTTCCTGTGTGCAGGATTCTAATCAAGCTCTCTACATTACGATTGAAGTTCTCAAAGCCCGTATTTCCGAAGATTCTGCCATAATTGATTGGTTAACCAAAAATCCCGATGATCCCCAATCTCAACGCTTTCAACGGTTAGTCCAACTCGGCGATCGCTTAACGGAAATTTTAGTCCCGAAAGGTGTCATTCGACCCGACTGGAAAAAGAATGCCCAAACCCTTGCTGTTATGAGGGAAGAGCAAAAATACTCCTTTGTGCAAAAAGATACCCTGGCTAATACCTTATTAAGTTGGCAATCCATGTTGCCCCGTGTTAGCCATGATCTGATTAGTAATGCTTTTTTAGAAGAAGGAGCGAGCCTGTGGTTTTTACGGACTAATCAAGTCGGGGGAAAGATGCTAGAGATTTTGCCCCTGGCTCCGACGAATTTATTTGGTGAAATTCCTTTTATTTCTTCTACCTTGCGTCACATCCTCGCCGCGTTGATCTTTTTACCGAATACTCAAGATTGGATCATTACTTTTGGTTTATTAATAATCTATGCCGCGATCGCGATTCCAGTGGGTTTAAAGTTCAATTTCCTCTTAGGATGGAAACCCCAATTCCTCCATCCTATCCAACTGTTAATTACCTTAGTTGCCTTGTTTGTGAAACCTGCTTTTTGGGAAGAATTAATCTTTCGAGTGATTTTGTTGCCCTATCCCGACGGCTCAGTTTCTTTTGGTCTTCAGTTTGTGTTGGTTTTGCTGAATATCATCCTATTTGTGGGTTATCATCCCCTGAATGCCCTAATTTTTTATAAAGTAGGGAATCCCACGTTTTTTAATCCTGTCTTTCTCAGTTTAACGGGTTTATTGGGCCTCACCTGCGCGATCGTCTATTTATTGACGGGTTCAATCTGGACAATTGCGGTGTTACATTGGGTTGTTGTGGTGATTTGGCTTTTGGGTTTCAATGGAATATCAAGATTAAACCATCCTGTCAAAAAAGACCTGGTTGAATAATCACGACAATGACTGAAGTTTCTTACAGCAATTTCCGATCAAACACACCACGAAAAAGCTATCTCAAAGGCTCAAAGTAGAGACCACAATGTTGGAACCAATCA
>QBMS01000137.1 GCA_003249095.1 Snowella sp.
AGGGGGCGCAGGGGAAAGGCTGGGTCGGGCGATCGCGTTGAGAGATTGGAGAATCAGACTAGTGATAATGCCTGCAACAATAAAAAGAATCACCCAGAACCCCAAAGGAAAAGTGAGAGTCAACAGCGCGACTTTGGCATTATTCCCCAAAAAAAAGAGGGTAATGGGTTGTTTATTTTGTAGAAAAAAGACAAATCCCGAACCAAAAAGCAATAAAAGGACAAGCCATCGCATAACCTATAATTCCGTTTTTAACGCCTCCATTCACCTCTCTAGCCACTGTAACACGCTTTCTCCAAGGGATTAGAGTTAATGACTCAAAAAGAAGGCATCCATTCTAAATATAGTCCTACTTGATTGTCTTTTTGAGCGCGAGAATTTTGTTGTTGTAAATCCGTCGAAATCCGTAAATTGTTAGAGAGAGCATAACCCACAGAAAGGGTCGAAATCCCCACTTCATTATCGCTTCCTGGAGAAATAAAACTCTGAGAAAAAGCCAGATCTGCCGCCCCCGATCGCGACAAAGCTAACATAATCTTTGCCCCCACATTCATTCCCTGGGTATGATAATCATTGGTTTGAATATAACGATAACCAACCACAGGAGCAATATTAATATAACTACCTAAAGGTAAGAGATAATAATTGGCATTAACGCCCCATGATTGACGATTACTAAAAGACGTTTCGTAATCTCCACTAAGGGTTAAACTAGATTTTCCGATAAATAAATCTTCTATGCCAATTCCCACACCACTCGTATTATTAGAACTAGGAAATTGATTATAACCTAAGCGAATTCGGGTGCGAAAACTCGGATCATTTTTGATTTCTTCTAGCAAGTCGGGAACTTCTTTGCGCCAACGCTGTAAAACAGGACTATTTTCCATAATTTCTGGACTCAGATCGAGGGAATCTTCGGTTAGTTGAGTTTGAGTAGGAGGCTTAGCTGGCTCACTTTTTACACTCAGAGGACAAATTCCATTGCCCATCCCCCAGAGAACCAGAGTTACGGTGAGGGCGTGATAACGGGAGAGGCATTTACTTGTCATGGGAACCGAGAAATAGGGTATGATAACGGGAGTTCTGTTTTAAATCATAGTTTAAATCATAGAATTAAACAGATAATATAAATTATCAAATTAATTTTTGTACGATTATTAAAAGTGATAATTAACGAATGATTGTTATTCTTTATGAAGCCTATTTTTAAAAATTCTACCGATTGGGAACAAGCAGAATATTTGATGCAGCCTTCTTTGATTCGGGTGATTGATAATTTGCGTAAGCAATTAGAGGAATCAGTATGGAAAGGCACTTATACCGAAATTGAGCAGCCCTATCCTGGTCACCAATTACATCTAAGCTATCAAGATTATAACTATGCGATCGCTTTATGGGATATTTGTTTTGAGGTATGCTTCTCAGATTATCAGGTTTTTCTTTCAACTGATAATAGGCATTTAGAGAATCAGGAGCAGGAAGTGAGTATTGATACTAGCCTTTTTCGGGAAACAGGCGAAATTGACTGGCAAAAATTAGAAGCCAAAACTCAAAAAATTATTAATAAAATTTTTGCAAATTTACCGACAGTTTAATTTTATTCATAGAGGAATAACAACATGATCTCAACAGTTCCAGAAAATGATCTAGATATTCTCGCTAAATTACCAGAAAATCTTGCTTTTTATTTTCCTTTAAATAGTGGTCTATTACAACTAAAAGGAGAAGATAGAATTCGATTTTTACATAATCAAACCACCAATAATATTCAATCTTTAAAATCGGGACAAAATTGTAATACGGTCTTTGTCAATTCGACGGGTAGAACTCTCGATTTAGCAACGGCTTATCTTTTAGAAGACGCTATTTGGATAAAAGTTAGTCCTAATCGTCGGCAGTTTTTATTTAATTGGATGGATCGCTTCCTTTTCCCGATGGATAAAGTTGAGTTGACGGATATTTCTGAGCAGTACATTCTAGTGAATTTACTAGGAAAAGAAAGTGATGATTTTTTACAAAAGTTAGGTTTTACTCTACCCGAAGCGAATCATCAAAGTTTAGTTACATTTAAAGATTCTTCTTTTTATATTGCTCATGGAAATGATTTGGGGTTGCCTGGTTATACCCTCATACTGACCGTTGATCAATTAACAACATTTCAAGATTTATTACAGGGACAAGGAGGAATTAACATTAGCGATCGCGTCTGGGAACATCTTCGCATTATCCAAGGCCGACCCATGCCTGAACAGGAATTGACTGAAGATTATAATCCTCTAGAGGCGGGATTGTGGAAAGCCATTTCCTTTGAAAAAGGTTGTTACATTGGACAAGAAACGATCGCTAGACTCAATACCTATAAGGGGGTTAAACAGAGGCTTTGGGGTATTAAGTTAAGTGAAGCGGTTGAAGTAGGAACTGTAATAACGCTAGAAGGTGAAAAAGTAGGAATTTTAACCAGTTTTACCGATTTAGAATCTCCCTTTGGTCTGGGATATGTACGGACAAAAGCAGGAGGAGAGGGGCTAAAAGTGCAAGTTGGCACAGCTTCTGGGGAAGTGATTGCAGTTCCGTTTCTGAGTCATGAGTATTATCAACCCACAAAAGAATAAAATATAGCGATGTTCAATAAAGTCTTTTATTAACATCAACAAGGAGCTTAAGCCCTTTGCCTATATTTAGTGATCAAACCTCAATAAATTAAGATTTATAATATGTCTAAATTATTTACTAATCTAACAATGAGCGGTTTTTTAATAATGGGAGGTACAAACGTTTTGTTAGCCCAAACTGAAAAACCCCTTTTTTTAGCCTATCCTCCCAATAATCATCAAACAACTTCTAATAAAATTTTCTTGATTGGTAATGCGCCCCAGGATGCTCAGGTTTTAATTAATAACTATCCCGTTGAACGTAGCAAAACAGGAAATTTTGCTCCCACTTTTCCCTTGAACTTAGGGACAAATCAATTTACCATCCGTTATAAAGATCAGGAAATTCAACGAACGATTATCCGTACCAGTTCCCAACCTGTTTTTCCTGCGGGTTTGGGTTTTGCGACGAATTCCCTTTCTCCTAATCAAGACATTGCTCGTTTGCCAGGAGAATCGATTTGTTTTTCGGCGATCGCACCCAGTAATTCCCAGGTTTCCGTTCAACTCGGTAATCAAACTCTTCCCCTACTTCCCCAAGGAAAAAATGTTGAATTGCCCCCTAATTCCGCCGTTTTAAATAGTGCCAATCAACCGATCGCGGAATCGACGGGAGAGTTCAAAGGATGTGTCAGTTTTGGGCAAGCGGGAAATGTGGGAGTCCCCATTTTTCAATTGCAAAAAAATAATCAAACAATCACAGAATCGGGTAAAGGAAAGATTACAATTCTCTCGCCGAATAACCTAGAGGTGGTAGAAGTTACCTCACAAGCAGGGGTTGCGAGAACGGGGCCAACCACTGATCATTCTCGCCTAACCCCCTTACCAAGGGGAACCCAGGCAAGCGTCACAGGCAAAGAAGGCAATTGGCTCAGGCTAGATTATGGGGCTTGGATTTTAGCCTCGGAAACCCGTCTTTTGGAGACGAAAATTGCGCCGCGATCGCTAATTCGGAGTGTCACTTCTCGACAGACAGAAAACGCGACGGAAATTATTTTCCCCTTGCAAGTCCCCGTTCCCGTCAGTATTAAACAGGAAGACAATAAATTTTCCCTCACGCTCCATAACACTACGGCCCAGACCGATACGATTCGTTTAGATAATGATCCTGTTATTCAGCGTCTCGATTGGCAACCCGTTCAGCCGAATCAAATTAAATATACTTTTTTACTCAAATCCAAACAGCAATGGGGTTATGACCTCCGCTACGAGGGAACCAGTTTAATTTTGTCCCTGCGCCATCCTCCCCAGTTAACCCAAGATTTTCCTTCTCTCAAAGGTGCGACGATTTTGCTGGATGCAGGTCATGGGGGCAAAGAATCGGGGGCGATTGGGCCGACAGGTTATCCCGAAAAACAGATTAATTTACTGATCACCGAAAAACTGGCTCCTATTCTCAGACAACGAGGCGCGGTTGTTTATTTGACCAGAGAAAGCGATGTGGATGTTTCCCTGGGCGATCGCGTTAACTTGATTAATCAATTCAAACCAACGGTAGCGATTTCTATTCACTATAATTCCTTACCCGATGGCGGAGATGCCATCAAAACCAAAGGATTAAGCACCTTTTGGTACAATCCCCAGTCCCAGGATCTAGCCATGTTTTTACAAACCTATTTGGTCAAAAAACTCAATCGACCGTCCTACGGCGTGTATTGGAATAATCTGGCTCTAACTCGTCCCCACACCACTCCTGCCGTTCTGTTGGAATTGGGTTTTATGATCAATCCCCAGGAATTTGAGTGGATCACCAGTCCCTCCGACCAAGAAAAATTGGTTAACGCGATCGCCGATGGAATTACAGAATGGCTTCATAAATCCAAATAGTGCTTAATTTTGCTAAATATTGTGGATTATTAACTGATCCAGAACGCTAAAAAACGTTGCAATCTCTCCAAACAATCGTTAGACTACTTCAAAATATCCCCACTTTCAAGGGATAATAATGAGAACTTAACTTTCGACTCCTAGCTTGTCTTAAAATTTTAAGCAACAAGGTTAGGAGTTTCGTCCATAACCGAAATAATCGTTTAATAATAAGCGTCTCTAAAGACCTTAATTGTCAGTTAATAGAAGGAGCGTCAATGGGACTACCTTGGTATCGAGTTCATACAGTCGTCCTGAATGACCCAGGTCGGCTAATTTCCGTTCACCTCATGCACACCGCTCTCGTAGCAGGTTGGGCAGGTTCGATGGCTCTTTATGAGCTTGCTATTTTTGATCCTAGTGATGCCGTTTTAAATCCCATGTGGCGGCAAGGGATGTTCGTACTGCCCTTTATGGCCCGCTTAGGTGTGACTTCTTCCTGGGGCGGCTGGAGCGTGACAGGAGAAACAGGTCTTGATCCTGGCTTCTGGTCATTTGAAGGTGTAGCTGCGGCTCACATCGTTTTATCTGGTTTATTGTTCCTTGCGGCGGTTTGGCATTGGGTTTACTGGGATTTAGAATTATTCGTTGATCCCCGTACAGGTGAAGCCGCTTTAGATTTACCGAAAATGTTCGGTATCCACTTATTTCTTTCTGGACTTCTCTGCTTCGGTTTTGGAGCATTCCATCTCACGGGGGTTTGGGGGCCAGGAATGTGGGTATCTGATCCCTACGGACTCACGGGCCATGTTCAACCCGTTGCACCCGAATGGGGGCCATCAGGCTTTAATCCCTTTAATCCAGGCGGCGTTGTGGCTCACCACATTGCGGCTGGCGTAGTGGGCATTATCGCTGGACTTTTCCATCTCACCGTCCGTCCACCCGAACGTCTCTATAAAGCCCTGAGAATGGGAAATATTGAGACCGTTCTTTCCAGTAGTATTGCCGCCGTGTTCTTTGCCGCTTTCATCGTGGCAGGAACCATGTGGTATGGCAATGCCACAACTCCCATCGAATTATTTGGCCCCACCCGTTACCAATGGGATAAGGGTTACTTCCAAGAAGAAATCCAACGTCGTGTGGATACCCAAGTTGCTGATGGGGCTTCCCTATCGGATGCTTGGAATAGCATTCCCGAAAAACTCGCTTTCTATGACTATGTGGGTAATAGCCCTGCTAAAGGCGGCTTATTCCGTACTGGTGCAATGGATAGCGGTGATGGAATTGCCCAAACCTGGATTGGACATCCTGTGTTTAAGGACAAAGAAGGTCGGGAATTAACCGTTCGTCGGATGCCCAACTTCTTTGAAACCTTCCCCATTATCATGACCGACAAGGATGGCGTGGTTCGCGCTGATATTCCTTTCCGTCGTTCTGAATCTAAGTTCAGTGTGGAACAAACGGGTGTTACGGTTAGTTTCTACGGTGGCGAACTAGACGGTCAAACGTTCTCCGATGGCCCTTCTGTGAAGAAATTTGCACGTAAGGCTCAGTTGGGTGAAGGCTTTGACTTCGATACTGCAACGCTCAATTCTGATGGGGTATTCCGTACCAGTCCTCGTGGTTGGTTCACCTTTGGCCACGCTGTTTTCGCTCTCTTATTCTTCTTTGGTCATATTTGGCACGGTTCCCGTACACTCTTCCGAGATGTGTTTGCTGGAGTTGAGGCTGACATGGAAGAACAAGTCGAGTGGGGCTTGTTCCAAAAGTTGGGCGACAAGACAACCAGAAAAGAGGCTTAAGTTATCTAATCCTCCCTTTGAAAGCGAATATGTACACATATCTCCTTGCATACCTAGAACTTTGATCCCCCTGCCTACGGCATCCCCCTTAAAAAGGGGGACTTGATTATTGGTAAGAATTAATTTAGCCCCCCTTATCAAGGGGAGTTGGGGGGATCAAAGCCTAAATGTCTAGAGATTAAAACTTGTGTGTACAGGGTAGTATTTGAAAGGGGGAAACGGAAACAACTTAAATAAACTTCCATATTTACCAAAAGAGGATTGAGGTCTGAAAATTGACTTCTCTCCTCTTTTTTTGAAATTAGCTACAAAAACGAAAAAACTGGGAATCCTAATTTAGAAAACCCAGTTATTTTTTGAGATTGACAAAGCTCTGATAAAAATAGTTTAGAGAACACCAAAGAAGTGAAGTACACCTTGGCCAGTGGTTAATTCAAGGATTAAAGCTGCGGAAAAACCGATCATAGCCAAGCGGCCATTCCAGTTTTCTGCGAAGGTGGTAAAGCCAAATTTGCCGTTAGATTCGTTGTTCATAGTAGTTCCGAGAATTTTTGCTAAAGTCTGTAACGAGTTATGTAAATAAATGTAACAAACTCTTGTAAAAAAAGCAAGTCTAAGAAGTAATTTTTTTTGAGTCGCGATCGCATCCTCCATTCCTCAAGACCCACAAACTTTGTCTAGAACGCTTTTGTGGTCTAGGGTTTGGTCAATAATGGCTTGACGTTGGGAATCGCTCAAAGGGACTTTTTCGGAATAAATCTTTTTCCAGGTTTGGCTGATTAAAAGGGGATCATTGGGTAAATCCGTTAACTCCCAGCCCGACATATTGGCCTCTGCCATTAATCGACTAACCTTGGGGTCATAGCTCAAAGCAGAACAACGAGAGCCTTCCGAAGCGGCCATAATCAAGCTATGGAGACGCATTCCAATGGTCAAAGCAACGCCTTGAAAGAGTCCTTTCAGTTTTCGGGGGTCGGATTCCTGCACGATTTGATAGTTTTCCGTTAACCGAGCCGCGATCGCCTTTGCCAAATCCAAATCCTGGGACATTTGGAAGGGAATTAATAAAAAACTGGTTTGGGTCGCCTGTTGAAACTTGACTAGAGCGGTAATGAGGGTTTCTAGGCGATCGGGAGTCAGGGAAGAATGGCGACGTAAATTGACTGCCACAAGGGGAGGAACTAAATTTTCTTGTAAATCAGATTTTTGGCCCGTTAACACCCACACGGGATCGGGAGCGAGTACATAGGGGATTTTCCATTGTTCTAACAGTCCAGCAGAAGTCTGGTCTCTCACACTCACCGCCGTACAACGTTTTAAAGTTTGTTGAGTGAGCCAACGGGTCAAAGGTCGTTTAATGGGGCCGATGCCCTGACCCCAGGCAATGGTTTTTAAACCCAGTAATTGGGCCAAGATCATCAATCCGCCATAATAAAAGGGACTCACGAAACTAGTGGCATCCTGCATTAAGCTACCACCGCCCCAAATGAAAACCTGCGATCGCCTTAAGACTTTAATAATTTCAGAAAAAGAGCGATTGGGACAACTTTCTACCCCATAACATCGAGATGTTTGTTCAGGATTAGCGGAGAGAACGATGGGTTTAACGTGGGAGGGTAACATTTCCAACAAGGAAACCAAAAGAGCTTCGTCCCCACCATTGCCCCGTCCGTAGTAGCCACAGATGACTGCCTGCATGAAAATAGTTCCTAATCTTTAACTTTATTTATCTCGTTATCTCGGCTGGCAGGAATAGTTATTCTGAGAGAACTCATCTTGATACGGCTTTGGCGGTTTCTACCTTGTTGCGTAATCGGGCCAGTACCTCATTGGCTTCTAAAACCTCACCCCGCGCCGAAGCCTGAACGCCTTCTTCTATCTTTAGCCGTGTTTGCGAGACCCAGGCTAGATATTCTGGTTTTTCTTCTGAATTATGTGATTTTATCTCGTCAGCAAGGAGAACAAGGGCATTATCAATTGCATCTTCTAGGGAAAGATATCCCCCTTGTTGGCAGAGAGACTCAAGAATTTTGCTCTGCTGTGAACTGAGTGTAATTTGCATATCTATATCAGGGCTTGAGGATATTGTAGGGGAAGAATTCTAACCAGATTATAGCGGAGGTTATTTTTAAAGCTCTCAGCGATCGCGAGGGAGAAATGATCAAAAATTAAGCGATCGCAATAAATAATTTAGTCTCAGGATCATAAGACCAGGCAACACCGTCAGGATCTTTGCTCAGACTCCAATCTGCAAAATCGGGTTCGGTTTTTCGTCTGGCGATCGTGCTAGAAGTGGTATCGAGTCGTTTAGCCAGGTCGGATTGAATGAGCGTTAGGGCATTGCTGTTAGCTTGAGCCGTAGCAGATTCAGTTGCGATAACTTCATTTACGGCTTCTTCAATGGGTTCAGGAGTTTTTTCAGCTTCCGTCATCGGAGTAATTTCGGCGATCGTCTCAGGAACCGTTTGACGCTCTTCTTTAATTTCCGCTAGGGTAGCAAAGGGAGATGCAATCGTTTTTTCGGACTCAGGAATAGGGGAAGCGATCGCCATAGGAGGAGCCGAAGCGGTTAAAACAGGAGCAGGAGTTTCTTCTTCCAGTTCACTTTCATCAAAAATTTTGCCCAAAGTGCTGGCGGTAATAAAATAATAAACGGTTCCTTTATCTTGATACGAACGACGATAGGCTCCGAATTCATCGGCCTTACGCTCCAAATATTTCCGTGCGGCGTTAGGGGTCAGATTGCCCTTCAAAGAGAGATCAACGGCCGTCAGACATCCCTGATTTTCCTGAATTAATTGATTAAAAATGGGGTTAACCTCCAAAGACCATTGTTCCCACTGATAAGTTGACCAGACATTCCAAGCAAAAGCGGCAGCAATAGCGAACAAGATATATAACCAAGCTCTATATAAAAGAACCAAACCAACGCCCAGGGGAAGAATAAGGACGAGAATACCGGCGGATTTATTATCTAAAACTTTTCCTGTCATAATAAATTGATGATTCTGTTAGGGGCTGTAGCAAGCGCATCAAGACAAAACTTGCTACTTTTAATGATTGAATGAAAATATTTAAAAATCGCTATTTACCAGTATATGGGTAGCTTGTCCCTGGGTATCACCATTCGGTCAAAGTTATTGACATTTTTTTGAAGGGAGTTAGGCTGCTTCACCGTACCCCGTTTTCTCTTAGAAACGTCTGGTTTTGTCGATGCTATAGGAAATTCCTAAAATCAGACTCAATCCGATTAATAGCAATAAAATGCCACCTGGTAGGAATAACAATAGTCCTATTCCCCTTAGACAATAGATTAATGCGGTAAGAATGAGTGTCGCCACCAATGGAAGGAGAAAAGACGAATTCCGCGATCGCCCTGATCCACTTTGCGATCGCAGATTTTTTTGAGCTTTTTTTTGGGCCATAGGGATGGGGATTCCTCCACAAAATCAAAAGAGAGAGGGGGGATCTTTCAGGGATATAGTTATATTTTGGGACGCAGTGAGTCCTTTTGCCTTTAAGACTACGCCAACTTAGAAAATTATGTTAGATTTAAGCGGAAAAACTGCCTTTGTCACAGGAATTGCCAATAATCGCTCCATTGCTTGGGGAATTGCCCAACAGTTACATAAAGCGGGTGCTGAGATTGGCGTAAACTTTTTACCCGACGAGAAGGGACGTTTTGAGAAAAAAGTGCGGGAATTAGTAGAGCCGATTAATCCTAGTTTAATCCTGCCCTGTGATGTCCAAAGTGATGAACAAATTGATACCATGTTTTCTGCGATCGCCGAGAAATGGGGCAAGGTTGATATTCTGATTCATTGTTTAGCCTTTGCGGACAAAGAGGGTTTAACGGGAGATTTTAGTGCAATTCCCCGTGAATCTTTCAATAAAGCTTTAGAAATTAGCACTTTTTCCCTTGGACGTTTGGCCCAAGCTGCTAAACCGTTAATGCCCTCAGGTGGCAGTATTATCACTCTCACCTATCTCGGCGGTGTGAAAGTGATTCCCAACTACAACCTCATGGGGATTGCCAAGGCGGGTTTAGAAATGAGCGTTCGTTATTTGGCAGCAGAACTTGGCCCGTTGAATATTCGAGTGAATGGCATTTCGGCTGGCCCTATTCGGACTCTGGCTTCTTCTGGGGTGGGTGGAATTTTGGATATGATTCACCACGTTGAAGAGATTGCCCCACTGCGCCGTACTGTGACCCAATTAGAAGTGGGCAATACGGCGGCTTTTCTCAGTAGTGATTTAGCGAGTGGGATTACGGGACAAATTATTTACGTTGATTCGGGCTACGAAATCACAGGAATGTAATCTCTCAGTGCGATCGCGTTTGTTTTTTCAATTAATTAATCGCATCTTGAAAATCTTGTATATTGCATTGGCAATTGTACATTTTTGGGTAGGGACATAATACCATTATGTCCTTTTCATCTGCCCTGAATAACGTTAGTTTGAGGACATAACAGTGTTATGACCCTACGAGAATTTAATTGGAAACGCCTAATTCTTTCAGTTTAGCAAGAGAGTTTTGAGACAATTCTTGATTATTTTGTTTTTGATAAAGTTTGGCGGCTTGACGAAAATCATTAATTGCATTTTGATTATCATTTAAATTTTTATAGGATAAACCACGATTATAGTAGGCAAGAGCATAGTCAGGATTGAGTTTAATGGCTTGATTGAAGTCCGCGATCGCCCCTTGATTATCTCCTAAATTACCCTTAGAAACTCCGCGATTATTGTAGGCATTAGCATCGTCAGGATTGAGTTTAATGG
>QBMS01000138.1 GCA_003249095.1 Snowella sp.
CTAATCCTTTGCCCAGTAATCCTTTCTGCCTTTAATCAGGCTGAACCATTGCCGTGCAGGAGAGCGCGATCGCAACAGAGGTGTTTCTTTTAAGGTTTTTAGGCGAAAGAAGCGTTTAGATTGTCTAATTTTAAATAAAATTGAAATATTATTAGTCATTTTAGGGAATGAATGATCTATAGCAATTACAAAGAGAATTTTTCGACAACTAGGTTTTGAGGCAATTAGGAAACTGTCTGACCTTCCCTTTCATCCTCCCTGTCCCTTGATTAACTGGAAGTAACGTTAGTCAATTAATTTAAGTGAGGATGCCATGAATAAGATTTTAGTTTGGGGAATGGGATTTGTTTTTTTAGGATCTCAAGCCGTGAGTGCCGCTCCTATCAAGCGTTACGGGAGTCCACCGCCCACAGATATTATTATTAATGCCGATCCCCAATCTCTTCCTTCTCCACCATCTCCCCAATATCCCTCGTCTCCTAGTCCTCAAGCGAGTAATATCCGTTTCAATTGTGAATATTTCAATGGGGAGCCAACGGTCATGTATCGTCCCGACAATCAGCCAGGTCGATCCTATCCCTGGGCAGTACCCAGAACCTTGGGAGACGGTTGGACAGCAGAACGTCGTTGTCAGGAAATTAGTCAGCGTTTGGAAATGTATCGTCCCGATGGGCTAGAAGAACTCAGAATAGGTTACGAAAATAATTATCAAACTATCTGTGTCACTACCCAGCAGATTCCCCGTTGTCGCATTGTTCTGACCATCCCCCCTGGTCAAAGTGCTGAAATGGTTCGCGATCGCGTTTTTGAATCAATTGCGATCGCCGATAGCGGGCAGATGACCCAGGGAGTTAATGCCTACACAGGTGGAAAAAATAATAATTTTCTTAATCAACTCGGCCAATTACTAGGAGGAAAAGCTCCTGCCCAGGCCCAAAAAAATCCTAATGGAATTAATCTAAGACCCTTTCTTGCCCAATCGGATGGTGGAACAGGGGAAAAATTGAAAAAATCCGTTAGTAAATCAACTTCTCCTAAATCGTCCCATCGTTTCAATACTGATAAATTTCGTTAGTCTCACCTCCCATTACCCTAAACAGAAAATATAGAGAAATTAGGACATTTTCGACAAATAAAGTACCTTTATTGACGAATTTCGGCTACGCTTAACTCTCAGATTATCTGTGATTGAGTGTAGTCGAAATCAGCATTAACGGCAAAGAAAGAACATCTCAGCAGAAAAATTATCTTTAGCAGGGTATTTACGAAACGAGTATCGCAATGACCCAATAGCTATAAATACTTACACAATAATCTTCAATGCCCATACAATATTGTTATGAAGATAGGCGCAAGGTAAACTACAACATTGTGTAACAGTATCTTTTTTTGTGTTTGTACTATAACGGTATCCCTCTCAGTAAAGGACTATCCACATTGACAAACAAAGACTTTCAACCCTCTGCCGCCTGTCTCTTATTCAACTGCACACCGCTATATTTTGGAATCTTTTTTAGAACAATACTAAAACGATGAAAATTTCTAGTTTATTTTTTCTACCACCTACTTTTAATATTTTGAGCTTGGGAGAACGGGGATCGGGAAAAACGGTCTTCCTGGTTGGCAGTTATGCGGAATTTCAAAAAACACGAGAAAACTCTTCCTTAAAACCAGAGACATCGAAAGATCAATCTCTTTGGTTTGAGTGTCAACATCACCACGAAAAATCCTTACTTAATAGTATTTTGCAGTACATCCTTAAAAAAGGGGTTTATCCGCCACCGACTTTAAAAATTACAGATTTTCACTTTGCATTCAAACAAAAAAAAAGCGATCGCTCCAATATCCTTTGTTTTATTCGTTGGTGGGATATACCAGGAGAATTTTGTAACTTTGATAATCCCTACTATCAGGAAATGGGGACTAGTTCCCAGGGTTGTTGTGTGTTTATTAATGCCAATCGGCTGGTTAATGACCCCACTTATACGGAAAACTTAACGAAGATAACCAGGCAACTGATGATCCTCGTATCCCTCGTTAAGGACATAGAGTATCCTTTCAGTTTGATTTTTACCCAATGCGATCTTTTGCCGTTAGGAGAAATCGACCAACAACAACTTACGGATAAGTGTCAAGAGTTAATCACCACTCTTGATGAAGCGAATATCAACTATCAGTGTTTTTATTCAGCCATTCAAATTTCTCCCCAAGAACAAGGGTTTAGTCTTATCTCAAAAGATATTTCTTCTGTTTTTCTTTGGCTAGTTACCAAGTTATATGAGGACTACCAACAAGGAAAGCTTCCAAATTTGAAGATTTTATCGACTCTTCACTGTTTTCGCTGTGGTAGCAATCAGATGCAGCCTTCCCAACGTCTTGGGTTTCTCAAGAAATTTGGCTTTTGGATAACTCTCAGAAAAAAGTACCGATGTCGAGATTGCGGGGCTTCCAAAATAGAGTTTTTACCTTTTACTTGGCTAAATAAATTTCAATTCCGTCCTTCGAGCAGGAAAAAAAAGAAGGGGAGAAAAAAATAAGGTTAGGTCATATTCTAGACCTGGGGATCGTATTTCTGGAACGCACTCTGTCGATTTATATTTATTGTGACTTATCTTATCCATAGATCTAAAATACTCCCCAAATAATGTTCCCTGGTATCTCAACACTTATTTTGATCAATTCTTTTTTGCAATCGAAATTGAAGATGGGAAAGGTGTTTTTGATCACTACGGGGAATTTTGGGTAGGGGCAATTCCAGATTCGGCCAGGAAGCAATATCTGCACAAGGACAGAGGGAACAAAGGGGATATCCCTGATTCGCTGGAATCGGTAGGGTGCAACGACTACAGTTAATAATTTCCCAGGCAGGGGTTAACAATTCTTTAATACTTTGCTCTGTTCCGTCGAGATAGCAATCTTCTTTCGTGGTTAAAATTTCTTGCCAGTATTGTTCAAAGATTGATGAGTATTCCGAGCCTTCAAAAACAGGCCTGGGAAGTAATTTTTTTTGACTTTTGGGCATCACTACTCGCTTGCCCAATTGAAACCAATAGGCGAGATACTCTTTTACTTCAATAATAGATGCCATAGATCAGACTGTATCCTCTGCACCAGGGCAGAACGGTCAAAGGGTTGGGATAGTTTGAAAACAATGTTTGACTGTTTCCATCCTAGCGATCATCGAACGAGTTGACTTTATTCTTTATATCTATTTTCAGATTGAGCTTTTTGTGGCTTAGATGGTAGGGGGGTTCCCAATAGGGTTAAGTCCAGAACATGACCTCCTGTGACTAAATAAACTTTATCGGCGATCGCACCGATTTGTCGAGTTAAGTGTCCCAGGCGATCGCGAAATTGTCGACCGATGGGATAGGCGGGAACGACTCCCCAGCCCGTTTCTTCGGCGACCAAAATAATATCTTGGCAACTATTTTGTAAATTTTCTAATAATTCTTGCTGGGTTAATTGCCATTGATTCTCATCTTGGGAAAGTAAATTAGCAACCCAGGTTCCGAGGGAATCGATCAATAAACAAGTCGTCGAAGGATTTTCAGCAATGGCTAAACTCAATTCGGTGGGAACTGCCAAGGTTTGCCAATAGTTTGGGCGGCGATCGCGGTGTTTTTCTAAACGGGCTTGCCATTCGGGATCATTGGCATCTTCCTGGGAGGTAGCCACATAAACCACTGATAACGTTTTTTGTTGCGCGATCGCCTCGGCTAGGTATTCTGCCCATTCACTTTTACCTGAACGAGATGGCCCCGTCACCAAAATGAGATTTCCCACTGAATTTTCCATCACATCTGGGATTGGAGATAATTTTGTAGGCCGATTTTTTCAATTAATCCCAATTGTTTTTCTAGCCAATAACTATGATCTTCTTCGGTATCTGCCAGAATTTTCAGCAAAATATCCCGCGTTTGATAATCCTGTTCCTGCTCACAAACGGCGATCGCGGTTTTCAGATCCCCAATCACTTTATACTCAAATTCCAGATCATTCCTGAGCATTTCTGGCACGGTTTTGCCAATCTTTAAACCATCCTGCTGAGATAAATCAGGTATTCCCTCAAGAAACAGAATCCGTTCGATTAAAGCGGCCGCGTGTTGGGTTTCATCAGCCATTTCGTGGTTAATTCGTTCATAGAGCTTAGTTAAGCCCCAATCCGCATACATCCGAGAATGGGTAAAATATTGATCCCGTGCCGCTAATTCGCCCCGCAATAGCAAATAGAGTTGTTCTAAAACTTGAGCTTTACCTTTCATAAACTTTGTTTCCTTAAAAAAATTACATCAAAAATTACATCATGGACTGTAAGAAATTCGCTAAACCCGATTGTTCAATCAACCAACGTTGAGATTCTAACCAATCGATCTGCTCTTCGGTTTCCTTGACCAATTTTTCGAGCAAATCCCGACTTACATAATCTTGACAAGACTCACAAACCACCACGGCCGCCGCTAATCCATCCCGTAAAGACTGACAGACCTGGAGATCATTGTCTAATAATTCGGGTACATCTTCCCCAATCAAGAGCCGCCCCAAATCCTGAAGATTAGGCAATCCTTCCAAAAACAAGACTCGTTCAATCAATAAATCTGCCTGTTTCATCGCCTTGATAGAGTAGCGGTACTCTTTTTCATTGAGTTGATCTAATCCCCAACTTTTACACATCCTCGCATGGAGGAAATATTGGTTAATCGCCGTCAATTGACCCTTCAGAGCGTCGTTTAACTGACTTTTTACGTCTGGATGACCTTGCATTCGGTCTTATCCCCCATCCCATTACTGAAATTACTCCCTTTATCATACTTGACGAGAGATCTTAGATGCAACATAATGATAATTATTCGCAGTAAAGCGATCAAATTTTTTAAGATCGTTTTTGGTTAAACGTCTTTTTATTAAGGTATTTCAGTCTAAGGAGTATTTCTGTGTACGTTTGTATTTGTCACGCTGTTACAGAAAAAGATATTCAAAAAGCGATCGCCAACGGAGCCAGTTCCGTCGCCATGTTGTCCGAATCCACCAGTTTGGGAACCCAATGTGGACACTGCACCGACCACGCCCACGCCATGATTAGCAAATGTGGCCGCCAATGCCCCTAGATTAACTAGGAATTTTGAGAATTTTGAGAATTTTGCTTAAAAGACTCTCTTTCTGGAAAAAGACTGAGTAAGAGTTGATTAATATAAACTTTTCCGATAACAGGATGTTTTTGTAGCGGCCCCTCCTGATTCAAAACGGGGGAGACAAACTCAATGGTCTCTGGTTCAGGGGGCGGCGTTTCTGCGGTGGGAACGGGCGGGGGAGGCTTGACAGGTTCTGTGACGGTTTTCGATTGTGAAGAATTATCTTGCTCGGTTGGCGGTGAGGTTCCCGTCATTAAATCCTCATCCCAGGGAGAAGGAATCGCTTCTGGCTGAGATTTCTCTTTTTTGGGAACCTGTTGTGATTGAGGACGACTTTCTTCGGGAATTTCATCAGCATTCCAACGGCGGGAATGATCCCCCAATAAGGAGCCAGAGGGAATCATCGCCATACTTTCAACGGAACTGTTAAAAATACTGCTTGTGGCTCCAATACAAGCCTCTTTACCAATGGTAACTCGACCGACAAGCAAAACTCCCGCGCCGAGGATTGCTCCTGGTTCGATTTCAATGGTTCCCCCGTAGGCGTTTAAAACCGTTCCCTTTCCCAGACAAGTGCCTTCTCTAAGGATAATTTGACTGTGGGGAGCGGCTTGCAAAATAACGCCCGCAGCAATTACCGCCGTTTCGTGAATGGTAACGTTGCCACTCACGAAAAACTCCGAACTATGTTCAATGGGAATAGGCGGTAAAGACATGGGTTAGGGGCGTTGGATAATGGCTTCTAGGACACGACGTTTGGCTTTGGTGTCAATCCCTAGTAAGCGGACATACTCACCTTGATGATCGGCAAGGCAACCTTCTAGGGCGCGTAGGACATCGGCTTCACGGGTAGCGGCAATGGGGGCGCAACTTTCCCAGGATTTAGACCGAAAACGACGTTTATCCGTGTGTTCTGTGCTGATTTTAAGACCCTGGGCTAACAGCGATCGCACGTGATTCACGACTTCTGAATCTAGGCTTTTGGAGGTAGCGGCAGAGGAATAATGCCCGTTACCATTACTAGAAGGCGCAACCGCCGTTGCAGTGGTACGAGAACTCGTTGTCGCACTCCCATCGGGACGCTGAATCACGGTTTCCAAAACGCGACGCTTAGCTTTGGGATCAATCCCTAACAGGCGGACATATTCCCCTTGGTGTTCTTGTAAACAGGTTTCTAGGGCGGCAATTACATCACTTTCACGGGTACTTTCGATGGGAGAGCAGGTTTCCCAGGAATTAATCTTGAAACGACGTTTATCCGCGTGTTCTGTACCAATTTTATGACCCTGGGAAAGCAAAGCCCGAATTTTACTAATCAGGTCAGAGCTAACTCCTGCACCGCTACTGGAATTACTGCTACTGAAGTTAAAGTGAGTCGTCGATGGGCTACTATTGGCCGTCCGAGCAGGACTAGCGGTTTCGCTGGGGCGTTGAATCACGGTTTCTGAAACACGGCGTTTGGCGACGGGATCAATGCCAATTAAACGCACGTATTCAGCAGGATGTTCGGCTAAAAAGGCTTCTATTTTACGGATTGCCTCACCTTCTCGCACACCGTCTAGACTAAAACCCGTTAACCAAGAACTGGTTTTAAAGCGACGGGCATCGGCGTGTTCTACGCCAATTTTGCAACCTTGATGGAGTAAGGAACGGACTTGGCTGACGGCATCCACTTTTAAGCCTTTTAAATTACTGCTACTGTGACCATTCGTTGCAAAATTGCTGGTGGTGGTGGTGGTGCGGCTTGTCCCAGGTTCGTCTCCAGGGCGTTGGATAATGACTTCCAAAACCCGACGTTTAGCATTTTTATCTACACCTAATAGGCGCACATATTCACCTTGGTATTGCTGTAACCAGCCCGCGATCGCGCTCAAGACCTGATCTTCTCGATAACTGTCAACCGTGCCGCAACTCGTCCAGGATTTTGTTTTAAACCGACGTTGATCAGCGTGTTCGCCAGCGATCGTATAACCTTGGCTCAAAAGAGAGCGAATTTGATTTCTAATTTCTGTATTGACACTCATAGTTTCCACCGAATTTTCATAATTAGTTTCATTAACGTTATCTATAGAACGAGAGGTCGAATCTCGAAGGGGCGTAATCCCCTTTCCGTTTTCTGTTTGCTGATAATTAGCACTTACTGCTCCCGTAATTTCGACAACGTGTTGGGCGTAGGCGCGGTCTTGATCCTGAACATCAGGCAATTGATCCGCTTGTTCCTGATTCGTTACCACAAAACCAGAGGGAACAAATTTACCAGGGGGAATCTCCACGTTTTGAATCAGTGCGTGCATCATCACCACACAACCGCGACCAATTCTTGCATTAAAAACCGTCGAGCGAAAACCAATAAAACAGTTATCCCCGACATAGGCTGGCCCATGAATTAAGGCCATGTGAGTGATGTTAGTCTGCCGACCGATCCAAACCGAATACTCTTGGCCGTCATCCCCTACGACCTTTCCCTGTTCTAAGCCATGAATCACAACGCCATCTTGAATCGTGGTTTGCTCACCAAGATAAAAAGGCGTTCCTTCATCGGCTCGGATAGAAGTTCCAGGCGCGATCAACACTTTTGCCCGAACTTTCACATCCCCAATGAGGTTCGAGAAAGAATGGACATAGGCAGTTTCATCAATTTGAGGTTCGGCTAAGTGTTTCGACCAAGGAGTCGGAGGAGCCGCCGATGTGCGGGCTACCATGAAAATTTATTCCTCCCAATCAGTTATCGAGGTTTAGTTGTTTGTCCTAAACCTTTAAGAGCGATATTCATCTTTTTTGCTATACAGAGAACGATTGTCAACGGTGACAGTATCAATAATGCCAACCACCATCGCATCGAGGGGACGATCTTCATTCCCACTATCCTTGCGAGCCGCACTCCCTCTGGTGACTAAAACCCACTCATTGACACCCGCACCAACTACGTCACCTGCTACTTCATAGCTCGGCAAGAGTTGACCCTGGGCATCGATTAATTGGAGAATAACGAGTTTAATTCCAGTGAGACTGCGGGTTTTATGGTTGCTTACCACTGTGCCAAGCACTTTGGCAATTTGCATAGGGCTTGCTATTCGCCTCTTAGATCCGTCTTAGGGGTTGGGGGTTGACACTTTCACGGAATTGTTCAACAGCTTCGGTATAACGAATGGGCAGAACATATTCTAAATTTTCGTGGGGACGGGCAATAATGTGAGTAGAAAGAACTTCACCACCATTAACTCGGCGGGCATTTTCCGTTCCAGCACTGACAGAAGCTTGCACTTCAGAGACATCTCCACGCACGATGACGGTGACACGACCGCTTCCGATTTTTTCGTAACCAACGAGAGTTACCCGTGCCGCTTTAACCATTGCATCCGCCGCTTCGACGACAGCAGGAAAACCCAAGGTTTCCACCATTCCAACAGCAATTGACATACGATTTAAGATCTCCTAAAGATATAAATTTATTTTTTGGTTTTTTCTGACTGATTCCTCGGAGCAATAGATTTTTTGTACTATTGACTACTGTTGATTCGAGCCGAAAGTGTTAGTATGCTCGGAACTGTTCCACTTCTTCGGTATAGCGAATGGGGAGAACATACTCCAGGTTTTCGTGGGGACGGGCAATGATATGGGTAGAGAGTACCTGACCACCATTGACTCGTTTGGCGGATTCAATTCCCGCAGAGACCGAAGCTTGGACTTCTGATACGTCTCCCCGAACAATTACGGTGACGCGACCGCTTCCGATTTTTTCATAACCAACTAGGGTTACCCGTGCCGCTTTAACCATTGCGTCTGCTGCTTCTACAACAGCCGGGAAACCTAATGTTTCTACCATTCCTACTGCAATTGACATAGATAGTATCCTTGCTTAACTTTAAGCCAGACTAAAGAATATATTTTTAGATTTCATCCCACTTAATGAGACGAGTCTGATTCTCCAATGTTTTAGAATTCAGGGACGGATAAGGTCTTGACTGACACTAAAAACTTTGCTCGAACCCAAGGGACTCAAGCGGGAAAAATTTGATGGGGGCGGCTAAAATTATTCACCCTAACAAAAGCATAGGAAACCTTGGCCCCTTTGACAATATAAAAGATCATGATATTTTTTAATTTGAAGGTTAATTAAAGTTAATCAGTGTTCTTTGAGTCTTGATGAAATATGAAAAATAGGCATTTCGAGACTGTCTAGATTTAGGGTTTAGGAGACTGTTATGCTTATGGGGTAAGCTCTCTGGGCTTTTTTAAGGGATGAATTATTGATTTGATTTTAATCAATAGAGTGGTTTATTTATTCTGATTTCTGGGGATGAAATTTTTAATTCTTTTTTTTTAGCTCGTTCGGTATAAATAATAGGTAGAAATACTTGTTTTTTTGAGTAGATATTTTCCATGATTGTGGATCTGAAAAATTTACTCCTGAGAATTTTGGGTGTGAGAACAAAATTGCGATACAATCACTGATTATAAATTATTGTTCTGAATAATGCTTTCTGAGCTTAAAAAAATACCTGGACTAATACCTTCTGAGTTAAAAAAGTTCTCTCGGCCAATAACGATTGGATTAATCTGTGTCTTTGGATTTACGTTTGGGTTTACGTTTGGCTTTGGCAGTTTTTTAGATTTGCCGAAACTCTGGCCTGGTGGAATTGGCATAGGAAAGGATAAATCTGTTACTACAACTGTCGAAACTATCGAGAAAGATAAACAGGGTAAAGCCGTTAAAAAGGTAACGATAACTGCTCATAATGATGGAAAAACTCTCTGGGACTGGGGAAGTCTGTTAGGAGTACCGTTATCATTAGTGATTTTGGGATACGTTCTACAACAACAGCAACAAAAACGTGCAGAAAAATTATCTGAAGAACAGCGAAAAATCGCAGACAATGAAACCAAAGAAGAAGTTTTACAAAATTACTTTGATCGATTATCAGTGCTGTTAATTGATAAAAACTTAATCGCACTTTCTAATAAATCTAATTTACCTAAAATTACGTCTATCGCGCTTTCTAATAAGTCTCAATTATCTACAATTACGCCTGAAGAACAAGAACTTTTGGATTCGTCACTGGATGTCATTCGAGCCAGAACACTATCTATTTTAAGAAGGTTTGAAAACGACGCGAAACGTAAAGCCAGTGTCATTAATTTTTTAATTGAAACTGAGATTGTTGGCAAATCGAAGCTGAACCTCTCTCAGGCTAACCTCCAAGGGGCTGACCTCTTGGCGGCTAACCTCCAAGGAGCTAATCTCCAAAGGGCTAACCTCCAAAGGGCTGTACTCTACCATACAAAGCTCCAAGGAGCTAATCTCCAAAGGGCTGAACTCCAATGGGCTGAACTCCAATGGGCTGAACTCCAAGGGGCGAACCTCCAAGGGGCTAAACTCCAAGGGGCTGAACTCCAAGGGGCGAACCTCCAAGGGGCTGAACTCCAAGGGGCTAAACTGCAAGGAGCTAATCTCCAAAGGGCGAACCTCCAAAGGGCGAACCTCCGAGTGGCTAACCTCCAAAGGGCTAACCTCCAAAGGGCTAACCTTCAAATGACTGAACTCCAAATGACTGAACTCCAAATGACTGAACTCCAAGAGGCTAACCTCGAAAAGGCTAACCTCCAAAGAGCTAACCTCGAAAAGGCTAACCTTCAAGGGGCTAAACTCAAAGGGGCTAACCTCGAAAGGGCTGACCTCAAAGACATTAAATGGAATTCAAAGACTGGCACTGGTGTAGTTTGATTAAAGGCGAAAAAAGGTATGGTGTAAGGCTTAGAG
>QBMS01000139.1 GCA_003249095.1 Snowella sp.
GTTAAGTCCTTGTCTTGTAAGGATTTCATTCTAATAATTAGACTGAACCAGTGCCAGTCTGAAAAATAGGACTATTTTTATCAATTTTTATTCCCTTTTCAAAATAAGCATGGACTTCCATTCCCTGTTTATGAGCTTCATCAATCATCCAGTCTAACCATTGAGAATTAAATTGGTTAGGGCAGCTTTTAAAGCCAAATTTTTGTTGCATTACCTGACTATTATACATTGTACAACCATTGCCTAAAACGCCATGAACGATGGTATTAATTCCTTGGGAACGATAGTAACGAACTCTTTCTCGAATCGTGCTTTCATCCGCATTATTGGTGACTTGGTAACGACTCAAATAAATTCCCCTAATTTCCTTTTTTTGCCAAGGAGTCAAGGAACCAGAGCTTTTGGGTTTGACAATGATCGGTGACGACACGGACTTTGATTGAGTAAGAGATAGAGGTGTTGGTATTGATGAAGGTTCAGGTTTTTTGGGTGAAGTGGTTATTGCTACAGGTGTTGATATCGTTTTAGGTGATGGAACAGAAGTTAGTAGCGTTTTCTTTGGTGTAGGCTTTAGTTGCTTATTAAAGTTTTTAGGATTGCTTGCAGGAAAAATAATGGATTGTTTTGGAGCAGATATTTTATTCAGAGGAATAGATTGTTTTTGGGTAATATTTATTTCCTTTAATATTTTTGCTTGTTGGTCTGTAAACCACCAAAAACCGCTATATAAAATTGAACAACTGATCAATAGAGTTAAGGATAAAAACTGAATTTCGTTTTTGGGTGACATAGGTTTAATACCTTCTGCTAAGGAAACTTATTTCATTTTTCAAACTGACTAACTGTTGTTCGTGGTATTTTTGTGTGGATTGTATGAAGCGATCGCTAATATCAAGATATTCCTTTAAGCGTAGAGCGAGCTAAGTCCCTAACTGCGTTCGAGATGACAAAAAACATCAATATTTTAGGAAATTAGCAGGAATTATTTTAAAAAAATTATAAGCGAGGCAACCATTTGGCTTCTTCGATTACTGACTTTAAAGAAAGCCAATTTTTTTGATTAAACCAATCTTGAAAAGCTTGATTGATATTTCCTGCGGCGAGGGATTTGAAACCATCGCTGACGGATACCGCAATATGTTGCATGACACTAGAATCTCGATAGCAATCCATCATACAAGCCGTGCAACCATCTCGCACTCGTTGGGAACCATCAAATTCACTGACATGGCATAGAGGTTTTGCCCAATTATGACAACGAAATAAATTTAATTCCCAATCTAAATAGAAAAATTTCCAACCGCCTAAACAGCCAAATTGTTCAGGTTCTTTTTTCAAATGTCGTTGCATATCTTCAATGGAAGAAGTCGGATTAACGACATGAAATTCTTTTTTTAAAACTTTGACAGCCTCAAATCTTTCGTTCAATTCTTCGGGTGTGTAATCAACTAAATTGGATTCAGCGTATCCTAAATAGGAAGAAGCCAGAGTCGTTAAAGGGTAGGAAAATGTCACACTATCAAAACCTAATTCTGTTAAAAAAGGTGGTAACGCTTGATAGTCATCAATTAATCGGCTCATAGTGACAGAAGCAGTCGTCCCAATTTTATATTTCTTAAATTCTTGATTAGCAATTTTGATGCGATCGCAGACTCCCCTTAAACCCCGATTTTCTTCATGTTTACCGACCTCTGCCGCATCAATGGAAATAATCACACTGACCAAACCCGCTTCGGCTAATTGTTTAATGCGATCGGGAGTCAAAAGCCCCGCATTAGTGACAATCATGGGAGCCATGCCGATACTAGACGCATGGGCAATCATTTCATTGAGATCAGGATGCAATAACGGTTCACCCCCGACATAAATCATAAAATAAATGCCATTGTGATAGAGATTTTCGGCGGCGGATTTCGCTTGCTCTAGGGTGACAAATCGTTGTTGTTCCTTGGGCATTTTATCTACTGCAAAATTACAAAAACCGCAACGGGCATTGCAAGCACTGGTAATCGCAAATTGACACATGGAAGGGCCGCCTGTTTGTAAACTTTCCCAGGCTAATTGCCAAATTGAACGTCGTTTTGTCGGAGTTGTTGTCGCCATAGAGTTAAGTATTCGATCAGGAATCTTTAATGATAGCCGCTCAAACTATAACACTAAATCTAAAATCCTTAAAGGCACAAAAAAGACAAATTTTTACTGCTTGTCTTAGTTTCAATGATTTTGATTTAATTAGCGAATTGAAAGAGGAATGGTGCATCGGCGATCGCATGATGAGAGTAGCTTACTTATTATTATAAATGAATTATGATATTATTTCTGTCAATTTCAATATAAGAGTGATGTTCAAAATAGATCACTAAATCGTCAATATTTTTATCAAAAACAGCGACTAACTCTTGATTTTTAATATTGCCAGTTGTCACCAATAAAAGTTTATAGGGTCTTTGAACCAAGATAAAAGATTCAACAAAGTCTAAATCTTTAGTAATAACAACCCTTTGTTGCTCAATCGAAAGCCGATTGATCTCTCCATCAGGAGTTTTATTTTGTTCAGGCAACTCTTTTGTATGGATTGTATTATAACCTTTTTGTCTCAATAATTGAGCTAACTTGACGGGAAGTTGAGCATCTACTAAAAATTTCATGACGCGATTTGATAAATACTTTTTAACCGACTTAATTTTGCCGCATACAGAAATGTTGCTTGAATATCATCTAACTCTAAATCATCATAATCTTCTAAGATTTCATCGGTTGTCATTCCCGAACTTAATAATTCCAAAATAAATTCTACGGGATAACGCATTCCTCTAATACATGGTTTCCCATGACAAATATTGGGATCAATGGTGATACGTTTTAATAAAATTTCTCGCATATTTTATCTTTCCACTTTAAAAACTAGAATTTGATCCTAGCATAAAAACTTTGCTTCCAGACCTTTATTTTTAGAACAAGAGCGGATCTTGTCGAGTGGGTTAACAGATATTTCTATTTAAATTAGCTTACAGAGATGTTTAAAAATTTTTAGAACCTCATATAAATCTCCTGGATTTCTCATCGAAAATAAACGAGATGTTCCGTATAAAGGCTTACTTTCCCATAATAATTTAACAAATAAAAACTCAGAGCCATTAGTTAACATTCCATAGTTAGATCGGTTTTGACGGGGATTAGCCATTAAATAAGTTAATAATTGGGGTAAACCTGCTTCAACGGAATAAATAACTCGTTTTGATTCAATGATCATTACCCATAATTGATCTTTTAAAATTAAAGTGTCTAACCTTCCGTTAAGGATCAAATCTTGATCGTTCGTAATAATTTCGACCGATTCTTCCGCTTTAATGTGAAAAGGAGATAGATAAAAATTACCAATAAATAATAACGGATCTAAAACCGTCATCCTCACCGATGTTTCTAAAAAAGGAGGATAATTTAATAAGTTAAAATAACCCGTTTTTATTTTATCTAATAATTCTTGTTCTTGATTAGAAATTGCTCCCAAATCTTCTTGCCATTCTCTGAAAAATTGCTCATTTTCAACAAATTGTAGTTCAAAGCGATTAATTAAATCTCTTGGGGTGACTTCTTTCGCTTGTAAGACTTGAACCATTTTCAATCACTCCTTCATTAAGGCTAAAGAATGTCGTCAATATCAGTAATTATAATTGACTGAGTTGACCATTCGGTAATAATTGATAAGTTTTGTCTCGCCAGATGACTTGATTTCCGATAAAACTATAACACCAAATCCCAAAACTAACAAAATCTCGTAGGGGAATTAACAAAAAGAATTCCTTCGCATTAGAATCCTTCAAATATTTAATCGTAATTAAATAAGCTGTCAAAAAACGAATATTCCAAACTAAACTAAAAATACTCCAACCGAAAAGGGAATTTTGAGTCAGTAATAATAATACAAAACTATTAATAATTCCATAGGTAAAGATGAGTCCAACGTAACCCCAAAATCGTTCTACTCTGATACATTTAAACCAACGAATTTGACGATAAAGGAATGTATTGAAAGTGACATTTCCTAATCGGTGTTCTACTAAATAGGATGATAAAATAACCTTATATCCGTTTTGACTGGGTAAATAACCCAATTGATAATCATCGGCTAAATAGTCTCCAATGCGGGCAAATCCTCCGATTTTATCTAGGGTTTCTTGACGAATTGCAATGGTTGAACCAAAGGCAAATTTAACGCCTTCCAATTGACGGGCGGTTAATACCTTGGGACAAAATTGAGAGGCAATATCGAGAGCTTCAAAACCTGCTAGCCAGCCTTCTGTAAGAGAATTATATAAACAAGTCACAACTCCCACTAAAGGATCGGTAAAGGGTTGAATAATCGTTTTTAAATAGTCTTTTCCAACTTGAATATCACTATCAGAAAGCACTAGAATCGGATATTTTGCTTTTGTCGCTCCATTGGCAAGGTTATTAATTTTAGGATTAATGCCCAGGATGCGATCGCCCAGTGCCGTTTCGCGAATAACTAATTCTATGTCTAAATCTGGAAAATCCTGTTGTATTTTTTGGACAATGCCAATACTGGGATCTTGAGAATCTTGAACTGAAAAGATAATTTGATATAGGGGATAATCCTGCTGACAAAAGGAAGTTAGAGCCGTGTAACTTTCCCAATCTAATCCACAAAGAGGTTTTAGAATCGTGAGAGGAGGAGAAAAGTCTGGATCAATTTCCTGCTTTTGCTTAAAAAAAACAACCGTGGCATACAAAGAATAAAGATAATAAACAATAGACCCTATGCTGAGAATAGAAAATATTAAAATTAAAAAATTTAGGATGTTAATTTTTTCCATTTAAGTCCTGATCAAGAGTTATCAATAAGTTAGCTTTTTCAATTGTCAATAATTTATTGATGGAGAATAACTCCTACTCCAATTAAAATAATACCAATGAGTTTTTCTCTCGTAAAAGTTTCTTTTAACATTAATTTTGCACCCAACATACTAAATAAATAGGTCAAAGCAGTAGCAGGACGAACAAAGCTGATATCGGCCCAACTCAAGACGGTGATGAACATAAAAAACGCGATCGCCTGACAAGCAATTCCACTTAAAATAGATGAATTAGTAATAATTTTATAGGTTAGTTGTAAGGCCTCTTTGATACTCATTTTTTCTATTTTACCAACTTTTTTCATTCCTGCTGCTAATAATAGATCGCCCGCCGAATCTGCCAAAGAAAGAATCATAACCGCTAACCAAGTTTTAGAAAGGGAGAGACCCAACGGAAGAAAAAATAAAGGAATATTTCTGGATTTAATTTTTGTGACAGTTTTTGTTTCCTCAAGTGATTTATCTGAAAATTGTTGACTAAGACCAATAAATAGCACTCCAAAACAAATAATAAAGGTACTTAACCAGCGCATTTCTGATATATGTTCACCTAATAAAAATCTTGCAAAAATCGCATTAACGACATAACTAAAAGAATGAATGGGTAAAACAAAACTGAGGTCTAGGCGAGAAATTGCGGTTAGATATAATACCAAAGAAACAATCAAAAAACTCAGCCCGATCCAAATCCAGATATTCGTTATTAAGTATAAACCCAAGGGCAATATACTAGAAAAATCTAGGGGATTGACCGCGCCAAAATCCTTCATTCCCCGACTTAGCCCAATGTCGCCCAAAACTTGCGTGCTAATTAATAGAGCTAGTAGGAAGAAGTTTTTCACAATTTAATTGTTGATCGTAAATTTTTTAAGGTATGAAAATTAATTAATTCAAAACCGCAAGCTTGAATGCGATCGCGAACTTGATGACTTAAAAGAGTCTGTAATTCCATCGGGCCAGAGGGATTGCTGAGAGAAGAACAATCGGGGTGGGCATAGATTTCAGCGATTTCCGTCTGAATTTTGGGAATTAGTTGTAGTAAATAATCCTCACTTATTCTACCCGTTGCGAGTAATCCATAGACTTTATCGGGAATAATAACCTCCGTATTTTTAAATAAACCTTCACCATGCCGACGCAGTTGCCCAAAAACTTGGAACCAGACAAATTTTGTCCAAAAATGAGAACGGTCAATCGCGAGGGTAAAATTTAATTCTTCAAAGGGGAGCCGCAGCACTTTAATGTCAAATTCTGCCGCTAAATCCTTAATAATCCCTAAAACAACAGGATGGGCATGGAGATGTAAGTGTCCATCCAAATGGGACATCGGCAACCCTGTTTCCTGAAATTTTTCTAACTGGGCGCGAATTTCCAGGGCTAATTCTTTTCTGGCATCACGATTAAACTGGTAAGTTAACCCTGCTTTGACGGGATCATCTAGAAAATTTCCGTCGCGATCGACTAAATGGGGAATTTTGTCATAGGGTAAGACCGATTGACCACAAACCAAAACCAAATGCAAACCCACTCCCAAATCAGGATGATTTTTCGCCAAATTAACCGCTTCTGTACAGGCTTGTCCTGAGACCATGAGGCTGGTACTCGTTAAAATGCCCTGCTCATGGGATTCAATAATTGCCTGATTCACACTAGCGGAGAAACCAAAATCATCCCCGTTAATAATTAAATATTTGCTTGTCATGATTTGTCGGAATTATTTTAGATTCACGGTTTAAGCTAGAAAACGTTGACGTAGATAGAAGCTCTAATATCCCACTGCGGCGGTAATGGTAAGATCATTAATCAGGGTTTAATTATCTCAGAACCCAATGTTTAGATTCCTAATTTCACCGAATGGAGTTTTCGAGATGGCAAATCCGACCGTATTTTTTGATATCACCATTGATGGTAAAGAGAGTGGTCGTATCGAGTTTGAACTTTTTGCTGATGTTGTTCCTGATACCGCCGAAAATTTTCGTCAATTATGTACGGGAGAGGCAGGTTTTGGCTACAAAAATAGTGGTTTTCACCGTATTATCCCCCAATTTATGCTACAGGGGGGAGATTTCACCAATCATAATGGCACAGGTGGTAAATCTATCTACGGAAATAAGTTTGCGGATGAAAACTTTAAACTCAAGCATACGGGGCCTGGGGTTCTTTCAATGGCTAATGCAGGGCCAAATACCAATGGTTCTCAGTTCTTTATCTGTACGGTTCCCTGTGGTTGGCTAGACGGCAAACACGTTGTTTTTGGAAAAGTAACCAAGGGATTAGAGCTTGTCACAACTATAGAAAAGCTGGGAAGCGATTCAGGAAAACCCAAATCAAAAGTGGTGATTGCAGATTGCGGTCAACTTTAAGCTTAAACCCACGCATTGAGCTCATTCAAGGTGCGTGGGAATTTTGAGTCGTCGCGATCGCTCAGGTAAATTGAATCGGTCTTATTCTTTAGTTCAGCAGAGGATCAGCGTTTGCAATCTCTAGCTCACCGTCGTCACACTGGAAGCAAAAATGGCAACGGTAATCAATCCGCCTACTAAGAAGATAGTAATCAACGCCAGAATAATATAATTACGTTTTTCCTTTTCAGTCAGGGGTTGGGCCTGATAGACTTTCGGTTCCCTGGCAAAATTATTTAACCGTCCATCATCATCTTTAAAAGCCATAGATTAGAAACCTCTTTTCATAAATTTTATTAATGTAAGTGAGTTTGAGACCATTGATGAATCTCTATAGAGTAGTTTCGCCTATTTGGGGATCACACTGCAAACGACCAGGCCCGTTGGCGAATTTCCTCAAAGGATTGCTGTTGCAAAATATGCCCATTTTCATAAACACAGACCAGTTGATCATCGCCAGAAGAAGCAACCGTTTCGTAACCTGTTTCTGTTTTGATCAGGGCTAACCGTCCTTTTTTGCTGGTTTTATCTGGGTCAGTAATGGGATCTTTATAAACCGCGATCGCCTTACCATTGACCGTAACTTCACTACATTTGATGGCAAACTTTTGGGTATCACGATTCAATTTTTGTAATAACGCACCGCCCATGCCAAAGGCTAAATTAGACGCACTAAAGCCCAAGGTTTCAATATTCGTCAAAATTTCGGACATACTCGCTTCATTGACCCCATCTCCCTGGATCACTCTCACATGATTCATCACTTTATAACCCTTTTGATTAATCACACTGCCAAAATGCTGATCCAATCGTTGCAAAAGTTTACCAACTATTTCCGTAGGATTTCCCGAATCGGGACGGATAATAATCGTTGCGCCCGAATCAATCACGGCTTGACGGAGGTGATCGCCCCAAAGATGATCCACCGCATTCCAGAGGTCATAGGAATCGGAAACAACAGCGACTAAACTGCCAGGTTTGGCAAATTGAGTCAGCATATTTTGATAGGCCAATGCTTCCCCCTCCTTTCCCCAAGCCGTAATCGTAGAATGTTCCGCCGCAGGGATAGAAAAAGCCGCCATCGGGTGATGGTAGTAATGATTGGCATAAACTACGCCCTGCACCGTATCCGAGCCACTGAAATTAACCAAATGGGCCATGCCGCCAATGCCCGAAGATTCGCAACTTGATACGCCTCTCGCTCCAAAATCATGGAGTTTAAAAGCAATTTCTCCATCGGGATCATCGGCAGTTTTGACTAAGGATTGATAAATCAATTTTTTCAGATACCAGCTTTGGGTTGCGACGGTGGTGGGATACCAAACCCTGAGTAATAAGGTCTCTAACCAAGAAACCAACCAAAAAGTCTGAGGATCGGTGGATTCAATGGTCATTAATACGTTATGAACAGGCACAACGGTTCCTTCGGGGACAGCAGAAATGCGAATGGGTAAACGACCGTTGAGATCTTCTGCAATATAACGCCAACCTGCTTCATTAAAGGGAACACCATGCGCGGCAAAGAAGGAAACGGCTTTATCGATCATCCAGGATTCAATGGGACGGGTGAGATATTCTTTTAAAATATATTGCAGTCCAAAAAAGACGGTGACGGGATACTTTCCACCTCGGCTCTCTAGGTAGGAATACATCGCGGTGGTATTGGGGGGATATTGCAACCAATGGCTGGCTTTATAGGAATCGACATCGAGGATTGGGTTGTAACGCATGGTGAGAAATCTCCAAAGAAAAGAATGATTAGGCGATCGCGTAATAGATTTTTAGGTTTTGATCCCCCCTACCCCCCTTGATAAGGGGGGCTAAATTCATCTAAATTTTGCTGACAAAATGCTGAATAATTTGAAAATGATCTTCGTAGATCTGATCTTCGTGGGCGTACAAATCCGCTAAGGACATCCACCAAGCTTTTTCCGCATCATCACTACCTTTGACGACGGGTAATTCTCCCGCTTTTAGTTGCAGAAAATAGGCATGGGTGATAGTGCGTCCCCTCAGCGATCGCCCTGGATTATCGAAAACATGATTTTCGACAATGGAACCGCGTAAAACAGGTAAGGGAACTTTGAGACGGGTTTCTTCTTTTAATTCCCGTAACATTCCCTCAATCAGGGTTTCATCCTGTCTCACAAAACCGCCTGGTAAGGCAATCAATCCCAATCCAGGCATGGCTTTGCGCCGAACGACTAAGACATGGCCCGATTGCACCACCACCGCATCCGTTGTCACAAAAATAGGGGGATAGGGAGCCGTTGCCCAGGCTTTTTGGTAGGCTTGCACAAATTGATATTCTTTACATAAGGTCGAGTAGCGATCGCTTTTTTGAAAGGTGTCGAGAAACTGAGCCACACCGAGGGGAAGAAACTGACGATAACTGGAATCTTTTCCTTCAAAATAGATGCGTCGAATATCAGTTGAATTTAAGGCTTGATAGAGTCCTGTTTCCAGATAATGCCATTGGGGAAACAGATCTAAGTAATAGGAAGAAGTATCTTTTCGATGGCCGAGAACGACAATTTTGGGGTTGCCCTGGGTAATTTCAAAAACTTTTTGTTGGACTGCCGCGAGCCAAAGATTATCGCTGTAGAGCCAATCACGAATCGGTAAAAAATAAATCCGTTTTAATTCATCTGCTGTTAGGCAAGACTGAATCATTTTGATGCGTTCTTCGGAACTCCAAGGATTCTTGATATCGGGCGCAATGCGATCGCTTCCTAAGATTAAAATCAGTTGTTCGGTTTGTTCTAGGGCAAGTTTGATGGTTTGCAAATGCCCCAAATGCAACGGCTGGAATCTACCGATATAGATCCCAAATTGATATTTTTTCATCACAGACTCCCTGGATGGTTGATGTCCTCTCTCCGAGGATTAATTGAATTATAGTGGTTTTTACCAAAATTTGTCAAGGGACGAAGAACGTAAAATTTTGTTATGGTTTTATCCTCTGTTCATGGAAAGATGGGAAAATCTCATTGTTACGGTAATTTTTTCCGTCTAATATCTTTTTTCGGGGTATTATGCAGAAAGTTTCCGTATAATGCGTCTCTCAGGGTTAATATGTGAAAAGTTTCCGTATAATTAATTGTTAGCCTGCTAAGGGCAATGGTTCAGCCTGATTAAAGGCAGAAAGGATTACTGGGCAAAGGATTAGAGAAACAAAGAAGCAAATATAAGCTTGGAAGTAATGGTTATAACTTTACAGGGGTGTTAAGGGTAATAATACTATAAATAAATCGGTAAAAAAAGGAGAGAGAGTATGTCAATCCAAAAGATAAAGCCAATCCAAGAGTTTAATGATTCTATATTTTGCAATGGGAAAGAAAAAGAATTATTTAAACGAGACTGTCCTCATTGTCACAGCGAGGAAGTGAAAATTCATTCTCATTACAAAACGAAAAATAATGGAGAGAGAAAAATATTTATCTGTCAAAAATGTGAGTCACTATATTCAGAAACGTATAATAC
>QBMS01000013.1 GCA_003249095.1 Snowella sp.
GTTAAGTCCTTGTCTTGTAAGGATTTCATTCTAATAATTAGACTGAACCAGTGCCTCTAAGTTGCAAATAAAACTAACCTTTTGAGCAAATTCTTGTAGGTTGGCGTTAAATACGAAATTTTCTGGCGTAAAATGACCATAATAAGAGCTATGGGGAGATAGAAAATTATCTAGTTCTTGGTTGGATGACATGGAACTTACTCCGTTAAATTATCAGTGGATTTGTTGATATATCTGGAGATAAAAATTAAAATAACTTAAAGTCTTATTCAGCCTCTAATATGACTTTTGGAGATATTAAACTAAAAATGCTCAAAGCCTTTCTAAAAAAGATTTGAATTAATCTGAACTTATTTTGCAATAATTTTATTATATGTCATTAAATATGGTCGGTAGAGAGTCTCATTAAAAATGGGAAAAAAAGCCTCAATTAGTCAACGATTGGTTAACGATTGGTTAACTAACCATATAATCTTTTTTTTCGATCTCTTTAATCATCAATATTACTGATATCTGGGCCGCTATGGCTTTTTTTTGTGCGATGTGTTTTGCGATACAAATCATTCATAAAATTGACAAAATCTATTAAATTGGTGAAATTACTGAAAACACTAAAGCAAGATTAAGTCATTAAACTCATGAAAAATCATTTCTATCGTGTCATCAGTTTGGTTAGCATTCTGGCGATCGCCCTTGGCTTAAATAGTTGTGGCGGTGACAACCAAAATGCAACAGAAAACAATGTTGGCATTAAGATTCCTTTCCAAGAAACCATCAGACCCGTTGGTGCAGGTGCATCTTTTCCAGCGACTTTGTATAAAAATTGGTTTGTTTTGTTAAATCAAGCCGTTCCCCAACTCCAATTTGATTATCAATCCGTCGGTAGTGGCGCAGGGATAGAACGTTTTACCAATAACATTATTGATTTTGGCGCAAGCGATATCGCCATGACCGATGAACAAATTGCTAGAGTCAATCGGGGCGTTTTGATGCTACCAATGACGGCGGGAAGTATTGTGTTAGCCTACAATTTGCCAGAGGTAAAAGACCTAAAATTATCCAGGGAAGTCTATGTCAATATTTTCTTGGGCAATATTACCAATTGGAATGATCCTAAAATTGCTAAAGCAAATCCTGGAGTGACTTTACCAAATCGACAGATTGCGGTCGTACACCGTTCCGATGGCAGTGGAACAACAGCCGTTTTCACCAGTCACTTAAATGATATCAGCCCCGCTTGGGCAAAGGCGATCGGCACAGGAACGGCAGTACAGTGGCCAACAAGAAAAGGGCGATTTATTGGTGGGCGGGGAAATGAGGGAGTTGCCGCTCTAGTTGCCCAAACTCCAGGCTCCATTGGCTTTATGGAATATGGCTTTGCCACCAAAAGTAATTTGAGCATGGCTTCTTTAGAAAACAAAGCAGGAAAATTTGTCGCTCCTTCCAATGAATCAGGCTCGGCAACCTTAGCTCAGGTGGAATTACCGCCAAATTTACGGGCATTTATCACCGATCCTCCAGGAGACGGTTCCTATCCCATCGTTACCTATACTTGGATGTTGTTATATAAAAAATACGACAACCCTAATCTGGCGATCGCAATGGAAGCAATGGTTCAATTTGGACTAACCGAAGGCCAAAAACAAGCAGGACAACTAGGCTTTATTGAATTACCCCAGAACGTCAAAGAACAAATTGCAACGGCGGCGGATGAAATCACCCCTGATTTTAAAATCACGCTTCCTGCTAAGTAACGGAAATTGGCATTAAAGTCCCCCTTTTTAAGGAAGATTTAGGAGGATCAATTAAAATTACTTTTTCAGGTTATCTGCCCCCGAAACAACCTTAGCAGATTGGATTTTGTCACCTTGTTTGATTTTGTCAACCACATTCATGCCACTGGTGACATAACCAAAAACCGCGTAATCTCCGTCTAGAAAACCCAGATCATTAGACAGGGCGAAATAAAACTGAGATGAAGCAGAATTGGGCATTTGGGAACGGGCCATCGCTAAAGCTCCCCGTTTGTGGGGTAAAACCACCGCAGGGTTGGGAATACCCGATTGTTGGCCCAGTCCCTGACCATAGACCAACTCTCCAGCTTGATCGGGGTCATTTTTATCCTTCACTCTAATTTCTAGCGGAACATCACGAGTTTTTTTTGTTGTGGGATCAATAAATCCTCCCGTGCCGTTACCCTTTGGATCTCCCCCTTGCACCACAAAGGGTTGGGGATCTTTCACCACTCGATGAAAGGTTAGTCCGTTATAAACGCCTCTTTCTACTAAATCTACAAAATTCCCCGCCGTGATCGGAGCATTTTCTCCATCTACCTCAATGGTAATAGGAGAACCATTGACAATCATCTCAACGGTGGCTTTGCCTTCTAGTCGAGGTTTGTAATTCGTCATGGTCACATTTTGGGCTTGGGCCGTTTGGGCTTGGGCGGTCGTCGCGGGGGACGCACTTGACTGCGGGGGAACAGCATCCGAATTAGAACAGCCTGTCAGTAGAATACTGGCCAACAAGAAACCAGAAGCTAGGGCTTGCCACCAAGATTGAGTCATATTCAGCATTCGTTGTTTTGTGTGATTAAAATTAATGGGGATTAAAGTCCCTCTAGGGGAACGCCTAAAAAGCGGGCTAACTCCGCTCCCTGATTTTCTAAACTCGCCAAAGAAATGGGCTGACCCACACGAGTTAGGGGAATATCTCGTCTTTGTTTTGCCCGTAAATAAAGGGAACGTCTAGGGTTGATGCCTTCTTTAATGTCTGCTCGGATTGACTGGACATCTGCGATCGGACAAATTAATTCAATGCGACGATTTTTTCCTGGAAATCCCCAGCGAAAAATCGTAATCTTGCCTGTTTCTTGATTAAATTCGTTATAGCCGCCCCCGACATTCCAAATCATGGTCAGCCATACATAAAACGCGAGGGAAGACCCCGCAAATCCATAAAAAAGGAGGGCAACGCCCTGGGGAATAAATTGTAAGTCACTGGGATCGCTCACCAAGAGCAGATTGACCTTCAGGTAACTAGAAAGCCCAGCCAATAGAAAACCTATTCCCCCAATGGAAGAAACAGTTGCCCAAAAATAATTACTTAATCTACGCGCCCCTACCACCTCTTGGCGGAGAATTTGGCTGGCTTTGGTCATTGTCTACTCACTATTATCCTTATCTAGTACTCGCTTGTTTGAATTTTACAGCATTTTGGAAGTAGAGACTTGACTCCCTTGGGAAGATTAGGCAATTTGTGATTGGTCAACTGATTCAATCATTTGGGAATTAAGCCCCTTCCCCCCAAAGTTTAAGTCTCATAAACAAACTGTCCGTTGCGATAACGGCGATCGCTTCTGCCGGATCGCAAAAACGAGAGGTTTGTCTGAAAGCAAATCAGAAAAAAAGAGATAAGAATCTTGCAATCCCTATCTCCTGAAGTAACTATTTGAGAACGGAGTCTAGTTGAAACGAGATAGGAATTTAATCGTCATCTTCCTCGAAATCATCCTCACCATAGGATTCTTCAAAATCATCCTCATCTTCTTGCAATGCGCCGTATTCTTCGGTAAATTCACGGGCGATCTTGTCATCTAAGACCATATCCTCATCGCTACTGAGATCCTTGGCCAAAATCCGAGAACGGGTCTTGGTTTTTCGGGCAGGTTCAGCAATAGGAGTCCGCACTTCCGTGAAGTTGTAACGGTCAGGAGAAGAGCGACCATAGCTAATATCGTCACTTTCATTGTTGGCAATCTGAATATCTTCGTGGGTATTGAAGCCCGTCCCCGCAGGAATTAAACGTCCGATGATGACATTTTCCTTCAAACCGCGTAACCAGTCAGATTTGCCTTCGATCGCCGCTTCAGTCAGAACCCGTGTTGTTTCTTGGAAAGAAGCAGCACTAATGAAACTGTCCGTATTGAGGGACGCTTTGGTAATCCCTAAAATCACGGGAGTATAACGGGCAGGAGCCGCTCCCGTAATGGACATGGCCTCATTGACCTGTTCCACCTGTCGCAGTTCGATCAACTCACCAGGAAGCATCGTTGTATCACCGCCATCATCGATACGGACTTTGGAAGTCATCTGACGCACGATCACTTCGATGTGTTTATCGGAAATATCCACACCCTGGGACTGATAAACGGTTTGCACCTGATTGACTAGGAATTTTTGAGCCGCCTGGAGACCCATTAAAGCCGCTTCATAACAGCCTTTATTTTCAACGTAATAACTGAAGAAAACATCGAGGATTTCATGGGGATTAGCCAGTCCATCGGTGAGGGGATCGCCCACATTCACCCGTTGTTCATCGGCAACGATCGCGTTTTGACCAGGGAGGAGGGGATATTCACTGATCGTGCCATCGTCCTCAATGATTTTAATATCGACACTTTCCCGATCCTGATACTCAACCTGACAAATCCCAGGCTTACGGGCTAGGACACAGGCTTCCTTGGGTTTACGAGCTTCAAGTAATTCTTCAATACGAGGTAAACCCTGGATAATATCTCCTGTTTTCGCCCGTTCAAAGACGAGGAGTACCAAGTTATCACCCCGTTGAACCAAATCACCGTCATCAACGTGGAGAACTGCCCCACCCGATACGCGATAGGGACGAGCGTTTCGTAGGACGAGTTCATGTTTATCCCCTGATGATTTGATAGCCAGAACCTGACCCGATTCCGCTAATTTCACGCCTGGGGCAATTTCACTGCCTGCTACTAATAATTCTCCCTCTTTCACCGTTGGAGCTTCGGCTAACTCCAGGGTGTGGCGATCGCTTTCTCGAACCAAAAGAACCCGACGAACGGCCTCATCTCCGTCCTTAATCCCTCGGACGATGCCCGCTTCCTTGCACTGAATTTCTGTCCGAGCCAAAACTTCCCCCGCAGGGATGTGTTGACCATCTTTGACCAGTACACGGGTTTGGGTCGTCCCACTGTGGGGATCGGTTTCCACATCGCGCCGTAGCACCAAGGATTCTAGAATCACCAACTGTAACCGCTTACAATCATTTTCTTCGTCATCTTGTAATTCAATATCGGCGGCCAAATGGGTCACACTATCCTTTTCTGATCCCGTAAACTCTAGGACTAACTGGGTACTGAGCAATTGGGAACCTTCTACGGATTTAACCCGTTCTCCGTCTTTGTAATAAAGACGTTGAACCGAGCGTAATTCGATCTGTCGTCCCCCTTCAGAAGCCTGGGCTCCCTGAGAAAGGGTCGCAGGTTCATCAGAAATGGGATATTCTTCCACAGGACGGAGTAATAAGCCCAATCCTTCGGTACTTTCAATCCATTCCGCTTGACGGAGTTCTGTCACCATCACCCCTGGCAAAACTTCCGTACCAGGTTGGACTAATTGACCCGCTTCAATATTGACCGCATCGGGATCGACATCTAGGTGAAATTCCCCTGGTTTAATGATAATTTCTCGTAAAATGTCGTTTTTCTGGACAACTTCCACAACCCCGTTGGATTGACAGAAAATATCTTTCACAACCTCGGTTCCCGCTTCAACGTACTGTCCGTCTTCCACGATCAACAGAGAAATATCTTTGTTAATTTCGTGGGTTTCTTCAGGAATCCAGAGAATAGTCCCGCCCTTGGTGATTTCGTAACCCTGTTTACGACTTCCCTTGGCAATTTCTACCCCCGCATGGCGGATCATGCCCCCCGTATTGGTACGGTAGCGATCGTCAATCAGTTCCGCAACGATCGCATGATTCTGTACCTTAGTGCCTGGAGAGGTTTTTAAGAGAAAACGTTTACCGTCGGCGGCATAAATAACGTACTGCTCGCGACCCCCACCGCTTTCTAGTTTCACTTGGGCTTGATCCAATAGCACAGAAGCCGTAATGATTTCAATTTCTCGGCTACCATCCTCTAGACGGACAATCCCACCATTCACAGAGACCACTTTGGTTTCTGCCATGACGCTACCCCGCTTGACCTCATCCCCATTTTTGACAACGGCTTCGGCTCCAGGAGGCAGGTTATACACTTCTCCCGATAATACCCAAACGAGTCCCCCCCGTTGGGCAATGCGGGTCGTATTTCCCTGGCGATCGGTTTTTTCTTCGGGAACCAGGTTGGCAAACATCACCTCTCCCGCCAAATCGCTGGAAACGTCTTTGGTAGCCCGCTCCGTTGACCGTTGGGCCTTAGAGAGACTGACTTCCGTTAGCAATTGATTGGCTTCTACGGAATCACCGTTCTGCACAAATACCAAAGAACCAGGCGTCAGAGGAATGGCCTTGGTTTCGGCTTTTTTACCTTCGCCTTTCCAGATCAGATCACCCGCCACTTCTACCTGTTCCGCTTCTTCCCCATGACGGGTTCGGACTTTACGGGTAATCAGACCTGGCCCCCACTTAACGGTTCCTTTGCCAAAATCTTTGACCTGACGAGCCACTTCTCCCGTAAATACGCCCCCCGTGTGGAAGGTACGCATGGTTAACTGGGTTCCAGGTTCTCCAATGGATTGAGCCGCAATAATCCCGACGGCTTCTCCCAGATCCACCAAATGACCATGAGCCAAGCTCCAGCCATAGCAGGATTGACAGACGGAACGAGCCGCTTCACAGGTCAGGGGCGATCGCACATAGATTTCATCCACTGCCTTACTGAGCTTGATGGCCAAATCATCATCAATTTGTTGATTACGGGTTCCAATGACTTCCCCATCCACAATCACATCCTTGGCTAACAGTCTTCCCACTAGGCGATCGACCAAAGGAATTTTGACCTGATCTCCTTCAATCATGGCCGTCACCTTGACAGAGCGATCGGTTCCACAATCTACTTCTCGGACGATCACATCCTGGGAAACATCCACCAAACGACGGGTTAAATAACCCGAATCGGCGGTTCGCAGAGCCGTATCAACCAATCCCTTCCGCGCACCGTAGGAAGAAATAATATATTCCGTCACGGTCAAACCTTCTCGGAAATTGGTTTTAATGGGTAAATCGATAATTTCACCCTGGGGATCAGCCATCAAGCCCCGCATTCCCACCAACTGACGCACCTGGCTCATATTTCCCCGCGCCCCAGAAAACGCCATCATATAGACAGAGTTCAAGGGATCGGTTTCTCGGAAATGACGAACCACTTCATCCTTGAGTTCTTCAGAAGTACTATTCCAGGTATCAATTACCTTTTGGAACCGTTCAACTTCCGTAATTTCTCCCCGTGCATAGCGCGATTCGGTGGTACGGATTTCTTTTTCCGCACTTTCGAGCATCTCTTTTTTCGAGGGCGGAATGGTCAAATCTTCAATACTGATGGAAACCCCCGCTTTAGTCGCAAAGCGAAAGCCTAAATCCTTCAAATCATCTGCTAATTGGGAACAACGAGCGGAACCGTGAATGCGAAAAGCCCCAGAGATTAGTTTTTTAAGACGGCCTTTATCAACAATTTGGTTATAGAAAGTCATGTTGGTTAATTAATCGTTAATAAGTTAATAATTCGTAACTGAAACAATCAGTCGATAGCGAGTAGTTCGTAAAGAAAAAATGAGTTAATACTGCACCACAAAATCATTTTTTATCCTGATTGACTATTCACTATCAACTCTTCACTTTTTAGACCTCTTCTTCCTCCAAATCTCCAACATTTAAAGATTCATAGGTTGGACGACTAGGAGCGCGACGTTGAGTCTCAACCATCAAATCAACCTCCACATCCCGACTCGTACCGTCTTCCGCTAACTCAACTTTATGGACGGCAATATCTAGACCCAAGGATTGCAACTCACGCATCAGCACCTTAAAGGATTCAGGCGTACCAGGACGGGGAATGGGTTTACCCTTAACGATCGCGTTAAGTGCTTCATTACGACCCTGCATATCATCGGATTTCACCGTTAACAATTCTTGCAGGATATAAGCCGCACCGTAGGCTTCCAAGGCCCAAACCTCCATTTCTCCAAATCGCTGTCCACCCTGTTGGGCTTTACCACCGAGGGGCTGTTGCGTGACCAGAGAATAGGGGCCAGTCGAGCGGGCGTGAATCTTATCATCAACTAAGTGAACCAGTTTCAGCATATAGGCCTGACCGACAGTGACAGGACGATCAAAGGGTTCTCCCGTACGACCATCAAAAACCTGGATTTTTCCTGCTGTTTCAGGATTAAACACCCAGTCCTTATTGGGCTTTTTGGCCGCATCGGCTAATAAACCATTGACGGTTTCACGGGAAGCCTCTGCCCCATACATTTCATCAAAAGGAGTCACCTTAAAGCGTAAACCCAAATTTTCTCCTGCCCAACCGAGCAGACATTCAAAAACTTGACCCACATTCATCCGTGACGGAACCCCTAAAGGATTTAACACAATATCAACGGGACGGCCATCGGGAAGATAGGGCATACTCTCAATGGGCAGAATCCGAGAAATAATCCCCTTATTGCCATGACGACCCGCCATTTTATCCCCGACTTGAATCTTCCGTTTTTGAGCAACATAGACCCGAACGACCATATTGGCTCCAGGAGGCAATTCATCTCCTTTTTCCCGCGTAAAGACCCGCACATCAACAACACGGCCTTTTTCACCATTGGGAACTCGGAGGGAATTATCCCGCACATCCCGCGCTTTTTCACCGAAAATAGCCCGTAAGAGTTTTTCTTCTGGAGGCTGATCCGCTTCTCCCTTGGGAGTCACTTTTCCAATTAAAATATCCCCCGATTCAACCCAGGCACCAATGCGAATAATCCCCTGTTCATCTAAATGACGCAGAGAATCTTCCCCCACATTAGGGATTTCACGGGTAATTTCCTCTGGCCCTAGCTTGGTTTGACGAGCTTCGATTTCAAATTTTTCGACGTGGATACTGGTGTAGGTATCGTGATAAACCAAGCGTTCACTAATGAGAATTGCGTCTTCATAGTTGTAGCCTTCCCAGGGCATATAGGCAACGAGGATATTTTGACCTAGAGCCAATTCCCCCCCCTCCGTCGCCGAACCATCGGCCAAAATTTGACCAGGAACCACCTCTTCCCCTTGATAGACCAGAGGACGTTGATTTAAACAGGTATCTTGGTTAGAACGTTGGTATTTCTGTAAATCGTAGGTAATTTCCTGGGGCGCGGCATTGGGGTTATTGGGTTGAGTTACCTGAACCTTAATAGTAGTTGCGTCAACATAGCTAATGACACCATGCGTCCGAGAAACAATCACCATTCCCGAATCCCTTGCGGCCTGGGCTTCTAAACCCGTTCCTACCAAGGGACGTTCGGGACGCAAGAGGGGAACCGCTTGACGTTGCATATTGGAACCCATCAAAGCGCGGTTAGCGTCATCATGTTCTAGGAAGGGAATCATGGAAGTTGCGACCGAGACAATTTGGACAGGGGACACTGCCACATAATCTACCTGAGTAGGAGTCGTGGTGGAAAATTCTTGACGATAGCGAATGGGAACACTTTCTCCTAAAATATTGCCTTCGGCATCAGTGGAAATATCCCCAGGTGCGACCCGCATATCATCTTCTTCATCAGCCGTGAGGTAAATGGGTTCTGTATTTCGCAAAACTCGACCATTTTCGACTTTGTAGTAGGGGGTTTCAATAAATCCGTAGGAATTAACTCGCGCACAGGTCGCTAAGGAACCGATTAAACCCGCATTGGGGCCTTCTGGGGTTTCTACGGGGCAAATCCGTCCATGATGGGAGGGGTGAATATCTCGTACCGCAAAGCCTGCCCGCTCACGGGTCAGTCCCCCTGGCCCAAGGGCAGAAATCCGACGTTTATGGGTTAATTCTGCCAAAGGATTGGTTTGATCCATGAATTGAGACAGTTGGGAGGAACCAAAGAATTCCTTAATCGCCGCCACCAAGGGTTTAGGATTCACCAAAGAAGCAGGGGTTAGGGCATCAGATTCGGTGACGGTCATCCGTTCTCGAATAATCCGCTCTAGGCGATTTAGTCCGACCCGAATTTGATTTTGTAAGAGTTCACCGACTGACCGTACACGACGATTACCTAAGTGATCAATATCATCGGTGGTGCCTGTGTCAAATTCTAGGTTGATCAGATAGTCGATCGCGGACAGAATATCCTTGGGAGTCAACACACGGGTGACATCCAGTTCACTCAGGCGTAGTTTTTTATTGAGCTTATAACGTCCCACGCGGCCTAAATCGTAGCGTTTGGGGTCAAAGAAGCGAGATTCCAGTAATTGTTGTCCCCCACTGACGGTGGGAGGTTCGCCTGGACGTAATTTTTTGTAAAGTTCGATCAGAGCTTCTTCTTCGGTGGGATTACCTTCTTTTTCGAGGGTTTTTTGGTAAAACTCTGGATGCCGTAGGGAATCCATAATTTCATTGTCACCCAAGCCGATCGCCTTTAGTAAAACCTGAGCCGAAAGCTTACGGGTTTTGTCAATACGAACCCAGACTAGGCCATTTTTATCGGTTTCAAATTTTAACCAAGCTCCCCGATTAGGGATCAAGGAAGCCGAATAGGTACGACGACCATTTTTATCTAATTCTTTCTTGTAATACACCCCAGGCGATCGCACAATTTGATTAACGATGACCCGTTCCGCACCGTTAATAATAAAGGTTCCTCGCTCGGTCATCAAAGGCAGATCCCCAATAAAAACTTCCTGCTCCTTAATTTCTCCCGTTTCTTTATTAATTAGGCGAGTCGGCACATACATTTGTACCGAATAGGTCGCATCCCGACGTTTTGCTTCATCAACGTAATATTTGGGTTCCTTGAGCTTGTAATCTTTTCCTAAAAAATGTAGCTCCAATTTGCCAGTATAGTCAGTAATCGGGGAAAAACTATCGAGTTCTTCGATCAACCCCTCTTCTAGAAACCAGCGAAAACTGGAATGTTGAATTTCAATTAAATCGGGCAGGAGACTGTTGGTCATAATTTCGTTAATAAAAGTTACAAGGTCGGGGGATTAATAAATACAAGGATTTTGGGGGCAAAATCGAGGAAAACAGTTTAAATCATGGGCAATCCGTTATTCTGGTTGAAAAGGTAAACTAAAAAGTTGGCAAGCATTGTGGGTCGTTGCTTGAGCCAAATCATCAAGGGAAATTCCCCGTAACTGAGCCAAATATTCGGCAACGTGGCGAACATAGGCAGGTTCATTACGTTTCCCTCGGTAGGGAGCAGGAGCTAAAAAGGGGCAATCCGTTTCTACCAAAAGACGGTCTAAGGGGACTATTTTTGCACTGTCCTGGACTGTTTCAGCTTTTTTAAAGGTAACAATCCCACTGAAACTAATATAAAAACCCAAGTCTAAAAACCACTGAGTTTCCTCTCTCATTCCACTCCAACAGTGCATTACCCCGCGAATAACTTTATTTTCCTTCTGGTAAGATTGAAGGACTTCTCGCAGTTCAGGGGCCGCATCCCGACAGTGAATAATGACGGGTTTATTGAGTTGATAGGCAATCTCCAGTTGGGCGCGAAACACTTCAACCTGCCAATCATGATTATCCACCTTATAAAAATCCAACCCCATTTCTCCAATGGCAACAACCCGCCGATCCGACTGAGCAGCCGTTAGGATCTCTTGGGCGGTGTTATCTTTCCATTTGTGAGCATCTAGGGGATGGAGTCCAATGGCAAAAGACATTTCGGGAAACCGATCAGCAATAGATTGAATTTGGGTAAATTCCTTGGGTTCAACGCAGGAATGAACCAAATGAACTACCCCTGCTTCTCGCCAACGGTCTTGCAGAGAGCTAAGATCGGCTTGAAAAACATCGAAGTTGATGTGAACGTGCGTATCAATTAGTTGCATCGGCATCCCCCAGGACGATTGAAGTCAATCCAACTAAGGATTCGGCTTTTTTAAACCGAAAAATTTCTAAAAACACTAATAATGCAAAAATGGCTAAAATTTAAGAATTTATTCCTAAGATGCTTGATAGTGTCAGTTAGGATACGGTTTCTACTTTTTTAACGGCTTTTGCTAAAGAAGCTTTTCTTCTGGCTCCCGTATTGCGATGTAAAACATTCCGCTTAACCGCTTTATCAATTTTGCTGTAGGCGGCGGATAGATTGGTTTTCACCGTTTCTAGTTGTTCTTCGCTGGGACTAGCGGTGTATGCTTCCACAGACTGAATGGTTTTTTTCATTAGGGTTTTGACTGCCGACTTATAGGACTTGTTACGGAGTCGGTTACGTTCAGAAATTTCGATGCGCTTCTGCGCGGACTTATTATTTGCCACGATTGCTCTCAGGACAGGTGAATAAAATGGTGATCATGTAGAATCCGAATTGTTATCATAGCAGAGATGAAGGACAGTTGACAATAAAAATGAACCAATTTTATTGATCAATGATTCGGTGAAGCCGTAATAGTTTGTTGAGTGTCGCAACGGAGAGGTTTAGGATGACATTCACCCTCTTGGAGCAAGGGTCTTAAGCATTTTGACGATGCCATAGAACCTAGCAAATTACCAAGAAAAAGACTTAATTTAGTTGAAAATAATCCATGAGTAATTTTTATCTTCACTCAACTCAATATTTTAGTCTAGGATTTCCATTGAGAATGATGACGAAACAACGGAAGGCAAGTAGATTTTCTCTACATTGGGTAAAAAACCTAGCCATTGTTGGGACAGTTGGGTGAAAATTTCAGGACAACCACTTACACCAAATCGAGTCGGTAGGGTCAGGGTTGAGTTGGTTAATCCTAAAATTTCTAATTCTTTTTGAGCGGCTTTTACCACATAACTGGCGGGATCAATCAATTGAACGGTTGCGGGGAGAATTTCTTGGAAAACGGGTTTGAGGTGTCGATAGTGGGTACAGCCATAGACTAGGGTATCAATATTTTTTTCCAACAAGGGATTGAGGTATTGTCTAGCAACTTCTTTGGTGTGGGGGTCATAAATGCGGTTTTGTTCGATGAGGGGGACAAATTTGGGGCAACCGACCTGCCAGACTTCGGCGTTGGGACTGATTTCTTGGATGGCGTTGCGGTAGGCGTTACTGGCGGCGGTGGCGGGGGTTGAAATGACACCAATTCTTTTGCCATGACGGACGGCGGCCCTGGCTCCTGGGAGAATAACCCCTAATACGGGAAAGTTAAATTCGTCTCGAATGGCTTCTAATGCTAAGGCTGAACTGGTATTACAGGCCATGATGACCATTTTAACGTTTTCTTGGGCCATCCAGGTCAGGATTTCTCGGACAAATTGGATAATTTCTGAGGGAGAGCGATCGCCGTAGGGGAGTCGGGCGGTATCGCCAAAGTACAGAATGGATTCCTTGGGGAGTTGCCGATAGAGTTCTCTTAAAACGGTTAATCCACCCACACCACTGTCAAAAACACCGATCCGACTATGCTGAGATTCTCTCATAGAGGCAATAAGAATAAGTTGTTGATAATTTAAACATGAATACCCAAGGAAGTAAATATACTTAAGGAAAATATCTAAGATAAATTCGAGAATTTAAGTGACTTTGCTCCCTATTAAAAATAATTAACGTAATTACAATCGATTTTGTTGCATATATTCTATAATTCCCCTGGCGATCGCCTGGGCCATTTGCCGTTGATAGGTCGGATTGGTGAGCTTGGCCGCATCATCGTAGCCTGTGACAAACCCGACTTCTACCAAGGTTGAGGGCATTCGACTATTCCGCAGAACATAAAATCTTGCCTTTCGGACTCTTCTATCCCCCACATTGACCGTTCTCAGGATACTACGGTGAATGGCATCGGCCAATCCGCGATCGCCGAAATAATAGACCTCTAAACCATTAATGTCTGGTCGTTCCACTCCCATCGAATTGGCATGAATACTGACAAATAAATCCGCTCCTGCTCGGTTAGCCATATCGGTACGACCTTTCAAACTCACAAAATAGTCGCCGGTACGGGCCATCATGGTCTGGATTCCCTGTTGTTGGAGGTATTGGGCCACGTACTGGGAAATGGGGAAAATAACATCTTTTTCCTGAATGCCCCCCTGCCCGATCGCCCCTGGATCTTTTCCGCCATGACCAGGATCAATAAATACCAGACGTTGTCCTTTAACAGGAGGGCGATTGGTCGGATAGGAATCCGTCGGATAGGAATTGCTATTCGCAGGTGGCGGAATATTGATGGCAACACCAGACGAAGAACCACTGTTTGGGGTGCTGGGATAGGAAGTTCTGGGATAAGTGGAGCCAGGGTAGGAAGAAATAGGGTTCCGAGATCCAAAGGAAGAATTAACTTCTAGGGAGAGTAAATCCGATCTAGGCTGACTAAATTGCCCAAATCGGGTTCCAACTGCGGGTTTTGCTTCAATAATAACTATATTTCCCTGTTCTTGACGAATTCGCAATTGATAAATAGGACTACTCCGACCCAACTGGGGCCCCTTGAGACCTTCAGATAATTGGGCATTTTCAATGCGAATTTCGTAGGTTCCCGAAAGACGATTCCAATTGCCCCTAGCTCGGACGGGGCGATCGGCTTGAACAATCAATTGACGACTGTTGTTAACGAGATCCAGGGAATTAATTGTTGCACCAGAAAAACGACTGATGGAATTACTCGAATTTTTAGGGGAAAGGGTAGAGAGGGGCGTTCCCGTAGAAGGAGGAGCGGTTAAATTCTCTGTTGCCCTGATGCCTCCCCTCGGAAACAGCACTAACCCTCCCAGACGGCTATAACTAGCTTGCCAATCGGGACTGTCAGGGGCGATCTCCAAAGTAATTTGGGGATTTCCCGAAGCTTGAGAAAAGGTAATATCCCCCACGCCGTACTGATTCACGGCTAACGTTTGCCCATTTAACTCATTGGGGAAGACGGCTCCAGGCAAACTGAGAATGATGGTTTTACCGTCTTCAGAACGCTTTGGGGAGATTGACCCATTGCTACCGTTTCTTTCGGTGCGAATAAAGAAACCGTTTTGAGTAATTTGAAAATTATTATTTCCCTGACTAGACCGGGGAGCGGGAAATCGGGATTGGGGAGAGCCAGTCGGTGGGGGCTGGTTCGGATTCGTCGGTTGAGAAACAAATTGGGGCGTGGGAAGATCCACCGTCCACTGGGTAGGGGAAATTCCTCGAACCTTAACTTGCTGGGGATCAACCGTATAGCCAGGGGCAAGTTGAATCACCAATCGGGTCGTATAGCTGTCAAATTGAGCAACCCGAATACCGGAAACTTTTCCACCAATCGATTGATTAACCGTCGGTCTTCCGAGAGTGATCCCAGGTAAATCAATCACAACGCGGGTCGGATCGGGAATTAATTGGGCCGTTGGCTGTACTCGACTATCTGTATTAAAAACAAGACGATTATTAGCGGATTCAAATCGCCAAAATAATAATTTTCCTGCTTGAGCAGGGGACGCATAGAGCAGTAGTGCAAGGAAAGTGAAAATTAATCCATAAAGTTTGGGCATAATCGCTCCTGAGTGAGGATGAGCATTTGTGGTATGAACCTTGTTGCATCTTAACGACAGTCTGCAAAGGAAGGCAATACTTGCCAATGCGAAGGGTTTATATGAGGTTCTCTGAAAAAGATAAAATAACAGTCTAGCCTGAGAGATAGTAGCGGTAAAATGCCTAGAGATCAAGAGACTAGGAAAAATAAAAGGACAAGATCCCTAAAATTAATGAAATTTCGCGATCGCATTTTTTAAAACAAATCATAGAAAATAATCCAATTCATTCATAAAATCTTGAATTGATTGATTAACGTAAAAAGGCGAGAATATACCTTAGAATTTGCCTGAACTATATTGCTAACGCTAAACTAATCTATTAATTTTTGTGAAGAAGTTGTTTGATTTCTAGCGATTATTATATTAGTAATATCAGGTATTTTGTTTTCAATAGATCCACTTTAAAACAATTATTTAGAATTGCTTAAAATCATGTTAAACAAATCTATAGATTCAGTCAAAGAGGGACGAATCCTCAAAAATATCAAGATTAATGAATCTAAATCGCGACAAATCAAAACGATTATTACCACTATCGTCATCCTTTCTGGTGTCCAAGGAATTGAAGCGTCTAAAGTTTTAGCCTTTGATATTGTTCCGATAGAGGCTGTTTCTACCACTCTGATTAGTCATGCCTATATGGGAACAGGAGATAGCTATGATGCGTTTCAGGTAAACGTTAGTAATTATCCAGGCTTAAACCCAATGGCTCAATTAGTGGAGTTTACCTTGTCATTAAGTCCTCCGTCAGGAGGTATATCACCCGCTCCTCCTAATCCGAGAGTTTTTTCTGTTCAAACCCCCCTGGGTTGGCAATTAAGTGAAATCAGTAAGATACCAAGCGTTTATTCTGATGGTAGACCGATTTTAATACCAACCTTAACCTATCAAGTGATTGATCCCACTGTGGGCATATTTCCTGGTACATCTTTGGCAGGATTTCGTCTTCAGTATAGTAATGGATGTGGTGTTTATTGTGGATCGGGCCCGTCGAAGCTTTCGGTCATTGCTGTCTCTTCTGTGCCTGAGCCTGTAACGATTCTCGGATCGGCGATCGCGTTAGGCTTTGGCATAAACCTCAAACGGAAATACGCGAAAATCGACAGCAATAAAACTTAAAATATTGTCTCTGTTTGCGATCGCGGGGGAACCCCCTTGGACTTGTAAGAAGTTGTTACTTAAGGGTGATCCCCAAAATCTATACAATTCTTAATAATTCCCCCCATGCTACCCGAATCATTCTAATCTAGAGGCTGAATCATAATTAACCATCTAATTTTAATCAGCCTGAGCTTGGGTCTATCTTAAGCCCTAGTTTTGAGGCATTCGCAATTTGTTAATGGGAGATACTTAAAATCCAATGAGTGTTAAGGCAAGTGGTGGAAGCTCATTAGCCCGTCCGCAACTGTACCAAACAGTTCCCGTTTCGGCGATATCTCAAGCCGAACAACAGGACCGCTTTTTAGAAAAATCTGAATTAAATGAGTTAACAACGTTTTTTCAATCGGGCAGCAAACGTCTGGCTATTGCTCAGGAATTGACCAATAACGCCGATTTGATTGTCTCCCGTGCGGCTAATCGGATTTTTACAGGTGGCTCCCCGATGGCCTACCTAGAAAAACCCGCAGAAGTTCCTGCGGAAAAAGTAATGGCAACCGTTGGCGCACCCCAAACTGTCCAGGAAGGGATGAAACTGGGGACTGTCACCTATTCTGACGGCAGTGGCGGTGGAAATGGCGGTTTCTTGAGTGGATTAAGAACCGTTTTTAGTAGTACTGGCCCCGTTCCTGCGGGTTTCCGTCCTATTAATATCGCTCGTTACGGCCCCAGCAATATGCAGAAGTCGTTGCGGGATATGTCCTGGTTCTTGCGCTATGTAACTTACGCGATCGTGGCGGGCGACCCCAACATCATCGTCGTTAACACTCGTGGATTAAAAGAAGTCATCGAGAACGCCTGTTCCATTGATGCAACCATTGTTGCCTTACAGGAAATGCGGGCCGCGGCAACGGACTATTTTCGGAATGATAAGGAATCTCAAGCCATTGTTTTACAATACTTTGATGTTCTGGTCAGCGAATTTAAAGCACCGACTCCTTCAGCCAAGCTACGTCAAGGCCCATCAGGAGATATTCAAGGTTTAGCCCTACCCCAAAGTTATTTCAATGCGGCAGCCAAACGTCAAAAGTTTGTCATGAAGCCTGGTTTATCCGAAACCGAAAAATCGGCGGTGATTAAAGCCGCCTATCGGCAAATTTTTGAAAGAGATATTACCCGCGCCTATAGCCAAGGTATTTCGACGCTAGAAATCCAGGCAAGAAATGGTGATATTTCCATGAAGGAATTCATCCGTCGCTTGGGGAAATCCCCTCTTTATCGTCAACAATTTTATGAACCTTTTATTAACAGTCGGGCTTTAGAATTAGCGTTTCGTCACTTCCTCGGAAGAGGCCCCAGTTCTCGCGAAGAAGTCCAAAAATATTTCTCGATTGTTTCCAGTGGAGGCTTAGGGGCTTTAGTGGATGCCTTGGTCGGTTCCCAGGAATATTCGGACTATTTTGGGGAAGAAACCGTTCCCTATCTGAGAGGATTGGGAGTAGAAGCCCAGGAATGTCGAAATTGGGGAATGCAACAAGATTTATTTGACTACAGCGCCCCCTTCCGCAAAGTCCCTCAATTTATCACCACCTACGCCAAGTACGATCGCCCTTTACCCGATCAACACGTTTACGGTGTAGGGAATGATCCCTTAGAAATTCAATTCGGGGCAATTTTCCCGAAAGAAACCCGTAATCCTTCCGCTAGTCCTTCTCCTTTCAGCAAGGATACCAAACGGATTTTGATCCATCGGGGCGCACCAACCAATAATCAGATTAGTAATCCCGATGCGCGGGGTGAGTTACCTGGTTCTTTAGGAGCAAAGGTTTTTCGTTTAAATAATCAATTACCTGGTGCTGGTAAAAATAGCCAAGATAAAAACATTCAATTTGGCGAAAATTCCACCCAAGCGGTGATTGGAGCGGCCTATCGTCAAGTGTTTGGTCGGGACCTCTATGAAGGTCAAAAATTAACGGTTTCCGAAATTAAGCTAGAAAATGGCGATATTACGGTACGGGAATTTATTAAAAATCTGGCTAAATCAGAGGTCTTCATCAAACTCTATTGGACTCCTTTTTATGTTGTGAAGGCGATCGAATATATTCACCGTCGTCTTTTAGGTCGTCCTACCTATGGCCGCAAGGAAATCAATGCCTATTTTGATCTGGCTTCCAAAAAGGGTGTCTATGCAGTCATTGATGCCATCATCGACTCGAAAGAGTATGAAGAAGCTTTTGGTGATGACACAGTTCCCTATGAACGCTATCTCACCCCTGCGGGTTTACAGATGCGGACAATTCGCCCTGGGACTCTTCGGGAAGAAATCGGCCAGCGAGTTGACACAGCAACAACCCCCCGATTTATTGAATTGGGTCAGGTTCATGGTGTTCGCACGGAACCCGATATCAAGTCTCGGATTAATCAAGGGGTGACCGTTCAACGTGAGCAGTCCAAAGCCTTTAAGCTGTTAACGACGGCGGATAAGGTCGCAGTCCAAACGACTGTGCGTGCTGCCTATCGTCAGATTTTTGAGCGGGATCTGGAGCCTTATATTATTGAGACCGAATTCACCAAGCTTGAAAGTAAACTCAGCAATCGTGAAATTAACGTTAAAGAGTTTATTGAAGGTTTAGGAACGTCTGACCTTTATATCAAGGAATTCTACGCACCTTTCCCCAATACGAAGGTAATTGAGTTGGGAACGAAGCATTTCCTCGGTCGTGCGCCCCTCAATCAAAAAGAAATTCAGAAGTATAACCAAATTTTGGCTAATGACGGTATTCGTGCCTTTATTACGTCAATGGTTAATAGTCTGGAATATCAGCAATTATTTGGTGAAGATACGGTTCCCTATCGTCGTTATCCGACGTTACCCGCCGCTAATTTCCCCAATACGGAACGGCTCTACAATAAGCTGACTAAACAAGATAGTGAGCTAGTTGTGCCAAGTTTTAAACCGATTAAAACTGGGGTTTAAGTTTTCGTTTTGGATAAGTGTCATTCAATTCAGGCTCGCTTCGGCGGGTCTTTTTTTATTGTGTTGATTACTCGAATGATATTAACCGCAAAACGTTTAGAGACTTGCACAGTGGGTTGGGTTTAATCTTGAATCCTAAAGAAAATATTAAGAATTCTCAATAATTACAACATTTCGTAAATAATATTGACTGTGATTCAAATGAGGTCAGCCGATTTAAAGACCTTAACTTATAATAAAGCAGTAATTCTGAAACATTTGGTGGGGTTATCCCGCCTTTTTTGTTTTTTTGTGAGAAATTAACAAACTCCAACTAATCGGGGCATTGATCGTTCTAGGATTTGCTGTAGGGCGATCGCCGTCCAATCAATATCTGCGATCGTGGTTTCTCTACCAACCGTTAAACGAATTCCGCCTAGTGCTTCTGATTCGTCATAGCCCATCGCCAACAGAACGGGACTGGGGTTTAATTTCCCGCTATTGCAAGCGGCTCCTGCACTGATGCCAATACCAGCTAAATTTAATTGACGAACGAGGTTTTTACCCGTAATGGGTTCATTGCGACCGCAGGCACAGGGATCGGTAATCACAAAACTGGTGTGATGAGGTAAACGGTAGAGGCGATCGCCTGTGGGTTTTAAAAAGGGAGAATCGACAAATTTTTCAAATAATCTATCCCGTAGGGCGATTAAACGGGGAATTTCTTGATTCATTTCAGAAGCGGCTAATTCGGCGGCGACTCCAAAACCTGCGATCGCGGGCATCGCTTGAGTCCCTGAGCGCAACCGTTGTTCCTGACCACCACCACCGAGCAAGGGAACTAATTCCACCCCTTCTCGCACATATAAGGCTCCTGCGCCCTGAATACCATAGATTTTATGACTAGATAGGGAAACCAAATCGACGGGTAACCGTTGCACATCCAAGGGAACCCTTCCCATCACTTGCACCGCATCGGTATGAAAGAGAATGCCCCGCGATCGCGCAATATTTCCCAAGGCTTCAATGGGTTGGAGGGTTCCCACTTCACTTTGACCGTAAATAATAGAAATTAAGACCGTATTGACCTGAATTGCGGCAATTAAATCCAACGGATTGACCCTACCTTGACGATTCACGGGTAAACGGGTGATTTGCCAGCCTCTACTCTCTAGCCAACGGACAGGTTCGGCAACGGCGGAATGTTCCACACTGGAAATGATGATGTGTTGGGGTTGGGTATATTGTCTCGCAATACCCATAATGGCTAAATTATCGGCTTCCGTTCCCCCAGAGGTAAAAATAATTGAGTCGGGATTGGGCGCGTTTAATGAATTGGCGACCTGCAAACGGGCGGTTTCTAGGGCTAAAGCTGACCGTTGACCCCATCCATGAAGGCTCGAAGGATTGCCCCAACCATCGACCAGGGTTTTCTGAACCGTTTCGATCACTTCTGGGCGGGGGGGCGTTGTCGCACTATAGTCTAGATAAATTTGCATGGTTTTTACGTTTTTTAAAGGCGATCGCAGCTCAATCCTATCTTACGATTAAAGGCGATCGCTATTCATTTAAATCAATTCTTTTTTCGGCTAAAAGCTCCCGTAAACGACTCAATTCTGCTTCTGCGTTATCAGCCCGCTCTTTTTCGGTATCAGCCCGCTCTTTTTCATTATCAGCCCGTGATTTTTCCTGTTCGGCTCGGAGGCTTTCTTGTTCGGCTCGAAAGCTTTCCTGTTCGGCTCGGAGGCTCTCTTGTTCGGCTCGTCGTTTTTCGAGTTGATAGCGTTGGTCTAATTCCAAAAAAGTAAAAAAAGGTTCTCCCGTTGTACGAAAAATTTGCCAGGTTTCAGGGGTTAATTGCCAACGAATGCCTAACAGGGGACTCTGCCACTGATCAATATCGGGAATAACGGTTAACTTGTTTTCTTGACGTTGCCATCCTGTCAAATCGTTTTTGTCAGGGTCATAGAGATAATATTCTTCTACACCGTAATGATCATAAAATTGCCATTTGAGAGCCATTTCTGCCAGGGTATTACCAGGAGATAGCACTTCAAAGACTACCTGGGGCGTAATATTATCTTCTTGCCATTGTCGATAGGAACCGCGTTTACCTTTGGGACGACCGAGAGCAACTAATACATCAGGAGCGCGACGAATTTGATTGTTTCCTTCAACGGGATACCACAATAAATCCCCGGCGACAAAGACATCGGCGCGATCGCGAAATTCAAGTTCAAGATTTTCTTTGAGGGTAACAATCCATTGAAATTGCAGAGTATTATCGGCCATGGGTTGTCCATCGCTATCGGGGTAATCAATTTGGAGAGGTGGAGAAAGTTGTTGGATCATTATTTCGGTAATCCCTGGTTGAAGTCATTGGGCGCAAGCTTGCGCCCCTACACAATTTAGATATTTTAGATATTAAAAATGGTATCGGTAGGGGGGGGAGAAGAAGTGCGATCGCCCTCTCATCAATCAAATTAATTGCTTAATCTAAATTTGCAAATATCCATATAATTTATGATCCTCGATTATTTTATTTTAAGCTTTTTATAAAAGATTATTTAGTCGGAAAATACCTTTGGCGATCGCTTTTAAAAAAATTCGTTATTTAACTCTAACCCCCAGGTTTACAGACATTATAATCTTCGTGGGAAATAACCATTTCTGGTGCAACAAAACTGCCTTGATCACGACAAATCAGCCGATAATGGCGAGTCACAGGAATACTGATGACAAAGCGATCGTGCCTAAGTCGTTTACCATGAAATTCGCGATAATCTCGATGATCGGCTAATCCATCCAAAATAGAGCGGGCCTTAACCACTACATTTTTGGGTAAATTGCGTAAATCAATGGGATCGTTGGCAAAAGTGGATTGCCATTCATTTTTTTCTTGTTTTTTAGCTTCCCAGGTGCTTTGTTCTTGGATACAACGGTGGCAAATCTGTCCGTATCCTTTATGGCCGCAGGGAAAGGTTTTTTTTCGTCTAGACATAACACTAGAAATTAGTTTTAGGTCGGTGTGACTGGGGTTGGATGATGATGTCGGCTTCCCGTAAGGGACTTCTACTCGGTGAGTGAAGTTAGTCGAACCTTGCTCCCATTACCCCTCTGTCTTCCACAATACTAGCTTGAGTTCCCCTGGGATAGATCATGGAATCAAATAACCTACAATAACCCTTAGGGTTCTGCTCTCGATTCGACCGCGATCGCCAAAATAGACGATTCAGAGTAACTTTCGGATCTATGATGTTTAAAACAGTAGAATCTGGAACAAAAATTTTGATGGGCTTGAAATTGACTACTTTTTTTTGAGACGCTATCCCAGTGAAACCCTATTGTTTTTCTAGATGGTAAGCTTGCATTTTTCGATATTGACAGGATGGATTAAGCTCTTTATCGTGGTTTTAAGTGGAATTTGTTCGTAATCAAGCTTTAAATCAGCTATAAAATTTGTCTTTTTTTTGAGTATTTTTTAATCGAAATAATTGTAATTAATCGTTCAATTTTACCTAAAACAAACCGAAATTTATGAAAGCTAAAGATGTACAAGTATTTCCCATCGCTCTAAGTACCCTGGTTTTGCGATCGCGCACCTGGGATAGACTCAAGTTTGAAATTGAGTACGGACTGCAACGGGGAACAACGGCCAATAGTTACCTCATTCAAGGGGAAAAAATAGCCCTTTTTGATCCACCAGGGGAATCCTTTACGGATATTTTTCTCCAAACCCTGACCCAACGCCTTGACCCCAAAACCCTAGATTATTTGATTTTGGGCCATGTGAATCCCAATCGGGGGACAACGTTAAAGGCTTTACTCGCGATCGCGCCCCAGATTACCCTCGTTTGTTCTAATCCTGCCGCTCAATCCTTAGAGCAAATTTTAGATGATCAAACCTTTACCCTCAAGGTGATTAAAAGTGGCGATAGTCTGGATTTAGGTCAAGGGCATCAACTGGAATTTATCCCGACTCCCAATCCTCGTTTTCCTGATCAACTCTGCACCTACGACCCTGTTACCCAGATTCTCTTTACCGATAAATTATTTGGAGCCCATGTCTGTTCCGATCAAGTATTAGATGAAGGTTGGACGGTCTATGAAGAGGATCGACGCTATTATTTTGATTGTTTACTCGCGCCTTCTGCGAAGCAAATCACAACGGCTTTAGAAAAATTAAGCAGTAAATCCGCCGTTCTCTATGCTCCTTGTCATGGGCCGCTGGTGCGTTACGGTCTAACGGAATTAACGAGCAAATATCAACAATGGTTGAGTACCCAACAAACCCAAGACCTTAAGGTGGCCTTGATTTATGCGTCTGCCTACGGAAATACGGCGACTCTTGCCCAAGCGATCGCGAGGGGCATTACGAAAGCAGGGGTCGGTGTGGAATCGATCAATGCGGAGGTTGCTGAACCTGACGAAATTAAGGCGGCCATTACCCAATCGGCGGGATTTATTTTTGGATCGCCCACTCTCGGCGGCCATGCTCCGACTCCGATTCAAACGGCCCTGGGGATTACCCTCGCCAATGCCGATAAAAGTCAGTTAACAGGGGTTTTTGGTTCCTTTGGTTGGAGTGGAGAGGCGATCGACCTCTTGGAAACTAAATTTCGGGATGCAGGCTTCCGTTTTGGGTTTGAGGCAATTCGGGTGAAGTTTAAACCGACGGATCAAGTGCTGAAAACTTGTGAGGAGGCAGGAACGGATTTTGCCCAAACGTTGAAGAAAGCGAAAAAAGCTCGTCAACCGAAGGCTTCTGTCAATGAGTCCCAATCGGCACGGACGGAACAGGCTCTAGGGCGCATTGTGGGTTCAAATTGTATTGTTACCACTCAACAGGGAGAATTAAAGGGGGCAATGTTGGCTTCCTGGGTTGCTCAAGCGACTTTTTCTCCCCCAGGGTTAACGATTTCTGTGGCCAAAGAACGGGCGATCGAGTCTTTCCTTTTTACCGATGCGGCCTTTGTTTTAAATATTTTGCCTGAAGGAAATCATTTGGGTTTGATGAAGCATTTTCTGAAACCTTTTTCTCCTGGAGAAGATCGTTTTAATGGGGTTAAAACTAGCACGGCAAATAATGGCGCACCGATTTTGGAGGATGCTCTGGCCTATTTGGAATGTCGGGTGATTAATCGTCTGGAATGTGGTGATCATTGGGTTTTTTATGCCACAACGGAGCAAGGAAAGGTTTTACGGGAAGGGGTGACGGCGGTTCATCATCGCAAGTCGGGTCGTTATTATTAGGTGGGTTTAAGGTATTGATTAGGCGATCGCGTTTTTATTTTGCTGGGATGCGATCGCTTTTTAGCATATTGAACATTAGAGAGAGCTTAAGTCATGATTGGTACTTATAAAATATGGTTGGTTATCAATTTTATTGTTGTTTTCATGAAAAAACTTTTTGAATTGTAGCGTATATTACTAAACTTCGAGATTTTGTTACAATATATTGTTACAATACAATTAAAGTTCTATCCAAGAAAAACAAGGTTGAGTAAATCAATGTCAGAATTTAATCAAAATGCTGTTAAACAACTAAATCGCATCGCCGCACAGAAAATCTTTGAAAAAATCAGAGATCTGCGAATGTCTGAAAAAGAAAACTCAAAGCGTCGTTGGGTTTGGGAACTGCTTCAAAATGCGAAAGATAAATCTGCTATTGATTTTCCAGAAGAAAAAGTTTCTATTGTAATTAATTATAATGATCATTTAGAGTTTCAACATAATTTTGGTTACTTTACGGTAACTAATATAGAAGGTCTGATTCGACAAATTAGTTCAGAAGATAAAGATCGCGAAGATATAAGTTCAGATATAAGGCCTCAAACAACGGGAAGATTCGGAACAGGTTTTATTACTACTCATTTACTTTCAGAAAAAGTTGAAGTTAAAGGACTTTACAAAAAAGATAGATCAACATTCTTAAAAATTGTTTTCCCTTTAGATCGTAGTGGGAGAAGTTTGTCAGAATTAATTAACACTATCGATAATTCTTTTGAATTTGCAGATCAAAGTTTGAGCAATTCTGATGTTATCTCAGATCCAAATTTCTCAGATTTTAATACGACTTTTATTTATCAATTAGATGAGAAAGGGCGACAAATTGCTAATATTGGCTTGCAAGACTTAGAGTCTGCTTTACCTTATACATTGACTTTTATTGAAAGAATTAAATCCGTTAAAATCATTCAAAATAGTCAAGAAATTGTTTATGAAAAAATCAATTCGCGTAGTCTCACTGAAAAAATAAAAATAATTGAGTTTAATAAAACGATAAATGGCAATTTAGAAAAGCTATATTATGTCTATCTTTCCGAAAAATTGACTAGTATTTGCCTCCCTGTAACGATAGATGATAATCAAATTACTATTCAATCTTTTAATCAAAAATTATCTCGAATATTCTTAGATTTCCCATTGATTGGGACAGAAAAATTTTATTTTCCTGTTATCATTAACAATCCTTTTTTAGAACCGACTGAACCAAGAGATGGGGTGTATTTAACTGATACAAATGAGTCACACGTTATTCATAATAAGACTATTATAAAAGAAGCGATCTCTCTTTACCTTATTCTTTTAGAATACGCTAGTAATAATGACTGGCAGAACCTTTATTTTTTAGCAGATACACAGTTACCTCAAGGGGAAGGATGGATTTCCACTCATTGGTATCGTGATAATGTGCAAAATATTTTGCGCGAAAATTTGATGAATAGTGAAATTATTTATACAGATGATTTAGAAAATCCCAAAATAAAGCTAAAAGATACTTTGTTTCCATTTAGTCGCTCTTTAGAAAGAGCTTTAAATATATGGGACTTTGCAAAAGAATTATGGTTGGATCGTTTGCCCAAAAGAGAGCATATACAATTTTGGATTAACTTAATTGATAAAACATGGCCAAAGGATATACAATATGGCATCGATAGATTAGTTAGTGATATTGCTAGTTTATCTAGTGTTGATCAGCTTTCTGATCGTATTAATAAAACGGAAAATGAAACACTTATTTATCTAACAACAGTTATTCAATTTGTTAATCAAGAAAATTCTAAACTATTAGATAATTTTGCTATTATTCCTAATCAATATGGTGAGTTCAAGAAAAAGAGAGAATTGTGGTTAGATGATAATATTCCTAATCAATTAAAAGAAATTTTATCTATTTTAGGTGATGATTGGCGAATTCAGTTAAAACACAGCCAAATTTCCGTTGATGACTTAGCTACTACTAAAACGATCTCAGACATCATTAATAAGATTAATCAAATTATTCGAGAGGATAAAAATCCACAGATCAAAACTGCTGTCTTACATTTAATTAGTTGCTCTCCTCCTGAAAACAAAAATATCAGTGATATTTATCAACTTAGAAAGCAAGTCTGGGAATTGGCTAATGATTTTTATCACGATACGCCAAAGCAAAAATATCTAGGAAACTGGAATAAAGCTATTTGGCAAGAATGTGACAAGTGGTTTATTCATCAACTTTTTTCAGATATTGCAGAGAAAGAAACTATTGTTAAATTAACCAATTATCTTGACAAAGATTGCTATCAATGGCTAAGTAAGTTAGTGAACTTTGTAATTGAGAAAAACCTGTTGATTATTAATGTTGCTGATACTAAAATTATCCCTGATCAACAAAATAATTTACAGAAATTTAGTGATCTTTTCTATGACGAAGGTATTGATGATACTCTAAAAGATATTCTTGAAGATCTTGGCTACAATTATCGTAGTCAATTGATCAATACTTCAATCACTCTAAATGTAAATTCTATTGAATATCTAAAAATTAAACCTAAAAATACTAAAGATATTGCAACAGAAATTACCGAAAGAGTCGAAAATATTCTTCGGAGTGAAATAAGTCAATCGAGAACTGAAAAAGATAAAAATATTTTTCAAAAGTTATTTTTATGGCTTTACGAAAATGAAGATTTAGCCAAACAATTTTTTCCACAATTACATGAAAAAAGTTATCGACTGCGAACAGAGGAAGAAATCATCCGCGATATTAAGTTTAAGCAAGATATTCTAAATAATTCTAATGGTTATACAGAGGAAGAAATACACCAGTTAGTTAATACTCCTAAAGATCAGTTAATGATCTTACCCAATAATATTTCTCAAGAGGAGGTTAATAAATTTATTGAAGAGTTACAAAAACAAAAAATAACGACAGAAAATCAATCTATTGCTTCTCCTTCTGATGATTTATCTCCCGAAGAATTAGAACAAATATTATTGAGTTTAGCAATTGATTCTCCAGAGGAATTAGAAAAAGCCCAAGCCAGATTCTGCGGTTCTTATCTTGGTGGATGTCTAGCTCGTATTTCTCGAAATTATGATTTTGAATACGTTCAATCTATTATTGCAAGAGCTAAACAAAATGTCAGACAATACCTTAATCAACAATCCGAATATGATTGTACAAACTGGAAAGAAGAATCTATTACTGTCATTAGTGGTATTAGAAAAAAAGATCGGCCTATCAAATTAGTAATTCGTCCCTCTGATAGAAGAAAAGTTTACATTCATTACGATACTGAAGTTGTAGCCTTGGAAAGTTCTGATTCTGAATTATGGATTGATGATAATCAAGTACAAAGAATTTTAACTCTTGGTCAAATTCTGAGATATACGGGAATTTACCATATAAAACTTTAAACTAATCTACCCGTTAAATTCTGAAAATTTAATGCGATCGCCTTTGGAGATGTCGCTCCAGTAGGGCAGGGAGTAAGCGAAATGCGAATCGCCTATGGGCCTGGCTATAGAGTATATTTTGTCCAAAAAGACCCTATTATCGTCATACTTCTGTGTGGCGGCGATAAGAGTTCACAAAGTTCCGACATTATTAAAGCAAAAGCGATCGCGAATCAATTGGAGGATTAAATGATGGGAATAACTACAACTCCCTGGAATTGAGCATAACATTTAAAAACAGAAGAAGATATTCAGCTATACCTAGAAGCCTGCTTTGAATGTTATTGCCCGTGCTAAAAACTTAGGTCAAATTGACAAAAATTCGGATTTGACAAATAGTGATGAAGTTTATCAAGCGATCGCTCCTGATAGTAGTCCCACTTTCGCAATGGTGGCAAAGTTCGTTAATACTTTAGGATTTAAGCTGACTATAGAGCCGATTATTTAATTTTAAGTTTGATCTGGATGATAAATGATTATCAACTATTAATTTAATTAAAACGCGATCACTTTATTCATAATGTGACCACACAGAAACCACTCGAATTATCTTTGTATCTTCATCAACAGAATAAACTAAACGATGTTTAATATTAATGCGCCGAGAATAATATCCCTTCAAATCACCCGATAACTTCTCGTAGGGAGGCTCATAAGGATTTTTTTTAAGAATATTAATTAGACTTTTGACATTTTTTGAGAGATTAGCCGACTGTAATTTTTTTGTATCCTTAAGAGCATTACGACTAAATTCAACTTTCCAAGTCATCTAAAGCTCCCATAAACTCAGCTTCCGTGACCCAATCATCGTTTTCTTCCGCTTCCTTGATAGATGCAACTAAACCGGGAACAGACTGTAAATAGAGCGTTTCTTGAATATTTTCCCATTCTTGTTTAGAAATTATCACGGCATCTCCTTGACTACTCACTAACAATCGAGGTAAATGATCTTGATTGATCTTTTTTAACAATCCAGACAACACACTTTCGGATTTATTGACATTAAGAGTTTCTAGGTCTTGCATAAAACGCAAAAATTCTCATAAAGAAAAATAGGTTATCCCCATTATAGCGATCGCATTTTACAACTTACGATTTTTCCAATATTTAGGCTAATACTTGAGCTAATTCCGTTCGTTGTTGAGCATAGAATTAAACCCCCTCAGCATATTCAGCCAGAGCTTCAGGATGAAAAACATATTTCATGGTTCAATAATTTGTCGAACTTGAGTTAAAGCAACTTCCCCTGAAATCGGCTGAACCAAACCTATTTGAATTTCTTCCCTGCGTTTTTTTGCTTCCGTGATCCAAGCTGTCTGAATAGTCGAGTCAGCCTCAAATTCCAAACTTGCTACCAACTTATCTACTAAAATAGCTCTTGATTCCCTGGGCAGAGATAAGGCTTCATTCATCAATTGTTCGATTGATTGCATGATTTTCTCCCTATTTCAAAGTATACGAACATCTTAGCAATAATCAAGTTCGACAGTTAAGGAAACGATCGCCCTATCCAACCCAGTAATGCCAATCCGCGATCGCCTCTGCCGTTGCTCCATCTACCTCAACTCCTTCAAGTTGGGAAAGAGCCACAGGAATTTGATCTTCAACTCCATCTTCTTGTAATAGAATCATTACCTGTATTTCTCTGTTACATTCATCCTCATCAGCCATCCCAACCACCTGTAAGAGTTGAGTTGTCTTTTTTCCTCGTCCTTTCCCTGAAGCTCGATATCTGGCAGTAAACGGAAAAGTTAATTTTTCCTCTAGATAGTAGTACCATCCCATCATCACTTCGTCGTCGTCATAGCAATCGACAATAATTTCCTCATCAATTCGTTCCTGCCTTAGTTCATCTGCATTTTTCATTCTTATGGATTGCTTGAGTAATGGAATCATGAGCCATTATATAAAATTAAGCGATACATCAAAGCGATCGCATTTTTTCTTTTAACGAAGAAATATTTTTTTGAATGAGGAAAAGAATTAACCCATCATCTAAGTTTTGACTTTTGGCTTGAAAATTTCGTAAAATTAGGTTGTATCTATCAATAATGACTAACCCCAGATGAATTTTATTAATATTTCTCTCGGCATTCTTCTAGCTCTGATGACGGTTTTGTTCATTTTTCGCATTATTTTGACCTGGTATCCCCAGGTAGAACTGACTCGCCTCCCCTGGAAGCTGATCGCCCTCCCCACCGAACCATTTCTCATTCCTGCACGTAAATTAATTCCTCCCCTGGGCGGTGTCGATATTACCCCCATTCTCTTGGTTGGAATTTGTACACTATTACGGGAAATCCTGATCGGTCAACAGGGTGTTCTCACAATGGCATCCCGACTCCAGTAAGTAATTTAGAGGTTCAAATGCACTGTATTGGATTGATGAGCGGTACATCCGTCGATGGCATTGATGCTTGCCTAGTAGAAATCACAGGGTCAGGTCTCAATTTAAAAGTTGATCTCCTCAATGGGGCGACCTATCCCTATCCCGCAGAGTTGAGAGAAGAAATTATTGAAGTCGCTGGCGGTGCGTTTTTGAGTCTGCCTGAATTGGCTCACCTGGACGACGCGATCGCGGCCCAATTTGCCCTAGCTGCCCAAACCGTCCAGAAAGGAATGCCCCCAGCCGACTTAATTGGCTCTCACGGCCAGACCGTATTTCATCGTCCGCCCGATGCCTCAAAACCGATTGAATTAGGTTACAGTTGGCAACTAGGTAGGGGAGACGTTTTAGCCCATCTGACAGGAATTCCCACCGTTAGTAATTTTCGCGTAGCAGATATTGCCGCAGGAGGTCAGGGCGCACCCCTTGTCCCCAAAGTGGATGCCTGTCTGCTTAGTCATCCGACAGAACATCGCTGTATCCAAAATTTGGGGGGAATCGGCAACGTCACCTATCTTCCCCCCCGACACCAAGAGCATTGGGAAGACCATATTTGCGGTTGGGATACGGGCCCTGCCAATGTCTTGATTGATTTAGCGGTGCAAAAATTCACCCAGGGCAAGCAAACCTACGATCCCAATGGTCAGTGGGCCGCCCAGGGAAAATTCTGCCAAGAACTGGTTGATCATTGGTTACAACAAGCTTTCTTTAAACATCCGCCACCCAAATCAACGGGAAGAGAGCTTTTTGGGGAAATGTATCTCAGTAATTGTTGGACAGAAGCCCAATCCTATGAACTCAGTGAGAGTGATTTTTTAGCGACCCTAACCGAATTAACGGTTCTTTCTGTCATTGATAGTTATCAGCGTTTTTTACCCCACCTACCCCATAGCATTCTTTTATGCGGGGGAGGAAGTCATAATTTATACTTAAGGGAACGCTTTAAGGCGAATTTACCATCGGAAACAATATTATTGACGACGGACGACGTGGGACTCAATGTCAACTTCAAAGAGGCGATCGCCTTTGCGGTGCTGGCCTACTGGCGTTTTCATGACGGATTCACGGGGAACTTACCCCAGGTAACAGGGGCTAAACAATCCCAATTACTCGGAGAAATTCACCGTCCCGTGTTGTCACCATCCTGACGTTTTGGGGTGAATAATTTTCTCCGTAGTGGTAAGTTTTACACCGCTTGTGGGAATACTAAGATTACAAAGGTGTATTTTCAAACCTCACAATTAATTATAAGGAGTGGCAGCTTGACACACACCTTTTTAATGGAAGCAGGACGTTGGAATATTGAAGGTCATTGGCTAGAACGCAATGAAATGCCTATGGCCGTAAAAGGACGGACGATTATCGCCTGGAATCAAGAAGACTGGTTTACAATGGTGACAAAACTCGTTTTTCCCGATAGCGATCGCGACGAAATATCTTTTCAATATCGCGGACGGTTAAATGGCGAAGAACGCCAATATACCTACGTGTTGCAACAAAGTGTCTTAGGGCGAGTCGAAGGAGAAGGATGGATTGCACCAGAATCCATTATTCAACGCTATTGGGTTCTCGGCGATCGCCAACGCAAAAGTGGTTTCGAGACATTTCACCGCTTGAGTGACCATCGTTATCATTTTGCTGGTGGCATTCTGGCGGGCCATTATCTCACCAGTACGATGGAAGCCATCCTAGAACGCCAACCCTAATTTTATCTAACCGAATTTCCTATTCCCTCATCACCCACCCAAGGTTTGTTCAACTATGCCTCCCGATACCAGACATCGCCGCCTACTTGCTAACCGTTATCAACTGATAGAACTTGCGGGGAGTGGTGCTATGGGACAAGTTTATCGAGCGGAGGATAAACTCCTCGGTGGAGTCACGGTCGCCGTTAAGTTTCTTTCCCAAGCCCTACTCAATCAAAAAATGAAAGAACGCTTTGAGCGAGAAGCGACCATTTCGGCTCTGTTGGGGGAAAAAAGCAGTCATATTGTGCGTGTGAAGGATTATGGATTGGATGAAAAAGAAATTCCCTTTTATGTGATGGAATTTTTGCAAGGGGAAAGTCTGAGTGATGTGATCAAATATCGACCCTTGACCGTTGATCGCTTTTTAAAGGTCGTGCGTCAAATCTGTTTTGGCTTAGAGTCCGCCCACAAAGGAATTCTGTATCAAGGGGAACTCTGTCCGATTATCCATCGAGATATTAAACCCAGTAATATTCTGATCGTCGAAGATGCCGCCCTGGGAGAATTGGTGAAAATTCTCGATTTTGGGATTGCCAAACTGGTTCAATCCGAAGAATCCCAAACCCAAGCCTTCATGGGAACCCTCGCCTATTGTTCCCCTGAGCAGATGGAAGGCAAGGAACTGGATAACCGTTCAGATATTTATAGTTTGGGCATTATGATGTACGAGATGCTCACGGGGGATATGCCCTTATTTCCCGATAATTCTTCCTTTGGCGGTTGGTATGAAGCCCATCACCACACCAAGCCCCAACCCATGAACCCCATTCATCGGGTTCCAAAGGTGATCGAAGCACTGGTGATGAAATGTTTAGCCAAATCTCCCCAAAGCCGTCCCCAAAAAATAGATGAAGTTCTACGGGCGATCGAAGCGATCGAAGCCGTCCCAACGAGTCAATCCAAACCTGTTACTCAAGTCAAACCTCTGCCCGACCTCGACCCTACCATTATCAATCTTCCCGATAATAGTGGCCCCACGATTGTTGCCGATAAAAGCTTTTCTCGCACCACCCTCCCTGGGGTCAAGGAAACCTGTTTACAAATGGGCTGGCCCCAGGATAAACCCGTTCAAAAAATTGTTTTTCCCCAGATTCTACGGGCCTCCGAAGGAACCTTTGCCACGCTTTGGGTGATGTTAGATCAACAGGATATCCTCAGCCGTATGACGAGTATTCGTTATAACCAGTTTTTAATGATGACCTCCCCCCACCCCATGCTGCTCTGGATTACCGTGCTTTATCATCGGGAACATGGGCCGCGCTGGTTGCCGTGTTATCTGGATTTAAAAACTTCTTCAGGTCAACGTCTTGCCACCCTATTAGGGGAAGGCAGCAAATATTGGATTTTGTTTTTTTCGTTGGAAAATCCCCAACGGTGTCAACAATCTATGACCGCAACCATTGCACCGAATCAATGCAAATTACTTAAGGAATGGGCGGAAAACAGTCAGACAATCCCAGGAGGCAAGCCCCAAATCACCAAGCGATTATTAAAACAAGAATTTGAAAAACTCAAGCCCAAAATTGTCGCTAAATTAGCGAATGTCAATCCTGCTTACGCGAAAGATGTCTCTAGTTGATGTAACCATATTCCCAGGGCAAGTATTCCCGATATTGATCAATCACAGGTTTAAAGCCGTTGCCTGTAACTCATTCAACTGCATACTGCTATAGCACGATCCCTCCATGCCCAAGTCAGTGAATCAAGCCCATCCCTCCTATAACTTTCTGAATATTGGTGAACGGGGTGTCGGCAAAACCGTTTTCTTTTCCGCTTGCTATCTCGAATGCCACCAGGATAAAGAACAACAGCGTCTCATTTGGTTTGACTGCGAAGATAAAGAAGTTCGTCAAACGATTGATGAAATCTTGATTTATGTGGCTAAAAACGGAAAGTATCCCCCCGCAACCCTTAAGATTACTAATTTTGAATTTGCCCTCAAACAACGCCATCAACGGGGCAGTAAGACCATCGGACGGGTGCAATGGTGGGATACTCCAGGGGAAATTTGTAATATCAACAATCCTTCTTTTACAACAATTTTAGGAAATACGGATGGATTTTTCCTTTTTTTAGAGGCTCCTAGTTTGGTCAGAGTGGCCGATAGCGTTACGGCTCTAACTCAGTTTTTACGACCTTTGCAGGAGGTAATTGAACTGATCAGCCATCAAACCCTGGATCTTCCCCTGGCTGTGATTTTGACCAAATGTGATTATCTTCCAGAGCATCCCCTCTATTGGCAACGATTAAAAAAATCTCTCCAACCTTTAACGATGAAATTAGGGGAACTCGGTGTTAATTATCAACTTTTTTATTCGGAAATTCCCATTGCGATCGCCGATGGCGTTTCGACTCTCCAATTAAACCGTGTGGGAACGCCCATTTATTGGTTATTTTCAGAAATTCACAAATCCCGTTCCTCCGAACCTCTCGTCGAAAAAACTCAATCCCAAAACACAGATTACTATATTCCTACACCGTTACCTGGTATTCTCAAGCCCTTTTTAGGCAATAATCCCCAACTGAATTTACTCAATCAAATCCCGAAACGGCGGGTATTATTGGGATTAATGATATTTATGGGGTTGATAGCTCTGAGTGCGGCGGTTATCTTACAACAAAACCTTCGGGAGAATCTTTTCCCGTCTTTGCCCCCAGTCGAGAAAAGTTTGTCTCCATAAAATTATCTCAAAATTTTTGAAAGGATTAACTGATAGACCTTCTACCCATTCAACCTACCTGGTTTTTTCTAAGCAAGCTATCATAGGAAAAATACGTCATTATGCTCCTACTTATTCAATAATGAAACGCTCCTCTCCGCGACAGCCTCACCACTCTTTTGTTTCGACCATTTTTCTTATTCGGTTGTTTACCAGTTGGGCATTAATTCCAGGGTTATTGGTCGCCACACCCGCGATCGCCCAATCTAAAGCGGATAGTCCAACCATGACCTATGGACAACTCTATAAAGATATTAAAAGTGGTCAGGTGAAAAAGGTAGAGATTGATCCGCTTGCCCAAAAAGCAAGAGTTACCCTCAAGGGTCAAGCCGAAGATGCCGCACCGAAGACGGTTAAATTATTTAAAACCAATCCTGAATTAATTGAATTATTGAAAACCAGTCAGGTTAACTGGGGCATTCGTCGCACGTCTGATAATTCTGCCCTGGTGAATCTCTTGAGTCACGTGATCATTGCGGGAATTTTGATCGGGCTGTTGTTGATGATTATTCGTCGTTCAACCCAGGCTTCAGGTCAGGCCATGAGTTTTGGTAAATCCCGTGCGCGGTTCCAGATGGAAGCTAAAACAGGCGTGGGTTTTGGGAATGTAGCGGGTATTGATGAAGCCAAGGAAGAACTGCAAGAAGTGGTGACATTTCTTAAACAGCCTGAAAAATTTACAGCCATTGGAGCCAAAATTCCCAGGGGTGTTTTATTAATTGGGCCGCCTGGAACGGGAAAAACTCTCCTCGCTAAGGCGATCGCGGGAGAAGCAGGGGTTCCTTTTTTTAGCATTTCGGGTTCGGAATTTGTCGAAATGTTTGTGGGAGTCGGTGCCTCACGAGTACGGGATTTATTTAAAAAAGCGAAGGAAAATGCGCCTTGCTTAATCTTTATTGATGAAATTGATGCCGTCGGTCGCCAACGGGGTGTGGGCTACGGGGGCGGAAATGATGAGAGGGAACAGACCCTGAATCAATTATTGACGGAAATGGATGGATTCGAGGGAAATACGGGAATTATTGTCATTGCCGCTACTAATCGCCCCGATGTCTTAGATTCGGCCCTGCTCCGTCCTGGACGCTTTGATCGTCAAGTCATGGTAGATTATCCCGATCTCAATGGTCGGCATAAAATTTTAGAAATCCATGCCCAAGACAAGAAAGTGGATGAAGAAGTCGAACTTGCAACGGTTGCGCGACGGACTCCAGGATTTACGGGGGCAGATCTGGCAAACGTTCTGAATGAAGCGGCAATTTTTACGGCTAGGCGACGCAAAGAAGCGATCACGATGGCAGAAATCAATGATGCGATCGACCGTGTGGTGGCGGGGATGGAAGGAACGCCGTTGATTGACAATAAAAGTAAACGTCTGATCGCCTATCACGAAGTTGGTCATGCTTTGGTGGGAACGTTATCGCCTGGCCATGATCCTGTGGAAAAAGTCACCCTCATTCCCAGGGGACAGGCCCAGGGTTTAACCTGGTTTACTCCCGATGAAGAGCAGGGTTTAATGACGCGATCGCAGTTATTGGCGAGAATTGCTGGCTTATTGGGGGGAAGGGTTGCCGAAGAAGTCATTTTTGGGGATGCGGAAATCACCACGGGAGCCAGTAACGACATTGAAAAAATCACCTATTATGCTCGGCAAATGGTGACAAAATTGGGAATGTCTGAACTGGGTCTAGTTGCCCTAGAAGGGGAAAATGATAATTCCCTGGGAGGCGATTGGGGTAAACGGTCTGAATATTCCGAGGCGATCGCGGGTAAGGTGGATCAAGAAATTCGGCAGATCATCCGCGCAGCCCACCAACAAACCCATCAAATTATCGAAGAAAATCGAGTTTTGATGGATCAACTGGTGGATTTATTAATTGAACAGGAAACCATTGATGGGGATCAGTTCCGTCAATTAGTAGAAAAATTCCACGCTAAACAACAAGAGAAGGTCTTGGTGATGCAAGGTTAATCTATTCCTGTGATCCACTTAAACTAGTAGATTATAAACTACTGGAATCTAAACTCTGGGCGGCTTCAGGGGTGAGGGGTAAATGCAATCCACACTCCTGTTTAACCCCGTGAAAACGGGTATCCCGTTCATTCTCATCACTAGCTAGTAGGGGACGACTAGAATGCCAATCCCCAACGGAAACGTAACCCTGATCAAAATAGGGATGATAGGGCAGGTTATAGGCCGTCAAATATTCATAAATATCTTTGGAGTTCCAGTTAAGAATGGGTAAAACTTTATACTGTTTTCCCTGTTTAACTAAGGGTTTCAATCCCTGACGGTGACTGGTTTGATCCTTTCTTAATCCTGCTAACCAGGCGATCGCCTTTAATTCTCGCAAAGCCCGTTGCATCGGTTCTACCTTACGAATTTGGTCATAACGATTGAGGGACTCTAAGTCTTCCTGTTGCCAAAGTTTGCCGTAGAGGGCTTCCATGCGGGCGGGACTGAGGGGCGATTGGTAAACCTGTAAATTGAGATTAAGTTTTTGAGTTAATTCTTCGGCAAAGGTATAGGTTTCTGTCGGTAGATAGCCCGTATCGATCCAAACAACGGGAATATTCGGGACAATTCGAGTGACCAAGTGCAACATCACCGCCGCTTGAATCCCAAAACTGGTACTCATTACCAAGCGATCGCCAAAGGTCTGGAATCCCCATTCAATAATTTTTTCGGAACTGGCGTTGACCAACTGCTGATTAATTGCGGTTAGATCAAGTTCAGGAAACTGATTGTCTTCTCTGTCCTGTGTCTTTACCCAAGGGGAAGAGGCGATCGCCAGATTGGGAGGATTAGGGGAAGGAGCCGCAGAACGTTCGGAAGGCAAGTCAATCAGTCTGGATTGTGACATAGGGTTTTAAATTATTTGGTTAGTAGCAACTAAGATAGCCGAATTTAGGATAATCTTTGAGCTTTTCGTTTAATCAGAAAAATCACTCCACCCAGTCGTTAAGGGTTTTCAGTAAACGAGTTCAAATATTCCTTTTCTGTTTCACTTTTTTTATTCTACTGGCAGTCAGGGGGTTTTGAAGCGCGGTAATGTTATCAAATTAATAAATTTTCTTGTTCTTTGTTCCAATGACTCCCAAAGGTGATTTTGAGGCGATCACCAGAAGTTCCCACAGATCGTCAAGATTCATTAAGGATAGTCAGGAATTTATAGTAATAGGGAGCATCTTGCAGAAACTTCCGTCATAATTGAAATCAGTTCAAAACAGCAATGGGATGAACCAATTACGGTGGTGTGAGGTCTGATGAATTCATGTTACTCAAGCTTCGGTTTAATAAACAAGAAGCCTCGCTGGTTCCTGTCCGTAAAATGAGGACTAGTATTCTTTGGTGGTTGTCACCCTTGATAGTTTTAGGGCTTCTGTCTGCTTATAAAGAAATAGAAAGTATTCGGGTAGAACCCCAGGCCATTTTTGTTTTGGGTGGCCACGAAAATCGAGAACGCATGGCGGCAAAATTAGCGGCCCAGTATCCCCAATTGCCCGTTTGGGTATCTTCGGGTAGTCCTGAAGGGTATGTTAAGCGTATTTTTGCAAAAGCAGGGGTTAAGGGCGATCGCCTGCATTTGAATTACCAAGCCAAGGATACCGTCACAAACTTTACGACCTTGGTAAATGTTCTCAAAAACCAAGACATCAAAAGTGTGTATCTAATCACTTCCGATAATCACATGACCCGCGCTCGACTAGTGGGTGAGATTATTTTTGGCAGTCAGGGAATTATCCTCAAGCCCTTACCTGTGGCCTCCCATTTGCCTGCTGAAACCCCTGAAAAATCCCTCAGAGATGTCGCAAGGGCTTTGTTATGGTTAACAACAGGGCGAACGGGAGAAACGTTATTGCACATTTCCAAACACTAATCTAGGGAACCTGCCAAATACGATTGTGGTAGGCTTCTGGCTCGGCATAGGGATCTTCGGCGGGATGGTCATGATGTCCGTGAGCATGATGGTCATGACTATGCCCGTGAGCATGATGATCATGGTGATCATGACTATGGCCGTGATCGTGATTATGTCCGTGAGCATGACCCTGGGCTTTTGCCACCAGACGGAATTTACAACTTTCGCAGTTCATATTCACCTGACCCAGTTGGGTTTCAATTTCCCGTTCCCTAGCGAGTTCTAGTAGTTGGGGTTGAATGCCCATTTCGGGTAAAGAGATCATTTCTATGTCGGGAAATGCGGCTTGTTCTGCTTCGGTATTAATAAAAATTTTCTTGACTAACGCGCCTGTAAACAGGAAATAGGGCAACACGATAATCCGTTTGGGGTTATACAGTCTGGCTCGGCGGAACCCTTCTTCTAGTCGGGGATGGGTAATGCCAATAAAGCAAGTTTCGACCGTTGCATAGCCACTGCCTTCCCATAACATCCGTGCCATTTTATAGACATCCCCATTGGCATCGGGATCGCTCGAACCCCGACCGACAAATAACAAAACGGTTTCTGCACGGGAAATGTTTCGGGGATTCATTTCAGGTTGATCTAATACTGCCAAGCGATCGCGCCAAAGATCAAGAATACTAGGGGTAATGCCAAAATGACGGCCATAGGAAAACTTGATATGGGGATGTTTAAGTCGGCTACGGTCTAATTCATTGGTGACATCGAATTTATTGTGGCGAGCAGCAAATAACAAAATCGGTAGGGCAGAAATTTCGGTATAACCCTGTTCTACACAATAATCAACCCCTTTTTCGATAGAAGGTTCGGTTAGCTCCAAAAAACAAGGAATAACGGGACGGGATAGATCAAGTTCCTGATAGGCTTTGACAAAATCGAGGAAAGTCTGACGGCCATCATTGTCGCGGGTTCCGTGGCCGATCATTAATAAAGGACGAGCATAGGGCAAAGGAGGCAAGGTCAGGGCCGTGTAGGTCTGTTGAGCGTCTAAGTTTAAAGTGGGCATTCTAGTCTAGGAAACTCCTTTTTAGTCCGTTTTAATGCTGTGTTGCGCTGAGTTGGACGGGTTAACGTTGGTCTGGTTTATCCTAGCATTTTTAGCCATTTGAGTCATCGCAGTTTGCGCCCAACTAAATGACAATAGATCTTGCCGTGATCGCAGTCTGATTCTACAGAAAGAAATTGTTGTCATTTATTTCCATAAAAAAACTTGCTAGATTTCCTTAAAATCTTAAGCAAGCCTTTACTGATTAGAGAAAAATGTGCAGAGACAAACTGTTCAACGTTTTTAGTCAACTTTGTTGATTATCTTTTAATTTTGCCAAGCGTCGTTTGAAGAAAGCACCAAAACCCGCCGCCGTTGCCGCACCCAAGATTGTGAGGGGTTCAGGAACTGCCGTTCCAGGGGCGAGAGCAGTTGTTTTTGTGTCAGGATTGGGATCGGTAGGAGTTTTATAGCCATCGTAGAAAACCGGATCATCCGTTCCAGCAGGGAGAGTTCCTCCCGTAAAAGTAGGATTTCCGTAATAGAATGTATCGCTTAGATTTTTATCATAACCAATAATATGAGCCGCAACAATTAAGCCATTGGTTTCAGTAAGCGCATTTAAAACCGAGATAAAATCTTTCCCATCCGCTAGATCAACTAAAACTCCTAAGGTTTCTCCGACTGAAATGGAGTTGGTATTTCCCCCGCTCCGATCAAAACCGAAGGTCGGCTTCTGTAAATTGATGGCATTTCCCTGGGGCAAGGTTGTACTGGGATTATAAACAAAATCCAACCCGTTAACGGAAGTACTCAGTCCGCTCGATGTCGATGCAACCGAAGCATAGGGTTTGTAATCATAGGTCGTCGTTGTACCTACGATAGTATCTTTTTGATTGCCTGTTCCATAAACATTGGTTACGACGGTATCTTTTTTAAATAATCCACTCGCATCATTAAAGTAAACCTGCGAAATCAGGTTATTAGCGGCTAAAGAAATTGATTAAAATTAAAAAAGAACTTTGCCCGCCGCTCCGACATCTCCTCCATCAGTTATTTTCAGTGTGAATTTACCATTATCTGCATCACCGATGAGTTGGGGCCCAATATTTGCCCAGGTGCTGTAGGTGATAGAAGCAGCACTAGCGGGTAATATGCTCCCAGTCAAAACTAAAGTCGCGGCAGCGATGGTTGCTCCACCGACAAGGGATGCAATATTAATTGAGTTAGCTTTAATTTTTAACTCGTTAAACATTTTGTTTTTGCTCGCTTTTTATTTTTCTCTTACTTACTTAAGTATATGTACGGAAATTGTCCTTGGTCATAAACAAACTCGATTAAAATTTATTTGTAAAGATATTTTAATGAGACCACAAAGATCGCTTAATAAAGCTGAAACTCTTTATGGGCAAGGCTTTTGGCAATCTAGAATGGTAAAAAACAGACTTTTTTAAAGACAGTTCAAGAATAATTTAAAGAGATTTTAAAGAATATACAAAGAGATTTTAAAGAATATACAAAGAGATTTTAAAGCTTGGAGAAGGAGAAATCTTAATAAAAATCAGAGTTTTATTTTTTCGCAAGTGTGCTTTTTTGGTCGTAAGTAATGGTGATGTCTAGAAATGAAAATTTATTGCGCTGGCACAATTTTTTTGTCATCTACATCATTGAAATCCTTGACAACAAGAGGCTCCTCTGGGGAGAGCAAAACTTAATCCACTATTAGCGACAAAATACAAATTATCGAATTGGGGAAAAAGTCAAGCCCAATCAAGCCGCGCTTTTACCCTATGCTTTATCTGACGATCCAAGCGATCAAAACACCGTCAGGACAAAGACGGTATTGTTGTTAAAGTTACGATAATATATCGCATTTTGTTGTATAAATGCATCAGGTCTAATAGTCTGTCAGCTTGTCTTCTTTTTACGAGTATTTCGGCGATTTTTCGTCGGTAAAGCAGTAATTTCTTCTTTAATCGGTGCTGGGTTGAGAAAGGATTCATTAGAAATGGGAATGGTAAAATGAAATTTGCTACCCAAATTTTTGCCATCGGATTCGGCCCAAATTTTACCGCCCCAACCGTTAACGATCTGCCGACAAATGGCTAACCCTAAACCCGTTCCACCTTTACTACGCCGCAAGGAACCTTCCTCTTGATAAAAGCGATCAAAAACGGTTTCCAGGCTATTGGGTTCTATGCCCCTTCCTGTATCGGAAACGGTCACTTCTAGATGATGGGACTGATTCTGGGCGATCGCATTTTCCTCGGATATCCCAACAGCGATCGCAATTTCTCCTTCAGGGGAGGTAAATTTAACCGCGTTATCCAATAATTTAGTTAATAATTCCACTAACCATTCCCCATCGGCCTGAACTAACGGCAATTCTTCCGATACTCGATTAATAATTTTCGGCAGATTATTATGACGATTATGGGCGCGGGTATGACTCAGGGACAGTTCCACACATTCCGCCAGGGAAAGGGGTTCAGAATTCCAATCAATCCGTCCCCCCTCTAATCGAGACAGGGTCAGAAAATCTTGAACGAGTTTCCGCATTCGTTCCGCATCGGTGAGAGCCGTATTAAGCATGACCTGACGCAATTCCTGGGGCATATCGGGTTCGGTCGCCAGGCTTTCGAGACAGACTTGAATGGTGGAAAGCGGTGTCCGTAATTCATGACCCGTAATAGCGACGAGATTAGAGCGGGTGCGATCCAGGGCGGCGAGTTGTTCGTTGAGTTCCTGTAAATTGGCGTAGGCTTCGGCTTGAATGAGGGCCACACCAATCTGGGTGGCGATCGCATCTACTAGAGCCACATCTTCATTTTTCCAAACCGTTGGAGCAGGGCCACAGTGGTGTAATTCCATCATTCCCAAGAGGCGATCGCGGTAAAAAATGGGAACTAATAGCCAGGAAAAAATCGAGCAAGTTTTGATCAAGTTTTTGAGAGGCGTACCATCATCCCCCAGGGCCGAGTCATCTAGTAAACGGGGATCGCTTGAAGTATCATCAATTTTCAACACATCCCGTAACTCAATCACTTCCTGAAAAAGCGGGTTTCCCTTGAGGGGCCAAGCTTTTTCCTTAAGGGAGCTAATCCCCGTATTGATAAATTCATGTTTAATCGCGACCGCCAAATCACTTTCTTCACATCGATAGACCAAACACCGACAAACCCCCAGTCCTTCCCCCAATTTTTCTACTGCAACTTGCAAAATTTCATCGGGATTCAGCGATCGCCGAATAGCCGTTGTCACCGAATTAATTAAACGCTCTCTATGCTCCTTGACCGAAAGCGATCGGTTGGCCTTGATTAACTTATATTGTCCCGCCTGTAAATACGTGACTAAACGCTGAACAAAGGGATCGGGATTATTCAAAGGAGATTCCGACAAAAAAGTTTCTTTTTCGGGAAAATCATTGGTATCCAGATAATTTTTTCTTGCTTCCTCGATTTTATCTGCTAATTCAGGACGATACCCCAAAATTTTTGTTAATAAAAGTCCCGCCGCCACTTTACTCACCTGACGATCAAATGTCCAAACTCCCTCAAAACGACGATTATTATCTGCTTCTACGGTGGAAAGTCGCTCCCGACAGACTAAACAGCTTGCATAGGTCTTACCCACAACGACTAAATGCCACTGTTGACTCAAACTATCTTCGGGAGAAAAGGCGATCGTTTCATAATCATCGGAACAATTTTTAAAGTCTGTTTCTGGTGCCGCTAAAACATAAACCTGGGGAGTTTTTTGGGAAATGTGTTGATAGCGTCGAGCTTCTTGCCGATAGTAGCGTTCTTGCTGAAAACTGGCAATAATCAGAGGTTTTTTCGTATCCGACAGAACTAAATCCTCCATCGCATGGGATAGAGCTGTTAGGGACGTTTTAAAGTACATTTGCGGGCAAGTCTGGGGAAACGCCTGCAACAGTTCCGTGACAATGTCGGTAGAGATGCTCATTTCTCCTACTTTGGGGTACGTTCTGTGGCTATGGGAATTGGTTTAACTACCAGCATAGCAGTGTAGATAGTCCCAATTCCAAGCTTAAGCTCTAAGTCGCTAAACAATCTAGTTCTGTTGGTACGTTATTCTTGGTTAATACTCGCGACAAAAAAACGGCGGCGATCGCTAATATTTGATCTGCAAGAGTGGGGAGAAGTTCTTAAAACGATTCATTACATTAACTGCCCGTTAACCGCGATCGCGTTTACAAAAAGTTAACATTATACTTTAAACTTTAGCAAGTAATTAGTCAAAAATTGGTTAAAATCTTAGCTGTTAGAGTCGATGAAGCAATTTGAGCAAAAATTTCATCAATTTAGGGGAGATATTCGCGCTCCTCAGCATTTTCATGGTTCAAATTTAAGCAAGCGGCAATGGCTCCTAATTGTGATCCTGATCCTGAGTGATTTAGTTGCCCTCGCTCTAGCCTGGCGCATGGCCCGTTATCTCAACCATTTTTATTCACCGCCGCCGCCCCAATTAGTGTGGTGGACTTGGTTGGGATTACCCAGTTTATTTTGGTGTTTTGCCGCCATGACCCTGATCTTTTTTGCCTATGGTGGTTTATATAGCCCATCGGCACGAGGACAAAATTATATTCGCATTGTCCAATTAGTGGGTTTTGTGTACCTATTTTCCTTAGTCATCAATTACTTCTATGATCCGACCCTAGACGCACCGCGATCGCTGTTTTTTACTGCCTGGTTTAGTAGCCTCCTGATGGTTATGCTGGGTAGATTCATCACAACCTTGATATTGGGCCAATCTCGACGATTACAACCTGCCACCCCAGTTTTTGTGATTGCCACTTCTGCTCGTTTAAAACACCTGACCCAAACCCTAGAACATCGCTCCAATTATCAAGTGGTCGGGGCGAGTTTGGCTTCCATGGCCCACAATGCTCATACCTTGCAAAATATTCTCGAATCAGGGGCGATCGAGGTTTTAGCCGAAGATTTACCGAAAACGGATTTAGCTTCGACCCTCTATTGGAATTTACGACGGGCGGGAATTATTTTACGTTTATTACCTTCCAGTCGAGAAATTCTTTATCGTCGGGGAATGCCAGAAATTTTTGCAGGATTGCCGACTTTGCGGGTAGAAATGCCCTTTTTAGTGGGTCTAGATTATCGCATTAAACGATCTCTCGATTTTATAGCGGCTTTACTGGGATTGCTCATGCTTTCTCCTGTTTTTCTCGCGATCGCGATCGCCATTAAAAGCTCATCCCCAGGCCCCATCTTTTTTCACCAAGAACGAGTGGGCCTTCAAGGAAAGGTCTTTCAAATGTGGAAATTCCGCACAATGGTCATTAATGCCGCCGAACTGCAAGGCCAATTAGAAACCCAAAACGAAAGTCAAGACGGGATTATGTTTAAGCTCAAACAGGATCCCCGCATTATTCCCATCGGTCACTTCCTGAGAAAAACCAGTCTAGATGAATTTCCCCAACTTTTTAATGTCATTCTCGGTGACATGAGCCTGGTCGGGCCCCGTCCCTTACCCATTCGAGATGTAGAACACTTCGATGCCTGGCATCACATCCGTCACCAGGTAATGCCTGGAATCACAGGTTTATGGCAAATTTCAGGCAGATCTAATATCGGAGATTTTAATGATGTGGCCCGTTTAGATCTTTATTACATTGATAATTGGTCATTAAACCTAGATTTGAATATTTTAGTAGAAACCCTGAGAATAATTGTGTTTGGAAAAGGAGCTTATTAGATGGAAAAACATACTCCAACAATCTCCAAAACTATCCACCCTAAAAAGTGGTAATCATATTTTACCGTCTCAAACCATATAAGCTATTATTAACGGAGTTTGGTTTTAAGATTTTTCCTCATTAGAGCTTGTCACACAATGAACTAACTAAAGCAACCGTCTTTCTACGGGCTTAATAATAGTTCCCTTTTGGAAAACCTCGAAAAATCAGTATTTTCCGCTATTCCTAGACCAAACATTTGAGGAATGGACGCGATAAAATAGGGAAAGCTTAATTTATAAAAGAAAAGCCCTTCTTTTCGATTTGATGTGTTTTTCTCCCTATTCAAAATAAATTAAAAATTCGTTATTTCCAGAGTCAAAACGGGAACATTAAAGCTGATTAGTCCTAACATAATTGCTTACTGTTCTCGCCCTTATTATCGAGAAATCACCATGATAGCCCACTCTTTTGAATCCAATCCAGAGTCCTATACGGAATTAGTAGATATTTTTGCCCCAGAAATGACTCAAAATCCCAATATTTTAGAATCCATGCCCACTTTAGAAGACGAAACCTCTAGCTTAGAATTATCCGATTTGATCCTAACGGAAGCGACCAGTCCCCAACGGAGTAGTACTGACCTAGTTCGTCTCTATTTACAAGACATTGGTAAAGTTCCTCTCCTGAGAAAGGAAGAGGAAGTCACCAAAGCTCAACAACTCCAGCGTTATCTCCATTTATTAGAGACTCGCTCCCAGGCCCTTGAGCAGGAAGATTCGGTCATGGGGGAATTTATGAAAATCATCTCTATTCAGGACGCACTAGTTTGCAAGTTTGGTCATCGTCCTTCCTTTATGACCTGGGCAAAAGAAGCTGGAATCGAGGTCACTGAACTCAAACGCATTGTGTTAATGGGCAAAAAGAGATGGGCAGAATTAGTGAACCTCACGGTACAGGAACTAGAAGAACAGCAAAATCTGGGAATTAAGGCAAAAGAAGAGATGATTAAGGCGAATTTACGCCTAGTGGTTTCGGTAGCTAAAAAATATCAGAATCGCGGTTTGGAGTTATTAGATCTGATTCAGGAGGGAACACTAGGCTTAGAAAGAGCCGTAGAAAAGTTTGATCCGACGAAGGGATATCGTTTTAGTACCTACGCCTATTGGTGGATTCGACAGGGTATTACCAGGGCAATTTCTACCCAAAGTCGGATGATTCGTCTTCCTGTCCATGTGACAGAAAAATTAAATAAAATTAAGCGTGTACAACGTAAAATTTCCCAGCAAAAAGGTCATACGGCAACTCTGGAAGAAGTGGCAATTGAACTGGAAATGTCTCCAGAGCAGGTTAGAGAGATTTTGGCCCGCGTTCCCCGTTCTGTTTCCCTAGAAACCAAAGTTGGGAAGGACAAGGACACGGAGTTAATGGATTTATTGGAAACGGAAGAAACTTCACCTGAAGATATTTTGGCGAATGAATCGCTTCGTAAGGAGTTAAAAAATCTTATCGGCGATTTGACGGAACGGGAACAGGAGGTTGTGACCCTACGCTATGGTTTTCAAGATGGAACGGCCTATTCTTTGTCGGATATTGGGCGGCTATTGAGTTTGTCACGGGAACGGGTTCGCCAAATTGAGGCTAAAGCTTTACAAAAGTTACGCCATCCCCGAAGACGCGATCGCGTGCGAGATTATTTTGATAGTCTGGGCTAATTTTAGGGTTGATCAAAATTTAAGCTAAAAACTAGCTTGACAATTCTTAGTAATCATCTATACTAAGGACAGGTGTGAGAGAGAATTGAACAAAAAAGCACTTAGGGTCGAAACACGGAAAGACTCCTAAGTGCTTTTTTAATGGAAATTTTAGGTTAATGATGGAAAACAACTGGAAAAATTTTCTTAAGAATTTAGGTGAATGGCGGGGATCTTTCACCCGTGTTTCCTTAGAAGGGGAAATTTTAGATTCTACTCCCTCAATTTTGACCCTAGAAGGTCTAGAAGATAATCAACTCGTTCGTTTTCGGCTCCGACGCTTTGCTCAAGGCAATTACGACAGCGAACCTTCCCAGGATTATGTTCAGGATTATCGCTCTGTGGGGAATCAAATTATTTTTTTCGAGACGGGGGCGTTTTCTAAAGGGCCTTTTCAGTTTGCACCTTTTTCTCAGTTTGGGGCAGAGTATGGCTTTGTCGCTGGCGATCGCCGTTTACGATTTGTGCAACTCTATGACCAAGAGGGAAATTTAAGTAGCCTGACCCTAATTCGAGAATTTCGTCAGGGGAGCGATGCCGAGGAACGACCGAATTTAACCCTAGAGCAATTACTCGGAACCTGGGAAGGAACAGCCCAGACCGTCTATCCCGATTGGACTCCCTCGGAAAGTTTTTCTACTCGTCTGGAAATTCAAAAAATTAACGGCGATCGCCTCCAACAGCAACTCTCCTTTGGGGAGCATAAAATTACTTCAACGGCTCATATTGACGGAAATAGGCTGATGTTTGAAGACGGTGCAACGCATAGACAAATTTTGTTACTACCCGATGGAACTTCTACGAACGCTCCCTTAAAGTTGGAACTGAGAACACCATTTTTTGTAGAAGTGGCTTGGTTAGTCCAACCGAATGAACGTCAGCGTTTAATTCGTAATTACAACGAAAAAGGGCAGTGGGTTCACTCGACCTTTGTGAGAGAACGAAAAATTGCCTAAAATACAATATTTCTCTGTCTGAAGACTGCTCTTGAACATTCACGTTAAAAAATCAAGCATGATTGACTTATAATATTGGCCCACCCCCAACGGCAACAAAATCACGATTTTTTTAGAAGAAGCGGGACTAAATTATCAAATTATCCCCGTGAATATTGGAGTGGGAGATCAATTTAAACCCGATTTCCTGCGTATTGCTCCCAATAATCGGATACCTGCCATTGTGGATCACGATCCCATTGATGGCGGAGAACCCATCTCAATTTTTGAATCAGGTGCAATCCTTTTATATTTATCCGAAAAAACGGGTCAATTTTTATCGACGGATCTTCGGATTCGTCAATTAGTTCTTGAATGGCTATTTTGGCAAATGGGAGGATTGGGGCCGATGGCGGGACAAAATCACCACTTTTCTCAGTACGCACCTGAAAAAATTCCCTATGCCATTGATCGCTATGTGCGAGAAACGAATCGGCTCTACGGTGTTTTAGATCGACAGCTAGAGGGGCGGAACTATATTGCAGGAGATTATTCGATCGCGGATATGGCCTGTTATCCCTGGATCGTTCCCCACGAAAAGCAACAACAAACGTTAACAGATTTTCCTAATCTCAAGCGATGGTTTGAGGCAATGCAAGGAAGAGCGGCGGTCATTCGTGCCTATGAAAAGGGTCAACCTTTTAGCAATAATCCCGTAATCACCGAAGAAAGTCGGAAAATTCTTTTTGGACAAACGGCATCAACCCATTAAATCTTCTGCAAGTCATCACAAATTTGCTGTCTGTTTTGTAAAAATTCTTAATAAAAATTCTCATCAATCCAGTTTAAGTTAGTAAATTAGGCGAGATTTTTTAAACGTTTCTAATAAGCCACCTAATTAGTTCACCCAAGATACAGGAATTTATAAGTATGAGCGTCAATTTAGCCACCCAATTACGCGAAGGGACTAAAAAATCCCACTCAATGGCAGAGAATGTCGGTTTTGTTAAATGCTTCTTAAAAGGCGTTGTTGAAAAAAACTCCTATCGCAAATTGGTCGGAAATCTCTACTTTGTTTATAGTGCGATGGAAGAAGAGATGGACAAATTGCGCGAACACCCCATTGTTTCCCAGATTTATTATCCCGAACTCAACCGTAAACAGAGCTTAGAGCAGGATTTACAGTTTTATTATGGCCCCAACTGGCGACAGGAAGTGAAGATTTCGGCAGCAGGTCAAGCCTATGTCGATCGCATCCACGAAATTGCGGCCACTCAACCCGAACTACTGGTTGCCCATTCCTATACCCGTTATCTAGGCGATTTATCGGGCGGTCAAATTCTCAAGAAAATTGCTCAAAATGCCATGAATTTACAAGATGGTGGCACTGCTTTCTATGAATTTGCGGGAATCGATGATGAAAAAGCCTTTAAAACCACTTACCGTCAGGCAATGAATGATTTGCCCATTGACCAAGCAACGGCGGAACAGATTGTCGATGAAGCTAATGCGGCTTTTGGCATGAATATGAAGTTATTTAATGAGCTAGAAGGTAATTTGATTAAAGCGATCGGTATTATGCTCTTTAATTCTCTTACCCGTCGTCGCAGTCAGGGCAGTACGGAAACTGAGTTGGCGATCGCGGAGTAATAGACTCAAAACTACGAAATCAACGCTGATCAGATGGGTTGTTGTCCCCAAGACTCATCGACTAGCCAATATTTAACCTTGATCCTGAAGATTAGATGGCGATTCGTTATCTAGTTTTCAGGATTCTTGTTGGTACCCGTTAAAATTGTTACGTTACGTTTTTCTTCATTATCATCAATTCCTTGGTTGTTGATCCCCATCAAGCCTTAGACTGGGATCTGGCATTTATTATTGAATTTAATTTTTAAACTAAGCTGTGCGAAAAATCATTATTGCTGGTAACTGGAAAATGCACAAAACTCAGGCAGAGGCCCAGGAGTTTTTGCAAGTATTTAAGCCACTTCTCCATGACACGGACGAATCGCGAGAAGTCGTTCTCTGTATTCCCTTCACTGCTTTGGGAACCATGTCTAAAATTTTACATGGAAGCCAGATTCAACTCGGTGCTCAAAATATCCATTGGGAAGAGAAAGGAGCCTACACGGGGGAAATTGCGGGGGATATGTTGACGGAAATGGGCATTAGCTACGTGGTAGTTGGCCACAGTGAACGTCGGCAGTATTTTGGGGAAACGGATGAAACCGCTAATTTGCGAGTGATTGCCGCCCAACGTCACCGTTTAACGCCGATTCTTTGCGTTGGAGAAACCAAATCTCAACGGGATGCGGGCGAAACTGAAACGGTGATTATTAATCAGGTCAAACGGGGTTTGGTCGATGTGGATCAGAAGAATATCGTCATTGCCTATGAACCCATCTGGGCGATCGGGACGGGAGATACCTGTGCCGCAACGGAAGCTAATCGGGTTATTGGAGTCATTCGATCGCAGTTGAGCAATCCTGATATGAGCATTCTCTACGGCGGCTCGGTTAATCCGAAGAACATTGATGAAATTATGACCCAGCCCGAAATTGACGGGGCCCTAGTGGGTGGCGCAAGTTTAGATCCTACGGGGTTTGCTCGAATTGTGAATTATCTCTAATTCCCGATGAAACTTAGTCAGTGGTTTGGGTTGTTTTGTCTGATGATCGCGGGCTATTTGCTCTGGCAGATTCGCCAATTATTGCTGTTGCTCTTCATGGCGATCGTCTTGACAACGGCCCTCAATCGTTTAGTGCGATCGCTAGAGAGATTTAAACTAAAGCGACAATCAGGCATCTTTTTGACCCTACTGACAGCCTCCCTGTTGACAGTCCTTTTCTTTGGGTTAATTGTCCCTCCTTTCATCGAACAATTTCAAAACCTTATTATCCAAATTCCCAGGGCGTGGGCAAAAGTCCGAGAATTTGGACTAACTCTACAGGCCAAAGAATTAGAATGGGAATGGTTTCCCGATTTTTTAGCGAATCGAAGCCCTTTGGAATCTTTACAACCCCTAGTGCCAAGAGTTTTTCAAAACTTTTTTTCTTTTTTTTCCAATTCTGTGACAGCGTTTTTACAGATCTTATTTGTTTTCGCCATGACGCTCATGATGCTCCTCAATCCCCAGGGTTATCGCAGGAGCGCATTAAAATTATTTCCCTCTTTTTACCGTCATCGTGCCGATGAAATTTTGACCCTATCGGAATTAGCATTAGGAAATTGGCTAACGGGAACTTTAATAAACTGTGTGTTTATTGGGGTGTTGAGTGGACTAGGGCTATGGGTATTGCAAATTAAATTAGTCCTAGTCCATGCCCTAATGGCAGGAATTTTGAATTTTATTCCCAATATTGGCCCCGCCGCCAGCGTCGTCTTCCCAATCATGATCGCATTATTAGATGAGCCTTGGAAAATCTGGGCAGTCTTAGTTTTATACTTTATCATTCAGAATATTGAAAGCTATTGGTTAACGCCCATTGTTATGGCCAAACAAGTGTCTCTGTTACCTGCCGTCACTTTAATTGCTCAAATATTTTTTGCCAGTACCTTTGGACTATTGGGCTTATTATTAGCATTGCCATTAACTGTTGTGGTTAAAACCTGGGTAGAAGAAGCAATTTTTAAAGATATTTTAGACCGATGGCAAATGAGTTAACCCACATTCCACATTCCACATTCCACATTCCACAGTCCACAGTTTGGTCAGCAAAGTGAGTAATATTTTTGGCACGAGGAACCGAGGAAAGAAAGAATAAGGCTCTTCTATCATTGATTAGTAATTAACTGTTCCAAATCCTGTCGGATATTAGGGAAATCATTAATAGTATGGTTTAAATTATCCCCATCAAATTCCTTAATTTGTACATCTAATTTTGTAGTATAGTTAATTAAAAGAATAAAAGGATATTCCTCACATAAAAGCTGTAGGCGTTTTGCAAATTGTCGTAGCTCTTTCATGATCATGGTCTGACGCAATTTTGGCCAGACAGTTTCTTCTTCTATTTTTAATTGGTTAATTAATTCAGGTAATCTACTCAAATCTTCGGCGATCGCATTGGATCGAGGGGATGAATCATTGACTTCCTTTACAGCCTCAATTATCCCCTGGGAGTGAACTACATTGGAAGAAGAAAAATCCGACTCTGGACGTAGAGTTAAAATATTTTTTAAAGCTTCTACTAAATCAGCTCTAACGATAGGTTTAGTGAGAAAACCTTGGCAATGAGGCTTTAATTGGTTTCGTAAATCTACCATTAAAGAAGCCGTTAAAATGAGGATAGGAATCGTGGAAGTATCAGGGTTATTCCTTAACCAGAGGGTTGCTTCTTGGCCATCTAAGTTCGGCATCAAAATATCCATAATAATCACATCAGGATGATGATTTTTAGCCATTTGAATCGCTTCATAACCGTCACTGGCCTCTATGATTTTGTGGTCTGTAGCTTGGAAAAAGCTGCGGAGTAAATAACGATTGGACTCAATGTCATCAACGATTAAAATGGTTGCAGGAACGAACTGATTGAAATCAATATCTTGATGGTGGTTAAAAGTTTGATGGGAATAGGTTTCAATCATAATAGAGGGAAAAATCAAAGTAAAAATACTGCCTTTGCCTAATTCACTCGTTAATTCAATAGTTCCCCCTAGCATTTCCGTTAACCGCCGAGTAATCGTTAAACCTAAGCCCGTACCACCGTATTTACGAGTACTTTGTCCTTCGCTTTGGGTGAAAATATCAAAAATTCGCGTTTGATTTTCGGGGGCAATGCCAATGCCCGTATCTTGAATTTGTAGAACAAGTTGAATTTTTTGATCCGCCGACCAAGAACTCGATACTTGAATACTGACATGACCCTGTTCGGTGAATTTAATGGCGTTGCCCACCATATTAAATAGGATCTGTCGTAATCGAACTTCATCAAAGGCGATCGCCTCTGGAACGGATTCATCCACAGTGGCCAGTAGTTTAATTCCTTTTTCTGCGGCTTTTACGGAAAATATTTGCTGAATATCACTAATTAACCCACGAAGATTAATGCCTTCGTAGCTGAGTTGAAGTTTTCCTGCTTCAATTTTAGATAGATCCAAAATGTCATTGATCAGGGACATCAGGGTTTTTCCACTGGAACGAATGGCTTGGAGATAACTCTGGTAACGCTCATCGGTGGTCATACCCTGAAGTAAATCGGAAAACCCTAAGATGGCATTCATGGGAGTCCGAATTTCGTGGCTCATATTGGCTAAAAATTCACTTTTTGTCCGATTAGCAATTTCTGCCGCTTCTTTGGCCATTTTAAGTTCTTCTTCTGCTTCTTTTTTAGCGGTAATATCCGTAATGGTTCCCACTAGGCGATAGGGTTTACCTTCTTCATCTCGCAAACATTTACCTTTAGCAAAAGTCCAAATATAATGGCCATTGCGGTGCTTTACGCGATGGGTATTTTCGTAAATTAGAGTTTCTCCGCGCAAATGACGTTGAATCGCCTGTTCTGCCAGGACAAAATCTTCAGGATGGACGTTTTCTGACCAGGTAGATAAGAGAAAGGGGAGGGGATCGGATTCGTAGCCCAAAATTTTCATCCACACGGGAGAATAATAAACTTCGTTACTACGCAGATCCCAGTCCCAAAGTCCGTCATTAGTTCCTGAAATAGCGATGTTGTAGCGTTCTTCACTAAGTTCTAAAGCTTTGGTATTTTCTTGGATTTTGTTGGCCATGCGATCAAAGGCAGTGGAAATTTGCGCGATTTCATCCGATCCTGAAAGGGAGGCGCGATCGCTGAGTTTTCCATCGGCTAGATTATTACTGACGGCGACTAGGCGGGCGACTCGTCGAGTGAGGGTGAGTTCAAAGAAAAACCATAATCCCAAACAAAAAATCATCAGTGTGCCGCTAAATAACAAAGAGCGTGTGAGAGCAATTTGTTGAGCTTCTTGTTTAATTTGGGTTAGATCATTTTCTAAAAAAAGAATCCCAACACGGGAGGGGCGCAGTTCCCCTGGAAGCGATTGCAGTAAAACGGGATAGATAGCAATTAATTTTTGTCTATTTTGGGAAAAAAGAATTTTGCCCGCCATTGTGGAACGTACTTCACTAAACGTTTTAACGTAAGGAGCGGCAACGGTTTCACTAATTGGGCGATCGCGGCTTTCGTAACGATTGGCTAGACGAACAATGTCCTGATCATCAAAGAGAATGGCAGAGGTGAGATTGGGATCACTCCCCAATTGACTAATGGCAATTTCGGCCTGTTCCACATCAGAGCGACGATAGACGTAATCCAAGATACTGGCAGTCCGACTGGCCGAGGTTTGGACAAAATCCTTACTACTGGTTTCAGCTCTTTGGTAACTTTCCGTAATTTCTTGTTCAAAAGAAATTAATCCCAACAAACTGCCGTACAAAATTAAAATTGTCGGGATTGAAAATTTCAGAGGAAAGGGAAAACGTTTCATTCGATACGTCTGTCCATTAGAGATAAATTAAGATTAAGGTTTGGCATTCTTGACGAATTGGGGATCAAACAGGGTGGTGGGATCAACTTTTTTGGGGAGTAATTTATTTTCAACCATGATATCCACTAGTTTATTCATCCCATTAACCAAAGTCGGGTCGCTTTGATCGAGTAATCGCAAATTATCGGCTAAATTCGGCTGAACCATTCCTTTAAATGCATCAAGAATCTGCTCAGGAGAAACTTTGGTTCGGGGGGCAATGCGAGCGGCGGCATCCTGGGGATTTTTTTCTAAATACTCTAAGGCACGAAACCGAGCATTCACTAGGGCTTGGATGGTATCAGGGGAATTGGCGATCGCGTTCTTACTAACCACCAGGGTATCTACAATTTCCCCTGGAATCTGACTGCTATCAAACAACATTTTTGCCCCTGCATCTAGTAATTTTGCCATAGCAGGCCCAAATGTAACCACCGCATCAACTCTTCCTTCTTTGTAAGCCCGTTCATGTTCGGTTAATTCGAGAGACACGATTTGAATATCCTTGGGAGTCATGCCATTTTTTTCCAGGGCGCGGGCCAGAAAAAAGGCTCCCAGGGCAGTGGACTCTACCCCGACTCGTTTCCTCTTTAATCCTTTAATATCCTTAATTTCTGGTCTTGCTAAAATCGCATCCGCCCCATTAGAAAAATCCATGACGGCAATAATTCGTACATCTTCCTGGGTCGCCGCTAAGACTAAGGCTTGATCAATTGAAAGTCCCGCTCCTTCAATTTCACCATTACGATAGGCCCTAACCTCTTCGGTTCCTGAGGGGTAATCCACTAATTGAATCGGTTCATCCTTAAAATAGCCTAAATTTCGTGCTAAATAGAGAGTTTCGTAGCCTGGCCAAAGATTAGTTCCAATACGGACAGGAGAAGCCACAGGACTACTACAATTGGTGAGGGCGATCGCGACTAGACCCGCCATGAAACCCAAGGTAAGATATTTGAAAAATTGGCTTTGTAATCGCCCTAATCCTTGCTGAACCCCAAAAAGTCTTTGGGAAAACAATCCTTTTAATCGATCCATAAATTTTTCATTCCTATCTTGCAAAAACTTGATGCTGAATAATGGATAATTTCGTTTTAATTTTTCTACCATATTTTCTCAAACATTACAGATAAAAATGGCATAAAAAAACAAAAATTAAGGTGACTTTCAGTAAAGCTACCTTAATTTTCAGCATTATTCATTGGCGATCGCCTCTACAAGACCGAATCAAACGCTAAATTTCATCCGTCTCGAAATCAACATAAACCGCCCCCGTTTTCTTATCCGTCAACCATTTTAGATATTTAAAATAAACCTCTTCACCCACAAATTCAGGGGCAAAATCGATGGGCTGTTTGTACTGATGGGGCGGATGAGCCGCTCGGATACTCAGGGCAGTTTGATAGGGTCTAAACCAGCGTTTTGTGATCCCCATTAACTCTTCAAATTTGATATAGGAAACCCCGTGTCGGTAGGATAAACCAATGTATTGAATCATCCTAGCGTAGGTTTCAGGGTTATTATTTTTGTCCGAAACATTAATGATTTTACGCAATTTTTCAAACGAACTATAGTTTGCCATTACCAGAGAAACCAGGGCTTTGTAATCCTGTAAATCCCGTTTGTTGAGACTTTGCACCAATTCAGAAATTTCTCGTAAAACGGAGTAATCCGCTAGTTGATAGGCTTTAAACAGAGACAGTAACTTCAATCCTAATTCATGCTCTGATAGTCGGTCTAGATGCTTTGAATAGGCATTCAAGGCAACCTTTCCTTCTTCGGTTTTAGTCTGCGTTATCGTTTCTGATAACTTCAGTTGAACATTTTGGCGGAAGGATTCCGTACTACTATGATTCGCCAGTAATTCTTCTATATATTGATAAAAATCCTGTTGCTTAGAGCCGCGATATCGAAGTTCCGTTTGGTCAATGGCGATAAAACTATCCTTGGTATCAATCGCTAATTGCAGAAGTTGAATACTTTCCAGGAGGCCCGCATATTGATCCAAATTTTTATTCAGTAAATATTTAATTTTAATAAAAACCAAAAATTCATCATTGCCAAATTTTTCATTGTCAATAATTTGCATATTCTTGCCTAAAATCCGAATATCTCCCATCGCTCGGTTATAAAGAAAGATGGTACTTTCGGAAACTTCTTCTTTTATATGAAAAAGATGACCGAACCAACGATGGAGCCATTTTCCGATTAACCCATTTTGACTAAAAATTCCCTTTTGCCACCATTTTTGGGGGGGACTGGAAGAAGTAACATCGGGATTAAGTGTGGTTTGGGCAGGTTTGTTCATTGTAATCCTCGCAGTTTTTATAATTTAACTGGTTTTTTCCTATTGAAAAATTTAAGGCTCTCCTGAATAAAAAGTGATAATCAAAACTTATCATGAAAAGCAAGCTAAAA
>QBMS01000140.1 GCA_003249095.1 Snowella sp.
TTTTCAAAGCGACCAAAGTCGATGGAGTTTACGATCAAGATCCCGCCGTTAATCCCGATGCTCGTCGTTACAATTCCCTTACCTATAGTCATGTTCTGGCAAAAGATTTGAAAGTAATGGACAGTACGGCGATCGCATTATGTAAAGATAATAATATTCCAATCATGGTGTTCGACCTCTCGGTTTCGGGCAATATCGTCCGAGCGATCAAGGGTGAACCTGTGGGAACGATTGTAGGAGGTTCCTGTGAAGTTAGCTGAAATTAAAGACCACATGGAAAAAAGTATTGAAGCCACCCAAAGGTCATTCAATACGATTCGCACGGGGAGGGCCAATTCTTCCCTTTTAGACCGAATTACGGTGGATTATTACGGGACAGAAACCCCGCTAAAATCCCTCGCCAATGTTAGTACACCCGATGCCAGCACGATTACCATTCAACCCTACGACAAGGGCAGTATGGCTCAGATCGAAAAGGCGATTTCCCTTTCGGATATTGGTTTAACCCCTAATAACGATGGGCAAATTATTCGTCTGAATATTCCCCAATTAACCAGCGATCGCCGTAAGGAATTGGTAAAAATTGCTAGTAAATTAGCCGAAGATGGAAAAGTTGCCATTCGCAATATTCGTCGAGACGGAATTGACGCAATTCGCAAACAGGAAAAAAATCATGATATTCCTGAAGACGAAGCAAGGGATTTACAAGATCAAATCCAAAAGGAAACGGATAAATCCATCACTAAAATTGAGCAATTATTAGCGGCTAAGGAAAAAGACATTTTAACAGTTTAAAGATAATTGTTAAAAAAATCATTGATTGTTCCTTAATTGCATTACTCATCAATTGATTATAGTTGTTATGGGCTATTATTCTTTTAAGCTTTGAAGTTAAGATTTAAAAGATGATGCCCTTTCAACATTTTCTTAAATAATAGAAATAACTCAATTAGGTACGTAAAGATGACATTAAATAATTTTCATGTTGATGCGAAGATGACAGGGGATTTCTTGCTTAACCGCTTCAAAAAGAATCCTTTAGGCAAACAATTAATCCAAATTGGCCGACAGGCAGTTGCTCATGGCAACATCAAGATTAGTGGAATCGAATTAAAAGATCCCGATCTTAATCGCCTTCATGACATCGTTAATGAAATTGATAGTCGTCGAGTTTTTTACAATTGCGATGATGACGAAAATCCTAAATACGCTATGGACAGTCTTTACGCAGCTAGAGACAAGATCCGTGATCTTTCCAAAGGTGTGTGGGCTGATCAGTGTTGTGAGTCTTGTATTAAACTAATAAGCGATTCTCTTGAAACGTGCTGTACGAAAGCAGAGTGTCTGAACCCCGATGAACTGAACATTGGCTCTCAAGAAGGCAAGCAATTTATGGGCATCATATCCGATATGCGCGTTGCCGTCTGGTTTTGCGTAGCAGCATTACAGGAAAGAGTTGGTTCATCAATTATCAACCCGATACATCTACCAGATAAGATTTCTGAGAGAGTCAAGGAGATGTATACAATATAAGGCATCTCAATTTATCCAAGAGTTAACCCTTTGTAGAAGTGTGGAAGGAATTCATAATTAACCGCACTAAAAAATATTTTCCCCGTGAATAATGCGAGAGAGTAAAGCTCTATTTCTTCTTGAGAAGAAGTGTTCTTTAGCAATCCTAAATAATTCGTATTGTTGAGAGACTCAAACATCTTACCCAGAGTGGATCAGAATGCTATTATTCAAAATATTTTGATAATTTGATAAATTACCCAGAAAATGATTCAATTTACTAGGATTACTATCGAGAATGGGATAACCTAAACATCATTTAATACCCTAAATTTTTATGGATTTTTTCGCTAGTAGTGGTTATTTAATTTTTTTAATAACATCCGCCGCCATTTATGCCATTTTTGGCCTCGGACTCAATGTGCAATGGGGTTTTACGGGCTTAATTAATTTCGGTCACGTCGCTTTTATGGCCATTGGAGCCTATTCGACTGCTTTATTAACCCTACAAGGTGTACCGATGATTATCTCGGTTTTAGTCGGGATGGGGTTGTCTGCCTTATTAGGGCTTTTGATTGGAACCTCTACCCTACGACTGCGGGAAGATTATTTGGCGATTGTCACCATTGGCGTTGCCGAATTATTACGTTTGGTTGCAAAAAATGAAGAATGGCTGACTAAGGGAACGTTTGGGGTGCGTAGCTATCCGATTCCCTTTGATTTTGAACCCAATTTAGTCCTTAAAATTATTTTTATTGCTTTACTGACTTTTTTGGCCGTTTATGCGGAATGGTTACTCTGGCAGAGTCTTTCCCGTCAATTTAAAGATAATCAATCGATTCAAAGAAAAAGTGTCCAACCCCGTAAACCGATCGCCTTAGTGATTTGGGGAGTGATTGCCACTGGTTTGATTTTATTTGCCTATATTCCAGGGGTGATTTCCCTTTATAACTACACCTATAAAGCGGGCTTAATGTTACTCACCCTGGTCTGTTTGACCCTGATTTATATCGCTTTAGAACTGTTGGTTAATTCCCCCTGGGGACGGATTCTCAAAGCTATCCGAGAAGATGAAGAAATTCCTAGAGCTTTGGGAAAAAATGTTTTTTGGTATAAACTCCAGTCGTTTATGTTGGGGGGCGCGATCGCTGGGATTGCTGGAGCGTTTTTTGCCTGGCAACTGACCACTATTTATCCTGACAATATCTTTGATTCCCTACTGACTTTTAATGCCTGGATTATTGTCGTCGTGGGTGGCTCAGGGAGTAATGCGGGGACTATTCTGGGCGCGATTATTTTTTGGGGCTACGATTCCCTCACCCGTTACCTATTGCCCCAGCTAGGTTGGTTTGATCAAAGTCAAGCAGGAGCATTTCGTATCATGGTCATCGGCTTTATTTTAATGGTTTTAATGGTCTGGCGACCCCAGGGCATTTTAGGCAAAAAAGAAGAATTAACCCTGGGAAGATAGGATTAATTCTGATTTTTATCAAATTTCTACACAAGAACTTGACCTTAGGGGTTCGTCAGAAAAATATTGCGTTGATTCGGGTCAAGACGGGGACTTAGCTCTTCCATCACCTTACGAGATTGATGGGGATCAAAGTTTCGGTTGAAATGGTTGCGTATTTCGTTGACTCGTCTTTCTGTCTCCTCCACTTGCATTCTAACTTCGTGTAGCTTGATTTGTTGGACTTGTTGATAGGGTAACAAACGAGCGAGAGTCGCGATCGCGCCCACCGCTAAGATTCCATTCAGTCCTAGTTTTAAAACAATTTCAGCAAACAACCAACGATGTTCGGGCTGAATCGCCTGTCTAGGACGACTGCGACGACGCTTAGATTTCAGAGGAGAGGGGGAATCGATGGGATCAAAAGAGCGGGCAGTCATAATTCGTGAGAATAGCTGAGAGAGTTTTTAAAAAATCAATAGGGCGCAAAAACTACGCCCTACGGAAAGCTATCCAGTGTAGACGAATTCTTACTTATAAAGTTCCGTCGAAAGTCGGAAAGCTAGAACTGCTGGTAATAGGGCAATTACTAATGCTACTAAGATTTGGGTATCAGACAATGGCATAATCGCTTAACTCCTTGAAAATAGAGACAGTTTAACAACACTTTGCAATATTAACGACCCTTTCGGAAGCCTCTTGTTACAACTCTTTAACATTCGTGACCAAAATCTTGTATTTTGTGAAGTAGTTTTCTTGACTCTAGACGTGGTAGAAGGCGAATCTGCTTGTAAATGTTGTCAATATTGATACAAACCAATGGGATTTCAAGCTAAAATTTAGGTTAAGATTGTAACGGTATTCCCATGAGCAAGATATTCCCAATATTTAGGAAATAAAGGAATTAGTCCCCTGGTCTCTTTCTTATTCAAGCATACACCACGATAAGATTAGATAGATTAGAATTGTACTTTTCCCATTTAGTCTTATTTATAATCAATCAAAAAGGAAAATAACAATGAAATCTCAATCATCAGAAAATTGGCAACCCATTATAGGAGGAATTCTCGCGGCATTATTAGTATTGATTAGTTTTAACGCCTTTATCATTATTAATCCTGGCCAAGCAGGGGTTTTAAGTGTTTTAGGAAAAGCCCAAGATGGAACTTTATTAGAAGGTTTACACTACAAACCGCCCTTTGTTTCTAATGTTGATATGTATGACTTGACGGTACAAAAATTTGAAGTTCCTGCCCAAAGTTCCACCAAGGATTTACAAAATTTAAGTGCGAGTTTTGCGATCAATTTTCGTCTAGATCCCCTACAGGTGGTAGAAATCCGGAGAAAACAGGGGTCTTTACAAAATATTGTCTCTAAAATCATTGCCCCCCAAACCCAGGAATCTTTTAAAATAGCGGCTGCCAGACGGACAGTGGAAGAGGCTATTACGCGACGCAGTGAATTAAAAGAAGATTTTGATAACGCCCTCAGTTCCCGTTTGGCGAAATATGGCATTATTATTCTGGATACTAGCGTGGTGGATCTGGCGTTTTCTCCTGAATTTGCCCGTGCGGTGGAAGAAAAACAAATTGCGGAACAACGAGCCCAGCGTGCCGTTTATATCGCCCAGGAAGCAGAACAGGAAGCCCAAGCGGATGTTAATCGCGCCAAGGGGAAAGCCGAAGCTCAACGTTTATTAGCAGAAACCCTCAAGGCTCAAGGGGGAGAGTTGGTGTTACAGAAAGAAGCGATCGAGGCGTGGCGACAAGGTGGCTCGCAAATCCCGAAGGTTTTGGTGATGGGAGACAGCAAAAAAGGAGCCGTCCCTTTCATGTTTAATTTGGGAGAGTTTGCCAATCAATAGATAGTAAGTTGTCACAAATTTAGATTGCATAATGGTTGTCTTGAAAGTCTTGTAACAAGGGGCTTAAGCCCCTTGCCCGTAAGTGTTTTACATAATGAACCGCTTATTGATGGGAGAACAGGGGTTAATGCTTCGTTTCTCTTCTCCAAACTTGGAGATTATTTGTCTCCGAAATTAGATTAAGAAGACTTTTTTTGAACTCATTTAAAAATTTCTTTTTTTAAGATTATCTATGGATATTTATTTCATCCGTCATGGTATTGCGGCCGATCCGTCGGAGTATGAATATGATCGCGATCGCCCCCTAACCCCCAAAGGTCGAGAAAAAACAGCCCGCATTGCCCAAAAAATCAGACAGATGGGCGTAAAATTTGATCGCATCCTCACCAGTCCCCTAGTACGCGCCAAACAAACCGCCCAAATTTTGTTAGAAATCGGTTTAAGTAATGTGGTTGAAGAATTTATTCCCCTTTCCCCAGGCGGCAACATCAAAGACTTTTTGCCAATCTGGACAGAGTTGGATTACACGAAAACCGAAGGTGCGATCGCCCTGGTGGGTCATCAACCCGATTTAACCGACTGGGCAGAACAACTCATTTGGGGAGAAATTGGGGAAAAGCTGATTTTGAAAAAAGCGGGTATTATTGGCCTATCCGTTCCCCCCGTTGCCTCTCCCCTTGGACAGGGCCAATTATTTCTCTTGACTTCCCCTAAATGGTTCAACTAGATTAATGAGCATTTCTTAACACATTCCCCCAGTTCAAACGGATTTTAGGAGCAATTTTAGGGTAAGGTATCTGGAGACTCTTCCTTTGATCGATTCCCTACAAGATTGGTTATTTATGGTGACAAAAATGGATGACTTTAAAGATGGTTTGGCGGGGGTTCCTGCGGCAAAATCCCGTGTGAGTTATGTGGATGGAGAAAAAGGAATTTTAGAATATCGTGGCATTTCTATCCAGGAATTAGCCCAAAAAAGTAGTTTTATTGAAACGGCCTATTTATTAATTTGGGGAAAACTGCCGACCGCCGAAGAACTTGAAGAGTTTCAAACCGAAATTCGTTACCATCGTCGCGTCAAGTATCACATTCGGGACATGATGAAATGTTTTCCTGGTTCGGGTCACCCAATGGATGCTTTACAAACTTCGGCGGCGGCTTTGGGGCTATTTTATGCCCGTCGTGCCTTGGATGATCCCCAGTATATTCGGGCGGCAGTGGTGCGGTTATTGGCCAAAATTCCCACGATGGTTGCAGCGTTCCACATGATTCGGAAAGGTAATGATCCCATCCAACCCAATGATGATTTGGATTATGCGGCCAATTTTCTCTATATGTTGACGGAACGTAAGCCCGATCCCCTCGCGGCGCAAATTCTCGACATTTGCTATACCCTCCACGCTGAACATACCATGAATGCCTCGACCTTTTCAGCGAGAGTAACAGCTTCAACCCTCACCGATCCCTACGCGGTGGTTGCCTCGGCAGTGGGAACCCTGGCTGGCCCTTTGCATGGAGGAGCGAATGAAGAGGTGCTAATTATGCTCGAAGAAATTGGCTCGGTGGAAAATGTTCGTCCCTACGTGGAAAAATGTTTGGCAACGAAACAAAAAATCATGGGTTTTGGCCATCGCGTCTATAAGGTCAAAGATCCCCGTGCTACGATTCTGCAAAATTTGGCCGAACAATTGTTTGAAAAAATGGGCCACGATGAATATTATGCGATCGCCATTGAATTAGAAAAAGTTGTTGAAGAGTACGTTGGTAGGGAAAAGGGGATTTATCCCAATGTGGATTTCTATTCGGGCCTGCTTTACCGAAAATTGGGAATTCCCACCGACCTCTTTACCCCCATTTTTGCGATCGCGCGGGTTGCAGGTTGGTTAGCCCATTGGAAAGAACAACTGGCAGTTAATAAAATCTATCGTCCGACCCAAATTTATGTGGGGGAACACAACCTTTCCTACATTCCCATTGATGAGCGCGTGGTGGCTATCCCTTCGGAAGGAATGGATGGGTTCTAGTGCGGGGTAGAATTTTACTTTCGCTCATGGTGAACAATTCGTGGGTAACTTTTAATCAAAACTACAGAACAGACTTTAGGGATAGTTACGATGAAACTGACACAGCGTATTAGTCAAGTTCCGCCCTCCATTACGTTAGAAATCACCGCTAAAGCCAAGAAAATGCGGGAAGAAGGCATTGATGTCTGTAGTTTTACGGCGGGAGAACCTGATTTTGATACCCCCGACCCCATTTAAAAAACCGCAAAAATTGGCCCTAGACCAGGGAAAAACTCGGTATGGCCCCGCCGCAGGAGAAATGGCCCTACGCCAGGCGATCGCGACAAAACTCCAAAACCATAATGGGTTAGACTACGCGGCCCAAAATGTCATTGTGACCAACGGCGGCAAACATTCTCTGTTTAATTTAATGTTGGCCCTGATTGAAACAGGGGATGAGGTGATTATTCCCGCGCCCTATTGGTTGAGTTATCCCGAAATGGTGAAACTGGCCGAAGGTACGCCCGCCATTGTTAGCACCACCGCCGCGAATGATTACAAAATTACGCCCGATCAACTCCGCCAAGCCATCACCCCTCGTACCAAATTATTTATCCTCAATTCTCCTTCTAATCCAACGGGGAGTGTTTATACGCCCGATGAAATTCGCGCCTTAGCAGAGGTCGTCGTCGAGAAAGATATTTTGGTAGTTTCTGATGAAATCTATGAAAGACTCCTCTACGATGGCATTGAGCATTTGAGTATTGGGGCGGTCAATGAAGAAACCTTTAAACGAACGATTATAAGCAATGGGTTTGCAAAAAGCTATTCCATGACGGGCTGGCGGGTTGGTTATCTGGCAGGGCCTATTGAATTAATTAAAGCTACCAGCATTATTCAGGGTCACAGTACTTCTAATGTCTGTACCTTTGCTCAATACGGCGCGATCGCGGCCTTGGAATCTTCCCAGGAATGTGTGGAGATCATGTTAAAAGCATTCAGCGATCGCAGAAAAGTGATCGTAGAAGGCATTCGAGCCATCCCTAAAATCAGTTGCTCCAATCCAATGGGCGCGTTTTATGTCTTTGTAGATATCAGTCAAACGGGCATGACTTCCCTAGAATTTTCCGATGCCATTTTAGAACAACAAGAAGTCGCCGTGATCCCAGGGATTGCCTTTGGTGCAGATGATTGTATTCGTCTTTCCTATGCCACCAGTATGGAAACGATTAAAAAAGGCTTGGATCGACTGGAAACATTTGTCAGTAGTCTTTAAGAACGTCAGTTAGGTTAATTGAATATTTCGGTTAAAGTTTTTGCCTCTAATAAGCGATCGCTCTATAACTCTAAATCGCTTGATTATTACGTTAACTATAAAAAAGCAGTACCTGGGGTTTTTGTGTGGTACTGCTTAGTTTTTCTATTGTAATTTTAGCCGCTACAATGCTTAATTGGCGTTCATAGATTTTATTAACCTCAAAATATCAACAAAACGCTAATGTGAGTCAAGTTTTCGTTTTTCTGATAATTGCGTGTAAATTTTATTACGAGCGCGATTTACGCCACCTAGCGGTCGGTGTTCTGGTAAACAATGCCAAGGCGAAAACGATAAACTTTCATCCTGTTGTTTAACTTCTGCCGTATCAAACTCTTGCTGAAAAATCTTGATTGTTGCCACTTTAATAAAGGGCGAATCTGATTCTTTCCATTCAATTGTCGGGTCTTCAATTAGCATTTTGTCAGCATCCGTTTGAAATTGAATTTTGAAATCAAAGTAGGCTTCACGTTTCTGTAAATATTGTTTAATTCCTTCTCGAAGATAATTATCTTGGTCTTGAGCATTTTGGGGATTAAAGGTCTGAGTTTGGTGAGGAACCATTTGATATTTAATCGCTTTTTCCCCTAACTTATAAGGTGTTGTACTCCAATAGATAATATCAAGGGGGCTAGTTGTTGCTTTTGCTGCAATTTCTTTCAAAATACCAAAAGCATAGGCAGAGGCTTGAAAGGGTTCACGGAATTCGTCATCAACTTGTGGCGGTTCTCCCGGTTTTAAAATGACCTTTCCTTCTACCATTCCTTTTTGAACTAAACCAAAATCAAGGTAACCTTTAATATCTTTAATAAACATGACTGGGTGATTAATGCCCACGAAATCTTGTTCATTATTATTTTGTCCGACATTAAGGAGTTTAATGGCAATTCCTCTCGCATCACCAACCATGTCAGATTGCAAATGTCCATCTTTTCGTTTATTGCTACCATTAGAAAAGCGAATTAAAACATCATATTTTTCACGCTGAAAAACACCTATTTTGAGATCTTCAGGAAGATTACTGTCAACAATAAATTCTCCTTTCACTAATCCATGACTTTTGGGGTGTTGTTGACGAAGCATTGGTTGCCCTTTGTCATCTAAATCTTGGGAAAGACTAGCCAGTAAAATATCAATGAGTTTATCTTCTCCTGCTAGAGGATATTCTTTTCCGAGTTCGAGTACCATAAGGTTCATCTCCTATGATGATAAAAGTGTAAAAAAAAGTGGGCATTGAAGGTTAAGTCAAAAACATTAAAATTAAAACCACTACGGCTGGTAAAGTCTGCAAATATAATGTCTTGACATTTCTCTTTTTATTAGGATCTTTATTGGGTAAAGTCATCGCTCCAAAAATCCCTGCGATCGCGACACAAATTAGAAAGAAGAGACGTAATTCAAAAGCATTTTCTTGAGCAAACACTGACCAAAAGAGTCCTGCGGCAATGAAACTGTTGTAAATCCCTGCATTCTTGGCGATCGGAGCAGTTTTAAGAGCATCTGAAGAAGAAAAACCAAATAGTTTTTCTAAAAGGTAAGTGGTGAAGAAAATTTCTCCTACTGCAAAGCCGAGATGGACTAGGGCATTAAGAATTATGACCACTTGAGTTAAAACTTCATCCCCCTTTTTGATTATTAGAAATTAAACTTTATTCAATTTCTGCGTGTTCTTCAAAGATAAAATGTTCATCCCGACCCGCTTTAGTTTTATTGGGCCATTTAACCCAGTAATGACGTTCTTCACGACGGACATCAAGCACAGGATAACTACCGATGGCAATATCTACGAGTTCTGATGCTGGAATATCGGCAGATTGTTCGGTAGAAGGTTTAAGAACGGTTTTTTGAGTGATTTTCAACGTTGCGGGTTCAATGCTTGAGGAGTCATCACCATCGCCAATTAATCCTACTTTTATCGCCTCTGCCATTGATTCCGCATTGAACTTACTCATATCGGATGCCGAATCAATAAAGCAACACTCAATTAAAATGGCGGGCATAGAAGTATTTTTAATAACAAAAAAGCCAGTATTTTTTACCCCTCGATCTTGAAAACCTAGTTTGACAATCTCAGCTAATACGGATTTTGCGATCGCCTTTGACGCATTACTAATGGCAAAAACCTCTGATCCATTTGCCGTACCGTTAAAAGCATTAAAATGAATAGATACAAAAATATCCACTGCATTAGAATTCGCTTTATCAACTCGCTTTTTGAGAGATTCATTAACGGTGCTTGCTGAAGTTGGTGTGCAGTTAATTACACTATGACCAGCCGCCGACAGTTTGGCCATTAGCTTACAGCAATTTCCGATCAAACACACCACGAAAAAGCTATCTCAAAGGCTCAAAGTAGAGACCACAATGTTGGAACCAATCA
>QBMS01000141.1 GCA_003249095.1 Snowella sp.
GTAGTATTCATTTGTTACGCAACTGGAAGTTAGCATTACTTGCTTGAAACTCTCATAATTTTATATGATTCCCATTCCCTTTCCTGCTAACCAACCCGTTGTCCAGGCACTCTGAAAATTAAATCCCCCTGTCACTCCATCAATATCTAAAACTTCTCCTGCAAAAAATAAACCAGGGCATTTTTTACTTTCCATTGTCTTAAAATTTATCTCATTTAAATTCACCCCGCCACAGGTTACAAATTCTTCTTTAAAAACTCCTTTACCCTTAATCAAATATTCCCCTTGGAGTAATTGTATTAAAAGATGATTTAAAGCTTTTTTCGATAAATCTGCCCAAACGATTTTGGTATCAAGGCCAATGAATGTTACTAAGCTTTGCCACAATCTTTTGGGAATTTCCACAGGAGAAAAGTTCAGGATTTGTTTACGGGGTTGGGATTGTTTTGTTTCTAATAAAATTGCTTGTAGGGTTTCTCGATTGTAATTTGGCAACCAATTAATGATTAAGGGCATTTGATAGTTTTGATCGTGCAATAATCTCGCTCCCCAAGCCGATAATTTCAGAATAGCTGGGCCACTCACGCCCCAATGGGTAATTAATAATGGCCCCATTTGTTCTAATTTTTTTTGATCGGGATTGATTAAACTCACACGGACATTTTCAACCGCAATTCCTGCTAAATCCGTTAAACGAGCATCTTTAATATTAAAAGTAAATAAAGACGGTACAGGCTCTTGGACTTGATGCCCTAATTCTTTGGCCCAACGATAGCCCATTGGATTACTGCCCGTCGCAATTAAGACGCGATCTCCTTTTAATATTTCTCCATTTTTTAGTTCGATCCAAAACTGATTTTCTATTTTTTGGAGGGATGTAACAGGACTATTGGGCCGTAAATGCACACCATATTCTTTGGCAGTTTCTAATAAACAATTGGCGATCGTGGCAGAATCATCAGTAATAGGAAACATTCGCCCATCGGCTTCGGTTTTTAGGCTAACATCACGGGATTTAAACCAAGCGACGGTATCTTTGGGCTGAAAACGACTAAAGGCTCCCCGTAAGGCTTTTCCACCCCTCGGATAATATTGCACCAATTGGGACGGTTCAAAGCAGTGATGGGTGACATTACACCGTCCTCCGCCAGAAATGCGTACTTTGCTTAAAAATTCTCGCCCTGCCTCTAGTAGAGTAATTGAAACACGGGAATAGGTCATCGCCGCCGTAATTGCCGCAAAAAATCCTGCCGCACCACCACCGATAATAATAATCTTGGGTTGTTGTTGAATATTCCCCATTTTGTTGGCAAGTTAAATATTTTAAAAATAACCTGAATAAATATTAGTCAGCAATGCCATTAAAAAAGTCAATCGTTTGTATTAATACCTCAATAAACCGATCAATTTCTGCGTGGGTATTATAAAAAGATAAACTGGCTCTGGCACTACCTGACGCATTAAAAAGACGATGCAAGGGTTGGGTGCAATGATGCCCTGAACGGATGGCGATCCCGTCGTGATCTAATAAGGTTGATAAATCACTGGCATGGATATTTTCTACATTAAAAGAAGCTAAAGCCGCACGACCTTGACCTTTTTGATCAGGCTTTGGCCCATAGATTTTCAATTGGGGAATTTCTACTAATTGTTTAAATAAATGGGCGGTTAATTCCATTTCGTAGGTATGAATATTACCCATTCCTAAATTGGTTAAATAATCCACTGCCGCACCAAGCGCGATCGCCTCTCCAATGGCAGGAGTTCCAGCTTCAAATTTGTGGGGTAATTCTCCAACCGTAAAATGATCCAAAAAGACCTCGGAAATCATTTCACCTCCTCCAAAAAAAGGCGGCATTGCTTCTAATAAATCTTCTTTTCCGTAGAGAAAACCAATCCCCGTTGGCGCACACATTTTATGACCACTGGCAACTAACCAATCACAATCGATCGCCTGAACATCCAGAGGGTAATGGGGCGCACTTTGGCAAGCGTCAATTAACACTTTTGCCCCAATTTGGTGAGCTAGTTTGGTAATTTCTTCAATAGGATTAATACAACCCAAGGTGTTAGAAATATGAACAACGGTCACTAATTTAGTTTTCTCGGATAAAAGGGTTTTAAATTGCGCTAAATTAAATCCTTCATTTTCATCTAATTCCACATATTTAATAATGGCTCCCGTTTTTTCGGCGATCATGCGCCAAGGAACTAAATTACTATGATGTTCCATCACAGAGGTAATAATTTCATCGCCTTCTTTGAGAAAATTTAAACCCCAACTATAAGCCACTAAATTAATTGCTTCGGTCGCATTACGGGTATAAACAATTTCTTGACGCGATCGCGCATTAATAAATTGAGCGACTTTATCTCTTGCTCCTTCATAGGCTTCCGTTGCTCTGGTGCTGAGGGTATGGGCTCCTCGGTGAACATTGGCGTTATCTTTTTGATAGTAATTTAGTAAACTATTAAGGACGACTAAGGGTTTTTGGGAAGTTGCGGCGTTATCTAAATAAATTAAAGGATTTCCATTAACTTCTTGATCAAGAATGGGAAAATCGGCACGAACTCTAGCAGCGAGGGTTCTTTCTTGGGTAATAACCATAGGATTAGTAAATAATTGATAGTGAATAATTAATGTTTGTAAAATTCTCCCTAATAAAAATTAAATCGTCCGACAAGAAATACATTGACGCAAACGTTGTTGTAAAGATTTTAAAGAAACCTTATCTAAAATTTCCCCCGCAAAAGCATCCAGTAATAAATGACGCGCATCATAATCATTTAATCCCCGACTACGCAGATAAAAGACTTCATCGGCTTCTAATTGACTGACCGTTGCACCGTGAGAACATTTCACGTTATCGGCTGTAATTTGTAATTCGGGTTTGGTATTAATTCTCGCTTTAGAAGAAAGCACTAAATTACGGTTTAACTGATTAGCATTAGTCATTTGAGCCGCTTTGGGAACGAAGACTTTTCCGCTAAAAATAGCGTGGGAATATTCATCCACAATACACTTATGAAGTTGATTGCTTTTCCCGTGAGGATAACGTAAATAAATCGCACTATGGGTATCAGAAACTTGTCTTCCTGCAATGATAGTCAGCCCATGCAAATTACTTTCCGTTTGTTCTCCTTGTTGGTAAATTTCTAAATTATGACGGCAAAGTTTTGCACCTAAATTAAAGTCGTAATTTGTATAACGACTATCTTTAGCTTGGGAAATAACAGTTTTAGCAATATGAAAGCTATCGCCTGATTCCCGTTGATTACGAATGTGATTAACTTCAGAATTTTCTGCTAAATAAATTTCCGTAACAACATTACTAAAATAGGGCTTTTTTTGGGGGCGATCCGTGCAATTATCGGTAACGGCTCCGTAGGATTCAAGGATCGAAAACTGGGAATGGGGTTCCGCAACCACTAAAACCCTGGTTTGTATTATGTTAGGGACTGAATCAACAACTGATAAAAATAGTAGGTGAATAGGGGTTTCAATCATGACATCAGAATTCACCCAGGCGATCGCGACATCATCTAGTCCCGCCGTATTCAAAGCAGTAAAAAATTCGTTTGACCCTTCCTGTTGCCCTAGATAACTAGCGAGTTTTGTTTTCTTAGCATCCGATAAATTACTTAAGTTTCCGACATAAACGCCTTCTAATAAAGCGGTTGTATTGGATAATTCGGCAGAATAAATGCCATTCACAAAAACAAGGCGGCTATTTTTCGCTTCTTCTAAAACAAACTGATTTAAAATATCGGTCGTTAGAGTTGTTTCTTGAGCAACTTGAAAATCAATTTTGAGTAAATCTGAAATATCAGTAAACTGCCACTCTTCATCTCTCTTATTCGGAAATTGAGATTGAGTTAATACTGATGCCGCTTTTTGTTTTAAATCTGTTAAAAATTCTGATTGAATGACGGCATTTTTTTGCTCACACTGGCTTAATAACTTACTCAAATAGCTATCTTCTAGGGAGTTTACCGATTCATTTTTTAATACTACTGCTGCAGTCATTGTTGTTAATTCCTAATATTCATTAAATCAATCAGAGACCTAAACGGCGGCTAAAACTTTTTCATCCAAGAAATCATAGCCTTTGGCTTCTAATTCATGGGCTAATTCCTTATCGCCACTCATCACAATGCGACCGTCATACATGACATGAACAAAATCAGGTTCAATATATTCCAGCAATCGTTGGTAATGGGTAATGACAATACAAGCGTTATTCTCAGTTTTAAGTTGATTAACACCACTGGAAACAATTCTCAAGGCATCAATATCTAATCCCGAATCAATCTCATCTAAAATTGATAAAGTGGGTTCTAAAATTGCCATTTGCAGAATTTCGTTACGTTTCTTTTCGCCACCCGAAAAACCCTCATTTAAGCTACGGTCTAAAAAGCTGGGATTCATTTGCACAATATCTAGCTTTTCATTGACCAAATCTTCAAAATCAAAATTATCTAATTCTTCCAATCCTAAATGTTTTTGTTTGGCATTATAGGCAATCCGTAAAAAATCTAAATTACTAACGCCAGGAATTTCTAGAGGATATTGAAAAGCCAAAAAGATTCCTGCTAAAGCTCTTTGTTCGGGTTCCGTTTCTAATAAACTTTCGCCTTTATACAGAATTTCTCCCCCTGTAACTTCGTAATCAGGATGACCCGTTAAGACTTTAGAAAACGTGCTTTTTCCTGAACCGTTACGCCCCATAATGGCATGGACTTCTCCTGCTTTGACTTCTAAATTAAGTCCTTTTAAAATAGGAGTTCCGTCCACATTGGCAGTTAGATTTTTGACAGATAAAATAGTATCGCTCATTAGTTGATAGTTGAAAGTGAATAATTGATAATAAACATTCGGTAGGGGCGTATTGCGTACGCCCAATAGGAATTAACCAACGGCTCCTTCGAGTTTTAGGCTGAGTAATTTATCAGCTTCGGAGGCGAATTCCATCGGTAATTCATTGAGAACATCTTTACAGAAGCCACTAACTAAAAGGGAAACTGCATTTTCTTCGGAAATTCCCCGTTGGGCAAAGTAAAAAAGTTGATCTTCCCCAATTTTAGAGGTAGAAGCTTCATGTTCTACTTTAGCCGTATTGTTATCAACTTGAATATAGGGAAACGTATTGGCTTCAGCGTTATCCCCAATGAGCATAGAATCGCATTGAGAATAATTTCTGGCTCCTTTTGCATTCGGCCCCATTTTCACTAAACCACGATAACTATTTTGAGAATTCCCGGCAGAAATCCCTTTAGAAATAATCGTGCTTCGAGTATTTTTGCCGATGTGGATCATCTTGGTTCCCGTATCCGCTTGTTGTTTGTTATTCGTTAACGCGATCGAATAAAATTCTCCAACGGAATTATCGCCGACTAAAACACAACTAGGATATTTCCAAGTAATCGCAGAACCCGTTTCGACTTGTGTCCAGGAAATTTTAGAATTAACACCTTTACATAAACCTCGTTTGGTAACGAAATTGTAAATTCCACCTTTCCCATTTTCATCGCCTGCATACCAATTTTGTACCGTTGAATATTTAATTTCCGCATTGTCTAAAGCGACTAATTCAACAACGGCGGCATGGAGTTGATTACTGTCATACATGGGCGCAGTACAGTTGTGAACCGCAAAACCCCGCACTAGGTAACTATGGGTAGAATCGACATCAATATTAAACACTAAATCGTCATAAGGTTCCCGATTAATTTCTCGAATAGGGACGATAAAATGGGTTTCTGTTTCTCGCACCATATCCCATTTTTTCTCCTCGGTATAACCAATTTGATAAAGGGTTTGACGGTTAATGATTCGATCAGATTGGTTGGAAAATTTACTTTCGCCGCCTTCTCGTGTTTGTACCCAAGCATAGATGTCTAATTTATTGAGTAACATTTGCACTTGCTGGGCAAGACTTTCTGAAGCGGTAGAGTATCGGACTAAACAAGAATTATCTCGTTGATGAACATTACCATCTCCTGCTAGATAGGCATCTAAAAAGATTTTAGTTTTACTTGGAGAAAGTTCCATTAAAGCGGGACTCAGTTTTTTATTCGTTGCACCTTTTCCACAATGCTCGGTAAACCAATCCGAATATTGTTGAGAATAAAAACTAACGCCTGCTCCATTGCGATCAGGTTGCTCTGTCACATAGGCAGGACGACCTGTCACTTCGGTGATTAATTGACAAGCGCGATTCACTAATTCTTTTTCATGTAAACCAAAGGATAATTGATTCGTATATTGACGATTGGCTTGATTGAAATAGGTGCTTCCTTCTGCTAGGTAATAACCCAATAATTCTAATTCGGCATCACTAAAAGCGGAAGAATCAGGACGAGTTAATTTGGGGACAAGAATAAAATCGCCTTTTTCTAACTCATCAGCTTTGAGCCATTGGGGTTCGGTTTTGAGGAGTTTTTTGGTATCCACTTCGGGTAACCAATTTTCCTTCTGTTGTTGTCGTTTAACCGCTACATCTTGACGTTTAATGGCATAAACAGGATGCTCAGGTGTTAACTTAAATTCGTTGTAACGAGAAACAGGACGGACGGTAATCATTTCGCCTTTGTGGTGGCGTACCATTGCGGCGCGTACTTTTTGCAATTTGCCGTTGTGGTCATAAACGCGATCGCCTGCTTGCAGACTTTCAATATTACGCCAACCGTGACGAGTGAGCACCTGTTCACCTGCGGGATGACAGCCTTCTAAATAGCTCACAGAAGCCCCGTCTTCGGCGATAATTAAGGTTCTTTCAAACTGTCCCGTATCTCCATTATTAATGCGGAAATAAGTAGATAATTCCATCGGGCATTTAACACCTTTAGGAATAAAAACAAAGGAGCCATCACTAAAAACTGCCGCATTTAAAGCCGCAAAATAATTATCAGCAGTCGGAACTACACTACCTAAATATTTTTTAACTAATTCAGGATGTTCTTGGAGGGCTTCAGAAATTGAGCAGAAAATTACGCCGTCTTTTGCTAATTTTTCTTTAAAGGTTGTCCCGATAGAAACACTGTCAAAAATCGCATCCACTGCCACATTGCTTAATCGTTTTTGCTCCGATAAAGGAATGCCTAATTTTTCAAAGGTTTCTAACAAGGTAGGATCAACTTCATCTAAACTACCTAACTTTTCTTTTTGTTGTTTAGGAGCGGAATAATAGATAATATTTTGGTAATCGATCGCGGGATAATGGACATGGGGCCAGGTCGGCTCGGTCATTTTTAACCAGTGTCGATAGGCTTTCAGACGAAACTCCAACATAAATTCGGGTTCGTTCTTTTTCGCCGAAATGAGACGGACGACATCCTCACTCAGACCCTTGGGAATGGTATCCGATTCAATGTCTGTGATGAAACCGTATTTGTAGGGTTGGTTAACGAGGGTTTTAACTGTGGTCGCGCTCATTGGATCGGATTCTCCCGTATGACTGGTATGTTGCCCCAGAGTCTTTCCCTAAAGGGGTTTGAGGGCAAGAGGTAACGTTAAGATAATAGATGATTAATGATCGGGGTACTTAAACAACACTTTTATTGTTTAACTATATCTTACAATAGATTAACAACGGGTTAGTTGTCAAAGTCGATAAACTATTTTCATGACTTGACACGCTCACGTCAGGCAATTCAGATCCTGGCTCAACCCATGACCCGTTCTAGTTTACTCTGATTCGTTAAACGACTCTGCTATTTTTTATTCTCTTTTGGGCGATCGCTATGACCATGACTCAAACTCCTTCTACCAAAGAGGACATCCTCAATTATTTACTCAAGGTGGATCAAACCAAGGCTCAGGAGTTGGCAGAGGTGTTGGCCATTAGTCCCCAGGCGATTCGTCGGCATCTGAAGGATTTGGAAACTGAGGGTTTAATTGAGCATCGGGCTGTTCAGGAGGGCATGGGACGACCCCAATATTATTATTATCTCAGTAAACAAGGTCGCGATCGCTTTCCCAATCGTTACGGGGAGTTTGCGGTGTCGTTTTTGGATACTTTAATGGAAACGGTCGGGGAAAAACAGGTCGGGGAAGTCTTAAAAAAACAATGGGAACGCAAAGCGGATGAGTATCGCCAACGCATTGGGGCGGGTTCTCTGCAAGCTAGGGTTGAAAAATTGGTAGAGTTGCGGCGAGAAGAGGGTTATATGGCAGAATTACATGATTTTGATGAAAATATGGCTGAACGGAAAACGGCAGAAAAATTTATTTTAGCGGAACATCATTGTGCCATTTCTGAGGTTGCTGAATCCTATCCAACGGTCTGCGGGCATGAGTTGGAAATGTTTGGGGCGATTCTTCCTGATTGCGTGATCGAAAGGACTCACTGGATTAATAATGGTGAACACAGTTGCGGTTATTTGATTCAATTAAAATCCTAGTTTTTTTGAGACAATCTAATTTGAGGCGATTTATTAATGTATAAATTTGTAAATCAAACCCCTACTTTATTGAAGATTTTAGAGTTTAAATTTATCGCTATATAGAAATTCTCGTCACGTTAAAATGATAGTCATAAGTCCAGACAGGTATGTTTAACTCATTGGCTAAGATTGCAGTAAGAGCATCAACAATATTAATGGTTTGATCGGGAAATTGTTTAACTTTTTTGATAGCTTCTAAATATTGCTTTTCTGTTGGATTCAGTAAATTAGTAGACTCTAAGCAATTTTGGCTAAAACGAGTTGCCTGTTCAAATCCTAAGCGGTATAAAAGTAGGCTATAGGTTTCTATGTAAACGGGAAAAGAAATAACAACAATTAATTTCTCTGTTGCAATACGTTGAATTTCTGCTTACGCTCTAGCATGAAATTGATCGCTAGTGTCTATAGCTCCATAGAGCGGTGTTGTATCGGCAAGAATAGCTTTCAAGGTTCGGTCTAATTGAGTTTTTGAGAGAGGATAAATTCGTTTAAAACAACATCGTGATTGATAGCGATATCATGATAGCCACTACCGATGGGAGCGGGGTCAAGATGAAAGGTTTTTTGCGGTTTGGTTAAATAGCCTTTAGCAATTAGAAAGGATTCTAACGCAGTTTGGACGGTATCAGCAGAGGATGTTTGCTGTTCTTGGGTATAGGTTGTGAGGGCATTAAGAATGGGCAAGGGGAGATCAAGGGTAATTTGGGACATAGTTATCAATTTTTTGTTATTTAAAAGTTTAGCATCTTAATCCGATAATCATTAATCGTATTTTGATTTTATAAATGGTAGAGGTTTGGTTTCCAAATCCATTACCAAATTCACGGTAATCACCCATATTTAAAAATGTTATTGTCAAATTTCTTTGTTTGGTATTAGGAATATTAGGATGGTAATTGAAATTTTGGGGATGTGGAATGAGAATCAAAAATTGGGGATTTGGAGACCAAACCCCTACGGGAATTTAATTAGCTTTGTCCTCAAACAAAATCGCATTTTTAGGTTGAAATGGTAAAGGGCGATCGCATTTTTAATCAGTCTCATCTTCAAACAAGATCGCGTTTTTAGGTTGAAATGGTAAAGGGCGATCGCGTTTTAGTTCGCCTCATCCTCAAACAAGATCACATTTTTTAGGTTGAGAAGACAAAGGGCGATCGCATTTTTAATCAGCCTCGTCCTCAAGCAAGATCGCAACGATCTTGTCTATGTTCCTAGAAAACCGTAAAAACAGTACACATGGTACTTCAAGATATTTGCCACTATGGTTGACAAAATAGATTTTTTTTGCCACAATAGTAAACTAGATAGTAGCATCAGAGACTTATGGAGGAGTATAAAGATGGAATCGTCAGATTGTACAGTGCTTGAGCAAGTTTTTAGAGAATCCTTTCCTGATGAATGGGGGATTAAGGTGCTTCAAGCTCTGGATTATGCCTATAAGGAAACAAACGAATATTGTCGATCTCCCCGTTTTGGATTATCTGAAGCCCGCGATACCCGTTCACATAATGTGCGAGGAATTTTTGAAAATCAACTACGCATCATTTCTAGTCAGTATCCTGGTGTAAGTGCCGAAAGTCGTTTCAATAAAAAGAAATCATCTTCTCATACATGGGTAAAATCAGGTAGTCTATATTTAACAGCATCTTCTGTTCATGGCACTGGTTCAGTCTAATTATTAGAATGAAATCCTTACAAGACAAGGACTTAAC
>QBMS01000142.1 GCA_003249095.1 Snowella sp.
TGCTACTGCCGATCCAAGCTGAGACTCCACCTACCACCCCGATCCCCGCCAGTCCAACCGTCGAAACGAGTCCCCCTCCAGTTAAAGATCCCGTCGTCACTCCGCCTGTTCAAGCTGAAACTCCCAAGCCGACTCCTTCGATCCAGCCGATCGCCGTCCCCAGTCCCTCTCCTTCCTCTCCCCCCAAGAACAAGCCTGAGCAAAATAAGGTCATCAACCCAGTGGTTCCCTCTCCCAGCCAAACCACCCCAACGAAACCAAAAACTCCTACTAAAATCAATGTCGATGACCAATTCCTCCCCCATAAACGCCTCCAAAAATAACGAACCACCGTCGGTTGCCCTAGCGATTTTGTATCGAGAGAATCAGTTCCTATTGCAACTTCGAGATAATATTCCCAACATACTCTACCCTGGTTATTGGGGCTTATTTGGAGGACACATCGAAATAGGAGAAAATCCTGAAGAAGCCGTTAAACGCGAAGTTTGGGAAGAAATCGCCTACGAACTCAAAACATTTGATCCCTTTGGCTTTTATGAAGATGAGCGGGCTATTCGTCACGTTTTTCACGCTCCCCTAACCGTTTCCCTTGATCAACTAACACTTCAGGAAGGTTGGGATTTTGCCCTCATCTCAGCAGAGGAGATTCTTCAAGGAGAAATTTATTCAATCAAGGCAGAAGAAAAACGTCCATTAGGTGAAATTCATCAAAAAATTTTATACGATTTTCTGAAAGCCGAATTACATTAGTAATAAGCCTCTAAATTGAGGAACGCCTGAAAAAGACCTAGCAACGCCTTATGTTAAAGTTCAACATTCTCTCCTCTGACTCACCCTTCAATTTAACCCCCTAAATCACTCTTTCCATCCACTTACTCCGTTTTTTCCCAAACTGCCATGACACCATCCCCCCGTTTCCCCCGATCGCTTTCTAGGTTGTTCGCTCAAGTCGCCCTAGTATCCCTCAGTATTGGAACCCTTGCCGCCCCTGCATTCAGTTCCCAAGCCGTTCGTGATCAAACGCCCAAAGCTGAACGAACAAAACCTTCTGACAATAACTTAGAAGATAGTCCTAAGAAGGTTGTCGATGAGGTTTGGCAACTAATTAATAATGAATTTGTCGATAAGGGCTTTAATCATGTAGATTGGCTAGCCAAGCGACAGGAGTTATTAGAGAAAAATTACAGTAGTCCGCAACAAGCTTACAAGGAAGTGGTGAAAGCTCTCAAGACCTTGGGCGATCCCTATACTCGTTTTTTGCCTCCCGATGATTTTCAGAATTTGACGAATCAAACCTCTGGGGAAGTGTCGGGTATTGGTCTGCGGATGACGTTGGATAAGCGCACCAGTGATTTGTATGTCGTAGAACCCATTAAAAATTCTCCTGCTATGAAGGCGGGTATCAAAGTCGGCGATCGTATTGTCAGAATTAATGGCAAACCCACTGCCCTAATGAGTCTGGAGCAGGCCAGTCAAGAGATTCAAGGAAAAATTGGCACAGAAGTGAGTCTCCAGTTGTCTCGTCCCGATAAGGGAATCTTTGATGTCACCTTGAAACGGGTACAAATTGAGTTAGATTCGGTCACCTACGACCTTAAGGAAAATGATGATCTGCGGGTCGGTTATATCCGTTTGGATGAATTCAGTTCCCATGCTGCTGAGCAAATGAAAGTTGCCATAGAAGATCTAAACAAAAAGAAAATTTCGGGTTATGTTCTCGATTTACGGGGCAATCCTGGGGGGCTATTGTTTGCCAGTGTTGATATTGCACGGATGTGGCTCAAAAAAGGAGAAATTGTGAGTACCATTGACCGCAGAGGCGGCGATCGCCATTTTTCAGCAAATGGAACAGATATCACCAATTTACCCCTCGTAATTCTCGTCGATAACGGTTCTGCTAGTGCTAGTGAAATTTTAACGGGAGCCTTAAAGGAAAATGGACGAGCAACGATTGTAGGGACAACCACCTACGGTAAAGGAACTGTTCAATCTGTGCATTCCCTTTCTGATGGTTCAGGATTAGCGGTAACGATCGCCCGTTATTATCCCCCTAGCGGGACGGATATCAACCACAAGGGCATTAATCCTGATGTCTATCTAGATTTATCTATTGATCAACAATTACAACTCCGCAATGATCCTTCTCTTGTGGGGACGGAACTTGATCCCCAATATCTTCAAGCGGTATCGGTGTTAAAAAAGAGTAGTTCTCACCTGACTAAACCGATGATTCCCGCTAAACCGATTGGAACTCGTTTACCGAATGCCGACATAAAATAGTAGGGGCGATCGCGGTTTTAGGGATTGGGGAAGCAACCAAATTTAATAATGGCTCCGACAATAGCCACAATTAAAACCCAAATCTGCGATCGTTGGCTTCCTTTGAGGTCTTTTAGATCTTCTCTGAGCGTTGTCAATTCAGTTTTGATCGTTGCCATATCAACCTTAAGAACCGTCATGTCTTTAGATATATCAGTTTTAAAATCTGTTAGATCTTTAGTCATGTCAGTTTTAAAGTCTGTTAAATCTTTTTGAATGTCGTTAAGCTGAGATTTCATTTCTGCTAATACTTCTTTGAGATCAGTTTCAATCGTGGTTGCCATGACTTAATACTCCTTTATTTTTTGTTGGACTAGGGCAAGAGTTTAAAACGTTTCTTTCTAATTTTAGGGCAATTTATCGGAATTTAGGATGCGATCGCGTGCAAAATCATGGATTTATGCGATAAAAAACCGCGAGATATTCCCGATAATAACAGATTTTTTCACCCCTGACTTCAAAAAAAACAGACGCTTGATTATGATAGGCTTGCCCTAACATTTGTCCAGAGGATTCGATCTCGAAAATAACCGTTTGATCCGCCTGAAGTGTTCTTTTTAGATCAACTTCTAAACCTTCTGAATAGATTTTAGAAACATATTCAAAAAATTCTTTCGCGCTTTCTTTGCCCTGATGAATGCCCTGATATTTACCAACGGGAAAGGAAAAACTAAAATCCTCGGTCAACAGGTTTAAAAAAGCGTCCCAATGGCCTGTGGCTAATCCCATTTTCCAGGCTTCAAAGGCTAAGTTCGCGATCGCCAGAGTATTGTCAGAATCACTCATCATAAAAAATTAACCTTCTCCGTCCCGTTCTCTTTTTTCTCGGTCAGCAATAAACGATTTTACCAATTGAACATCTTCCTTACTCCCAATAATTAGGGGGTTCCGTTGATGGAGTTTTCCCGCCACTAAATCTAAGATATCGGTGTGACCATCACTCGCCCTGCCGCCTGCTTGTTCAATTAAAAAAGCCAAAGGAGCTGTTTCATAGAGTAAACGCAATTTCCCTTCAGGATTCTTAATCGTCCCAGGATAAAGAAAAACGCCGCCCTGCATCAAAATTCGGTGAATATCTCCCACTAACGCCCCACTATAACGCGCCGTATAACCTTCATGACGATGGACATAGCGGGCATAATCCCGAATCGCTTCATCCCATTGCCAGAAATTGCCTTCATTGGTGCTGTAAATTTGACCATGATCGGGCATTTGGATATTTTCCTGAGCTAGGATAAATTCTCCCAAACTTGGATCAAGAATAAAGGAATGAACGCCCTGTCCCAAAGAATAAACCAACATCGTGGAAGGGCCGTAGAGAATATAACCCGCCGCCAACTGCTGACGACCATTTTGAGTTAATAGATCCGTCGCTTCTCCTGTGAGATCATCTCCTGATTGCTGACGAATAGAAAAAATAGACCCCACACTGAGGTTGATATCTACATTAGAAGAGCCATCAATGGGATCATAAAGCAGGGTATAGCGTCCAATGGGGCAGTTTTCAGGGATATAATAGGGTTTTTCCATCTCTTCCGAAGCCAATCGACAAACTAAGCCACTTTGCTTAAAAACTGAAATAAAAACCTCATTAGCAAAGATATCCATTTTTTTGACGGATTCTCCCTGAACGTTGGTTTCTCCTGTAAATCCCAAGGTATTAGCCATCAGTTCTGCTCGACTGAGACGACGAGAGATTAATTTACCCGCCAGCGCAATACGATTCATGATGGCACTAAGATCCTGGGCATCGGCATCGAAACTGTGGAGTTGTTGGAGGACGTGGCGAGAGAGGGTCGTGCAATCGCGATCGAGGCTTTGTTCTGGAATGGGAAAGTTATTGGAGTCAGTCATAATTTTAGGAACGTTGTAAGTTTTTAGGGGCAGATAGGGAAGGGGTTAAAGTAGATTGATTTTTCACTTTAAACTACAAATATTAAAAACACATTAAATTCAACGGGGACGTATTCCATAGTGACGATAGCGGAGATAGTCTTGCAGAATTTGTTGGTGGTCGAAACAGAGGACTTTGGGCAATTCCCTCAGTTCAAAAAAACCAACTTTTTTAGCATCATCGGCGGCTCTCGGCGTTCCTTTGGCGATCGCCATAAAAACAATACTTAAGGTGTGTTGTCGTTCATCTCGATTGGGATCGGAATAGACATGAAATTGCTCGATTAATTCCACCTCTAAACTGACTTCTTCCCTTGCTTCCCTGATCGCGGCGGCTTCTACCGTTTCTCCGTAATCGACGAACCCTCCAGGCAAGGCCCAACCAGGGGGTGGATTTTTTCTTTCAATTAAAAGAATCGGGCGATGGGGTTGATCGATCATTTCAATAATAATATCTACCGTCGGCGTGGGATTACGAAATACCGTCATCTTAATGGAATTAATTTGTTTACAATTTCTTAATTTTAACAGGTTATGAGAGAATAGTTTTAGGACTTAAAATCGTGCGAAATTAATACAATGGAAGCCCAATCAAAAATTGTCACCATTATCGGGGCGGGACGGTGGGGAACGGCGTTAGCGGAACTGGCAAAACGGAATGATTATCAGGTTCGGGTATGGTCGCGCAACCATTCAGAATCTTTAGAAGACATTCTCCCAGGCACGAATGTGATTGTATCTGCCGTTTCTATGGCGGGGGTTCAAGCCGTCATTGATCAACTCCAACCCTTAAATTTATCCGAAAAAATGATTTTAGTGACAGCAACAAAGGGTTTAGATCCTGTCACTCTGCAAACGCCCTCCCAACTTTGGAAAAAAGCCTTTCCCTATTTTCCCTTAGTGGTTTTATCGGGGCCGAATTTATCCAAAGAAATTACGATGGGACTTCCTGCGGCAACGGCGGTGGCGAGTAAACATACCTTGGCGGCTGAAGGGGTACAAACGATTTTTTCTTCCCCTAGTTTCCGCGTTTATTTGAATCGTGATCCCCTGGGGACGGAATTGGGCGGTACTCTCAAAAATGTGGTGGCGATCGCGGCGGGAGTGTGTGATGGTTTAGCGTTGGGAACTAATGCGAAATCCGCTTTATTAACGAGAGCATTACCTGAAATGATTCGAGTCGGCTTGGCTTTGGGGGCGCAACCTGAAACGTTTTTTGGTCTATCGGGATTGGGGGATTTACTCGCGACCTGTAGTAGTCCGTTATCCCGCAATTATCAGGTAGGTTATAAATTAGGAAAAGGAATGAGCCTAGAGAAAATTTTAGCAGAAAGTGAAGGCTGTCCTGAAGGGGTTAATACAACGGAAGTGTTGGTTAAAATCGCCCAAGTCAAAGCAATTTCTGTTCCTATTGCAGATCAGGTTTATTATTTATTAAAAAATGAAATTACTCCCCAAGAAGCGGTTAAGAATTTAATGGAGCGGCATTTAACGTCAGAATTTTCTGATCTATTTAATTAAAGAAATTTCCAGTTAAACAACTACTTTTGTCAAGCCTCCTAAATCTCCCAATTCTGGGTGACTTAATAGTATTAAGGAACAAGGATTTAATAAGTTGTGCATTCAAGATACAGATTTCTGTAGGGACATAATACCATTATGTCCATAATCTCAACGGTCAACAGACAATGTATTGCTTGATAGACGCATAAAAGGGCTTAACAGTGTTAAGCCCCTACAAAAAAAGAATGATTTTAGGGATAGGAACCTACAATCTTAAATAATTAAGAACATAAGAACAAAAGTATTTTTAAGGTCTGTTGGCAACAGAAAAGCACAGGTTATTTATTTTTTATTCCTAAGTTTGTAAGAAGTCGCTTAAGTAATTTTATCCAAAATAATTGCCAATCAAAAATGAGAGCCATCGTTTTACTAATGATTGTTCTTCTCCATTAAAATCATGAATCCAATCGGTAAATCCATTGAGAATTAATTGGACTCCAACTGCTAGGATAAATAAACCTAATAAACGACTAATGGCCATGATTCCCGTTTCTCCAAAGACTTCTAAAAACCAACTAGAAAGTCGTAAACAGACAAAGCTCACAAATCCGATCATCGCGATCGCGACAATGGCCGCCCCATAATTTAAACCTGTTCTTAGGGAGAAATCTTGTCCTGCTTGGGCCGCTAATCCCAAGGTAACCGCAATAGAACCTGGCCCCGCTAACAGGGGAATGGTCATCGGGATAAAAGCAATATTTTCGTGTTCTTTAACTTCTGCGATCGCGACTGTTTTATTTTCTGGTGTTAGTTGGGAACCTTCCTTTAACGCTTGCCATCCTGCTTCAAAAATAACGGCTCCTCCTGCAATTTTCACCACCGCAATAGAAATCCCAAAAAAGTTTAAAATACTGCCCCCAATAAATAAGAAAATTACTAACACTAAAATCGTATAAAGACTAATTTTACTAGCAAATTCTTTCCGAAGTTCGGGCGGTGCATTAGCCGATAAAACAATAAATAGAGGAACCGCTCCCAGAGGATCAGCAACGGGAAAGAGGGAGGCAAAACTCCCTATCGTAAATTGAAAAAAATCTAACATACAGCGATCGCAGAATAATTTAGGAAATTTCTATAGTAATATTCACATAAATTAAGATACTCTCCATATTTATCCTTTTTTATTTTCTATTGGATCAAGGGTGTCAGTTGTTAAATTTGCTACTTTTGGGCGCAAGCCTTGCGCTACGATCCTCTAAAAACCTTCTGTAGGGGCGAATTGCGTTCGCCCTTGATATTAAGATAAACTTTTGATCAAACTGAATGACTGCCCCATTTTCGTCTTTTCCAGAGCAAATTAATCCATTGTAAACTTTGTAATAGACCCTGTAAAAGGATTAATTGTCTGCTTAATTTTTGATAGCTTTTCCTGAATTGAATCGTGCCTTGTTTAGCTTGGGTTAAATTGGGGGGTAGAGGGGCCAAAAGACGGTGGGAACATTTTTCGAGTCGAATCAATCTCTTCGTGGTACATTTTAAATACTGCCGCAACTGTAATAGACGCAACACCAAATAAAGATTGAGGAGCGTCAAAGATAGATTAAAACAGATCACAAATAACAGCATTTAGATGATAAGATAGACGATCCAAGGGGAATTAGCTCAGTTGGTAGAGTGCTGCGATCGCACCGCAGAGGTCAGGGGTTCAAATCCCCTATTCTCCATTTACGTCGTCACCAAGGCTTATTTTACCTGTTTTGAGAGGAATCGCATTTTCTCCAAACATAATGCCTTCTTGGGGAATTTGGCGAAAAGTACTCAGGGTTTTCAGGGGTTCATTGTGGGGGTTGCGATCGCCGCTTAACTGATCCGTTGTGGTAACGATACAGCGAGAACAGGGTTTGACCAAGGCAAACGTCAGTTGATTAATTGTAACCCTTTGCCAGTCGCTCTCCATAAAAGGCTCCTCGGTTTCGATGACTAAATTGGGACGAAAACGATTCATGGGAATAGACGGAGATTGGTTCGGATAGATGATTTCTAAGCGTCGATTTAATTCTGCGAGGGAAGCCGTTGCCGTTAATAAAATCGGGAAACCATCGGCAAAACTAACGGGTTTTTCTTGATTATTGGTGTAATTTTTATTAATTGGGCGGATATGTTGGGGAGATTGTCTCACTAGGCGAATTTGAGTCTCAGATGGCAAATTTAACACCGTTTGGAACCACTCCGCAATCTTATCTCCCTGGTCAATTGCTGTCACGCGATCGCGCCATACTTGGACAGTTTTTTCAACGCCAGAAAAATGAGGTTCCAAAATAACGGTTTTTTGATTATTTACCGATAAAATGAGATGATTATCCTGAATTTTGACCTGAATCGTTGCTAGTTGGGGATATTGGCGTTGGGTTAAAAAATTTCCCAATTGATCCACCAGCATAAATTCCCGATCCCAGGCAAAACCCTGGGGCAGAACCTCGGTTTCGGTCAGCGCAATTCCCTGACAGGATTTGATAGGATAAATAAAAATGCCTGATACTTTCATAAAAGTAATTTTTGGCTAATTAATACAATTTATTATAGCGATCGCAGTCATTACCGCCAATTCTGAACACAAAAAAAGTAATTTAATCTATTATGCCCTTAATCTGTATCAGTAATCAGTAAAACGTTTTGTATTGATACTCCAATATCATTAATTTTTAAATATTAGCTTTTATTGTTCTAATTCCTATGACCGAAATTTCCCCTCAAGATAATTGGAAGAATGAAGAATTCGAGAATGCTTTGATCGATTTTGAAGCCATTCAAGAGGAATTAAATTATAAAAAAGCTCAACATACCTTAAGGGATTTAGTCAATCATCTAGATTTGAGTCCGAGAGAAAAACAAGGATTAGAAAAAGACATTGATCATCTCTCTTCGATGTTAGAAAAACTAGATAACTCGGTTGTGCAAATTGTCGCCTTTGGAATGGTTGGACGAGGAAAATCTTCAGTTTTAAATGCCCTACTCGGTCAACCTATTTTTCAATCAGGGCCTCTGCACGGAGTCACTAAAATCATTGAATCTGCGTCTTGGGAAGTGAGCCAGGATGAAAATTTAAAACAGGTTAAAAAGTTTACTCTATCAGGTTGGGGAAATTCGCAAATTCAGCTTATTGATACCCCTGGCATTGATGAGGTGGATGGAGAAACCCGTGAAGCCTTAGCCCGTGATATTGCTCAAAAAACTGACCTGATTCTTTTTATTATTGCAGGGGATTTAAGTAAGGTTGAATATAATGCCCTTTCCCAATTGCGAGAAGTGGGAAAACCGATGATTTTGGTCTTTAATAAAATCGATCAATATCCTGAAACGGATCGTTTAGCCATTTACGAAAAAATTCGAGATGAACGAGTCAAGGAATTACTTTCCCCCGATGAAATTGTCATGGTTGCCGCCAATCCTTTACACTCAGAATTAATCAAAGATAGTTTAGGAAAAGTAAAGCGTCATCAATATCGGAGTGAACCCCAGGTAACAGAATTAAAGTTAAAAATTGTCGAACTTTTACAACGGGAAGGCAAATCTTTGGTGGCTTTAAATACCCTACTTTGTGCCGACAATGTGAACGAAAAATTTGTCCAACGCAAGATGGAAGTCCGCAATGCCTTGGCCAATGACACTATCCAAAAAGCCGTGATGATCAAAGCCGTCGCGATCGCCTTAAATCCTGTGACTGCGGTGGATTTGCTTACAGGAGCCGTGATTGATATCGCCATGATTTTGGCTCTTTCCCGTCTCTACGGCATCACCATGACCCATACTTCCGCGATCGCGCTTTTACAAAAAATTGGTATTAGTATGGGCGGCATTAGTGCCAGCGAGTTTCTAGCGTCCCTCGGATTAAGTTCACTCAAAGGGCTTTTGGGATTAACGATTCCTGTGACAGGGGGAATTTCCCTCGCGCCTTATATGACTATTGCTATTACTCAGGCGGGGGTGGCAGGAGTGACCTGTTACGCGATCGGGCAAGTCACTAAAACCTATTTAGCCAATGGAGCGTCCTGGGGGCCAGATGGGCCGAAAACCGTTGTGACTAATATTTTAGAATCCCTTGATGAGGCTTCGATTTTGAATCGCATTAAAACCGAATTACGGGAAAAATTAGTCAAACGATACTAGTTCCAGACAAGTTTGTGGCTACGAGAGAATAAGGCTTTCAGCTTCCTGAACCCCGTTCCAAAGTCCTTTGATGGTGTGTTTTTCGCTCAATAACACTCATCGGAAGGTACAAAAGACGATGCTTGATGTATGTTTTTTCGTAAAGCCCTTAAGCAAGAAGCTTTTAGAAATACAAGAAGACACAAACTTATTCGGAACTAGCTTTGAGGTGTGTTTTTCGCTCAATAACACTCATCGGAAGGTACAAAAGACGATGCTTGATGTATGT
>QBMS01000143.1 GCA_003249095.1 Snowella sp.
CCTCTAAGCCTTACACCATACCTTTTTTCGCCTTTAATCAAACTACACCAGTGCCTAGAATTAACCTTCATTATTCTTCTTTAAAGCACGACGCTTGAACGCGGCACCAAAACCGACAGCAGTAGCCGCACCTAGTATGGTCAAAGGTTCAGGTACAGCCGCAACAGGAGGTTTCTCAATGTAGGTGTAAGTTACGATCGCATTAGCACTTAGAACAGAAGTACCACTAAAGAATACTCCAGAAGCCCCTCTACCACTGTAACTCCCGTCGCTTAGGTCACCCGTCGCGGTAAAGGTGGTGGTTCCATCCCCAATGTAATAGGAGAAATCACTAGACAAAACATTGTAGCTACCATCAACCGTAGTGACAGGCCCTGAGTAACTGTTAGTTGTACCAGACGCGACAGTGCCAGCGAGGTTGTACGCACCAGCAGTGCTATCTACGCTGATCTGGGGGGCGACTAAATTAAAATCGAATTCTGCCTTTCCTCTGTTAAAAGCTTGAGAGGTACCTGTGCTGTTAAAGACACTTAAGGCAGCAGAGCCACTGACCTGTGAAGTGATGGTTACGCCCGTTAGGGTTCCAAGAGCGGAATCGAATTTCAGGAGTTGTGTACTACCAACAGTTGCCTGTGTTACGTTTGAAAATAGGTTTCCAGAATGACTAATAGTTGCAGCTTGGGCATTAGCGGCACTTAAAACCAGACCACCAACAGAAAGAACAGCAGCACTTAAGCCAGTTGCGAATACTTTTTTCATAGTCATAGTCATAATTTTTACCATCTTGAGTGAATTTTGTTTAGGTCAGCTTAGGATAATTTATATAGTTTACTTAAGTATATGCTTTAGTGCTCAGCAAATCTGTATCTAAGGCTCTTAAAGAAAAGTGGTCTTTTGAGCTCATGAATAGAGAATAACTAAAATAACTCAAGCTTGTCAAGCCTTTTTTCTTTAAAATCGCTTTAAAAAAAAATCTCTTGCTCTTACTTTCAACATAACTAAGCTAAATGAGCTTTGCTAGGAATGAAAAAAGCAGAATTGTCAATCATTTTTTAAAATCACTTTGTCTTTATCTAGATCACAGAACCCTTACTGGACATGACTTTCTGGCCTTTATTTTTCTTGTCAGCATTGGAAAAGTCTTCAGCACAAAGCTTTAAAGTCTCTTTAAAAAAGAACTTGCTCGCCATAGAAATAAAGTATTAAACATTTGTTCATGCCCTTTAATTATTGATGGATTTTTAAAATTAATAATTTTTTTGTTTGACGAGACTTTTTAAAGAGATTTTAAAGAGATTATAAAGTTACTCTTCAGCTAAATGACCAGATAAAAATAAAGTCTAATAATCGTCTTGTCCTCTCACCCGAAGAAAAAACAAAATCAGTAAGGAAGAGTCGGGGCATGGTTGAATCGGCTGGACTGAAAAATATTGGTTCCGTACCACGAATGATTAAACTTGGAAAGTAAGGTTTTTCGACTTTTTTGCACTATGCTCCTAGAAACACTCCCGACCGTTAAACAGTTCCTCGGTTCAGAAGCGATCGCCTCCTATCAAAACGCTCAAGCCGTGATTCTTCCCATTCCCTACGAGGCAACCACAACCTATCGCAAAGGGTGTGAACATGGCCCTGATGCGGTGTTGGAGGCATCGGATCAACTCGAAGCCTATGACGAAGAACTCCAAGCGGAAACTTGTCACTCCGTAGGCATTTATACTGTGGGTTATGTCGCGGATACACGTTTAAATTCTGGGCTGACAGCAGAGGAAATGTTAAGGGAAACTACTGAAACGGTTACTCAGTTGATTAAAGATCAAAAGTTTGTCGTCGGGATTGGGGGAGAACACGCTATTACAACAGGAATTGTTCGTGCCTATCAACAAGCGATCGATGAAACCTTTACGGTAGTGCAGATTGATGCTCATGGAGATATGCGCCACGAATTTGAAGGATCGCTCCATAATCATGCCTGTGTGATGCGTCGAGTTTTAGAGATGGGTTTGCCGACTTTGCCCGTAGGAATTCGAGCGATTTGCAAAGAGGAGGCGGAGTTAATTAAAGCCCAGGAAATTCCTGTGATTTGGGCAAGGGAAATGGCCTTTGATCCTGACTGGATCGAGAAAGCCATTAATCAGATTAAAACGCCGAAAGTTTTTATTACAATTGATGTGGATGGTATTGATCCGAGCTTAATTCCTGGGGTTGGTACGCCTGAACCTGGGGGAATGGGATGGCACGAAACCCTGCGCTTTTTGAGAAGAGTTTTTGAAACCCATGACGTTATCGGTTGTGATGTAATGGAATTGGCTCCTGTAGTAGATTCGGTGGTATCAGAATTTTCAACGGCTAAGTTAATTTATAAGTTAATTGGTTATCACGCTTTTTGTCGCAAACAATAATTTTTATGAAAGATTCTAAAATTGGGGTCGCAGTAGTCGGTACAGGATTTGGCAAAGCGATTCATATTCCAGGGTTCCAACACCATCCCCGCACGGAATTAGTCGCGGTTTATAACCAGGATTTAGCTAAGGCCAAGACGATCGCCGACGAGAACCAAATCCCCTACGCCTATCATCAACTCGATAAACTGCTCCAATCTCCTGAAATTGATGCGGTCAGTATTTCCACGCCGCCGTTTTTGCATTACGCGATGGCTAAACAAGTTTTAAGCGCAGGAAAACACCTTCTGTTGGAAAAACCCATGACAATGAATGCCCAACAATGTCGTGAACTGTATCATCTTGCTCAACAAAAAGGGGTCACGGCGATCGCGGATTTTGAATTTCGATTTATTCCTGCTTGGCAACTGTTGGCGGAATATTTAGAACAGGGTTATGTCGGTAACATTCGCCTGATTAAAATTGATTGGTCTGTCGTTAGTCGAGCCAATCCCGATAGACCTTGGAATTGGTACGCTCAAGCCGAAAAGGGCGGCGGTGCCTTGGGAGCATTGGGTTCCCATTCCTTTGATTATATTGCTTGGTTATTTGGCCCGATTAAAAAACTCTGCGCCCATCTGAGTTGTGCCATTCCCGAACGTCCTGATCCGAATGACAACAATTTACTGAAACCCGTGACTGCTGATGATACCTGTTTATTATTATTAGAATTAGCGAATAATATCCCCTGTCAGCTTTCGATTAGTTCGGTCACCTATTCAGGTCGCGGCCATTGGCTCGAAGTTTACGGCGATCGCGGAACGCTGGTTTTAGGTAGTGATAATCTCAAGGATTATGTGCATGGATTTCGGTTAATGGCGGCTCCTGCAGGGAAATCTCTCACCGAGATTGAAATTCCCAAACGATTAGCGTTTCCCCAGGTTTTTAGTGATGGTCGTCTCGCGCCTTTTCTGCGAGTGGTGGATCAATGGGTTGCGGGAATTGATCAGGGACAATCCTTGATTCCTTCCCTCAAAGAAGGGGTTTATTCCCAATTATTAATGGATTTAACCCATCAATCCCATCATCAAAAGCAGTGGGTCAACGTACCAGATTTAACCGATTTTCTTTTTTGAATCAGGCATAGTAAATACTCAACTCTTTAAAATTAGATGGTTTCAGTAACTCAATTACTCGTGCGTAAAAAATATCACCCTACCATGTAGAACACTAAATTTGCAATTATTTTGATAATAAAAAACTACAAACCACTTAAGTATCAATTAAAGTAATTAGTCAAAAATTCAATAATTGTTTGCTGAAGATCGCCTTCAGGTTGGGTTCCATCAAGGGTTAATAATAATCCTGAATAGGTTTCAAAAATTCGCTCATAATTTAGACTCACCTGGGTTAACTTCGCTTCTTCTTCATAACATTCTCGCTCCGCTCTTTCTGCAATCCGAGACATGGCAACTTCAACGGGAATATCCAGATAAACCACCAAATCAGGAGCAGGAAAAGATTGGTTTAAACGACTCACAAAATCATATTCCGATTGATTATGACAATTGTAAGCCAAAGACGAAAAATAATAGCGCGGCGTAATTACATGGGTCTGATCTTGATGGATTAATTTGAAGACACCATCCTCATCGTTATATAAATGATAATGTCTATCGGCGGCAAATAAATAGGCCATTTGTTCTTCAAAACGGTGTTGATTTTGAATAGCAATAATAGACTTTTGTAATGCTTCTCGAATTAATTTACCAATCAATCCCGTCGAAGGTTCAGGACTCATGACCGCAGGCTCTCCTTCTTTGATGAAATAGTCTTTTAAACGTTCTGCTTGAGTCGTTTTTCCTGAGCCATCAATACCTTCAAAAACAATAAATAGGGGTTTCATTTGTCGCTAATCAGGGTTTTATTTTTTCTGAGTTTACCCTATAATCAGGAGCAGATAATTTTGAAAAGCCATTGAGACCCCAATGCCATTGCTCACCACTGGAAAAGGATTTATCCGTGCGTTAGAAAAATCTGGCGCGATCGCTGTCTATGCTCCCCTGGAAGGCGGTTATGAAGGCCGCTACCAACGTCGTTTACGGGCGACGGGTTATACTTCATTTTCCCTGAGTGCTAGGGGATTGGGGGATTTGGGAGCCTACCTAACCCAGATTCATGGTGTACGTCCTCCCCATCTCGGTAAAAAGAATATTGGGCAGGAGGGGGCAGTCGGGCCGACCTATTTTGTACCACCGATCGCGACCTATCAGGTAGAAAATTTACCGCCAAAATCGAAGGGATTGGTTCTCTGGATCTTGGAAGGCTTTATTTTGTCCCAAACCGAAATTCAATATTTAATCACCTTGACCCAACAGGAACCCAAAATTAAGGTCGTCTTAGAAATGGGCGGCGATCGCTATTTCCGTTGGGAAGCCCTAGAAAATAGCCTTAAAGCAGCTTAAATTGTCGTAAAATAAACAAAAAATGGTATTACTGATTATCGGTATGTTTTCGCCCCCCTAGCCCCCCAACTTTGGGGGGAACTAATACTTGGAAGTCCCCCAGAATTGGGGGATTTAGGGGGCATACCAACAATGCAAAAAAATAAGCCAGGGTTAAGATTAGTAACTACTTTTCGTCTTAACTCTGGTTTATTCTAGCTACGGGAGCATAGGCTTTATAAAAATGAAAAATGACTAGCCGCCGAAAATTTGGCTCTTCAGCGCATCAAGCTCAGAAAGTAACTCCTGACGATTAGAAGCCTTCCAGAGATAACGCCAGACAAACCAGGCGGTATAACATAAGCCGATCAACTGCATCGTAGGAGCAAGCAAGGGAATATCATCGATCGCATCGAGAACAGCGACGAGAATTTTAACGCTCACAATACCTAAAACAATGAGTCCGATAGAAATTAGCGGTTGTTGGTTCTTAGAGAAAAATTCACCCGTGTATTCAGGGATCTTTCCTAAAATTTCCCAAACAGGTTGTAGCCACTCCTGCCAGGGTTGATCGATAAGGGGAGATTTTTGGCCAGGGGCGAGGGTTCCGAGATCCGTTTTTAACCCTGTTGTTGTCTTTTGTTCAACATTGGATTCCATCTTCAACAAGTCCTTCTGCTTAGATTGAACGTTTATGGCTGACAGTCTTTAAAAAAAAGGCACTGTTTGCTCTTGCCCATATTATCAGACACTTTTGATATCATGATCATTTGAGCAAATCTGATTGATATAAATCTTTGATTATTCTGACCAACATTCACCAAGATCCGTAAGCTTTCATGACGCATGAAATATTTTGATCTTAGAAAAAGTGGCTATTTTAGGTCAAATATCTTAGCAAGCTCCCACTAAAGCAGGTTCCTGTTGAACAGAAAGTAGAGCCGACAAGTCTAAATGACGACAATTAATTTCACAAGAATTGTTAGGGCTTTCAATCAAAGTAACTTTTTCCAATTCTACTCCTAATTCTCGAATCGGTTGCTGGAGGAGTTGGGCAATATGGAAAGCAATATTTTCGGCGGTCGGCACAACTTCGGCAAAATAGGGAATATCTTTGTTCAGGAAGGTGTGATCAAAGGGTTCAACAACATAATCATCAATCACCTTTTGTAAAGAACCCAAATCCACAATCATTCCCGTGCGAGCGTCTATTTCTCCCGTAACAGCCACTTCTAAATGATAGTTATGACCGTGACCATTCACGCGGGCGCATTTGCCATAGATTTCGCTATTTTGCTCTAGGGTTAGTTCAGGTAGGGCCAAACGATGGGCTGCGCTAAAGTGGGTTTTTAAACTTAAAGTTGCTTCCATAGAATTTCCTTGGTAATCAGCCCATAATTCGGGGTGTTCAAATAAACGGATTTTAACGAGGGGTAAATGGGGACTCAGGCGATCCCAGATGGCTTTGGCAATGTGTTCTGTGGTGGGGAGAATTTGCTGAAATTCAGGCCAGGTATCGTTGAGATGGAAATAATTGAGTTGACTCGTGACTTCTTGTTTGATGACTCGCTTAACGGTGGATAGATTTTCTACCATGCCGTAGCGATCGAGTTCACCAATCAGAGAAACAAAAAGAACATAATTATGTCCATGACCAGGGAAGCGGCTAGATGCGCCAAATTTTTCTTTATTTTCCTGTTCCGTTAATTCAGAGAACCAGTAACGATGACTGGCGGAAAAGGTTGCCCGACGGTTGATGATACATTGCATGGTGGTTTGCCAGCAGAAGGCGTAACGTTTTGTAAAGCTTGTTGTTTTATACCATATCGCAGAGGAGGGATCTATGGCGATCTATTTTTCTAATGGATTGGGGATTAACTTTGGGCGATCGCTTTTTAGGAATAATCTAAAATAACTTTTCGGGCATCCTGATCCTGAATATAAGCAGAATGAATGGGCTGATCTTCGATGATAGTTTTAACAGCGTTAGATTGAGCTAGAGCGGTAACTCCTGATGCCGTAATTTCAATGGTCTGTTGACATTTTCTGCCTCTAAAAGACCTCTATCATTCCTTGGACGATCACTGAATAACTGGCGAGCCGAATCTAAATCCATTAGAGCGATCGAAGTTTCTGTTTCGTGATTTTCTTGCTCTTGACTGCGTTTCCGTTCCTCAACACGAGGCATTACGAATAACTCCCGTAAGTCCACATCCATATTGGTTGTCATTCGTACCGTTCCCGCTTCTACCTTATGGAAACGTTGCAATAAGTAATCTCGATATAGAAGTTTATAACTCTCATCGGCTCCTGCCTGTCCCAATTGGCCTAAAGCATTAATTTGTTCACTAATCTCATTCAAACGATTAACAATTCGTCGCGGCAACTCAAAGGTGATTGAAAAACTAAGTTTTTGCCATTCAGCCATTACTGGCCCGACTTGCATCAAGACTTGTACGACTGTATGTAACGCTGTCCGATAAATTGCGTTATGGGAAATTTGAACCGTTTGGGGACAGGGTAAACGACTGAGTAAATCTTCCGCGATCGCCTCTGTCGTCACATTCGAGTTAGAAATATCTTCCAGGCTCAAAAGCTGACCCATTTTCTGAAAACCCGACAGAATTTCGGCAACCTCCGTTTTACTTAACTTCTGACCCACAAAAAAGCGCGTTAACGATGATGAAGCCGCATCAGTCGCCTCACCAACTTGACGCAAAAACTCGTTCAATCTGCGTCTCTCAGAAATGTGGTTACGAAACGGATTGGAGAACAAATGCTCAAAAAGTTCACCATAAAAATCTAACACCTGATTGTCAATAGAAGAGAGCATGATAGTCAACGAAAGTTACGGCGATTTAATAAGTCTATGATAGAAATGACTGAAAGTATGAAATTGATAATTTTTGTTACACTAGCTCTAAAACGCCTTCTTTTTCCCAAACAACCGTTTGATCCATTGTCCCAAATTCAGCAAATGTTTTGGCAACTTGAAGAATTAAGTCAATTTCAACACAGAATTTTGCAGGATATAAACCCTCTTGCCCACCGACTACCAAAGATTCCTCTAAATTTGATTTCGCAAAACCACAAAGATAATAAAAAACCTCATTATCAAAAGTTAAATAAACAATAAATTTATCAGGGCCACCACCGATCGCTAAATGAGCTTCCCCGTCAGTCTCTAATGTCACCAATGTTCTGTGCTTACCATCCAATTCCTGAATAGCTTTCTCAATTTCTTGCCAATTTTTCGCGGGATGTATGACTTCGGTATTCTGATTATTTTGCCAGTCTTCACTGGAGAACTTGGAAATAAACATAAATTAACCTCATTTTAGGATGATTATTTGGGAACCACTGGGACTAATAACCTCTAACTCTTCCAAATCTAGTTGTCTAGCCATACCTCTGACCCCTCCATTGCGACCGCAGGCTCGACAAAGATCTCGATCAACGATTAATCTACCCTTACCCCCTTTTATACCAGCATCCAACATTTGTTGAAAGGCATCCGCTTCGGCATGGGTGCGACTAATCGGATTTACTGTCATTGTAATCTTTCTGGGATGGGGATTACTACCAGAATTGATTCCAAAGAAACTATTTCCGTCAATTTCTATCTTGGCAATAGTAGCGCGATCGCCATCGCTTCCTGCGGGAGGTAAGCCTAACTGGTGCCGATATTCCGCTAACTCTTGAAAAATATCTGTCAAATTGCTCAATTTCTCTGCTACTTATTCATGTATGAGTTTATCAGAAGAAGAATCGTGTTATGGTACGAATTGCTCACTTTTTGACCTGAGCCTTATGTCAGCAATTGCCACTCTTATTGATCAAATTCGCCAAGAAGCCGAACGGGAAGGTTTTCCCATTGATGTTCCCATTTATCAAGCTGTCCATAAAAATCCCTTAGAACCTGTCCTTTATGCAGGAAACTTAAACAGTCAACTGTGTTTTTTTGGCCGAGATTTGGGTCGGGATGAAGTTGCAGCAGGTCAACCCTTGATCGGAGCGGCGGGAACTCTGGTGAGAAATGGTTTTTATTCAGCGTTGCATGGTAAAAAGGCAAAAAATAAACAGGAATTACAGACCGTTTGCGATCGCGTTTTGTTAACTAATACGGTTCCCTATAAACCCCCTGGTAATAAAGCCTATTCCCCAGAAGTCAAGGAACGTTTTCGACCTTTTATAGAAAAATTATTAGTCCTCCATTGGCAAGGAACACAAATTATTACCTTGGGGACAGAAGCTTTTAAATGGTTTATTCCCTACGGTAAAACGGGAGAAGTTAATGGATTTTTTCTGGGAGGCGATCGCTTTTCTTCTCGCTTAAATGTCACTCTCAGAGCAACAGATGCTCAAAGAATGACCCATCAACGTCAGGTGAGTTTAATGCCTCTGCCCCATCCTTCGCCTCTGAATCAAAAGTATTATAGTCAATTTCCCCAAATGTTGCAACAAAGATTAGATGAAATCGAATTTTAATCTTCTGTGTTAAAATAGATGGATTAACTTAATTAGACAGATCGAATAAACAGGAGTATTCTATGCGGCAAATCATCCCTCTTTATAGAACTATTAATCAATTATTGGGTGGGAATAAATTTACAATAGATGAATATCAAAGGGAGTACAAATGGGACAAACAGAATATTAGTCATCTTATTAATGATTTACTAAATAAATTTAGATCGTCCTATAAATCTGGTCATAGTATTCGTGATGTCGCTAAATATGAGGACTGTTTTCTGGGTTCAATTATTCTTAATAAGAAAGATGTTGGAGATAACGTAGTGTTTTCAATTGTTGATGGTCAGCAAAGAATTACATCAATAACGTTGCTACTAATTCATGTTTTTCATATTGGGATGGAGAAAAATATAGAATCAGACATATTATCCAGAATTAAAGGAATGATCGAGAGTTTCAAGCAAGTAAGAAAACGTTTGAAAAGTCAACAGACCACTATAGATAGTGTGATAGCATAGATGCTCGATAAATCAAAGGAGGTTATAAAGATGAGCAATCAAAAAAGTTATCAAGGAGATATGACAGACGCTCAAGCTGAATTATTGCTAAAAACTTCTCCTGTTTGAATCATAATAATTGCTTCACAATCTTGATACTCAACATGGATATGAGGCGGATTGTGATCATTATAGTTCATTGTGATTTTTATTCCATAGAAGCTTGATAGAGTGGGCATGAGCAAGAATAGCAATAAAGGTTATTTTGGCTCTTCTGGATTCACAGTAAAAACTGTATAATAGAGTACATTGTATGAGGATG
>QBMS01000144.1:0-294 GCA_003249095.1 Snowella sp.
AGTTAGAAGTTTACAAAGGTCAGTTCAAATTATCATAGAAATCAGAAGTCGTTTGCCTAAAGAAGATCGATCGGCAGTATTACGAATTAACCAACCTATAATATCTAATCTTACTGAAATCCTCATTCAGCAAAATCAACTTGAAGAAGCTTTTAAATGGATCAATCTTGCCACTACTACCGACCTTGCCGACTACAACCGCCTGATCAATGCCCAAGTTGCTAATCCTGAAGCCCAAAAAGCTATAGAAAACTGGCAAACCAACAACCAACAACTTGAAGCCATACGCCAACA
>QBMS01000144.1:376-1530 GCA_003249095.1 Snowella sp.
AAAATTCACAGATGAAAGCGCAAGACAAATGCGAGAATTTGAAGAAAAGGTAAATAAAGAAGCCGAAACCATTGCCCAAACATATCCTGAAGTTGCCGAACTCTTTGAAACCAAACCTACCGACATCGCCCGACTTCGACAAAATATTGCACCTGATACCCTAGTTATTCAACCCGTTCCTCTACGAGATAAAATCGCTCTTTTTCTGTTTACTAAAGACAAACTGACCGTCATCGAAAGCAATACCAAAGTCGATGAATTTAATCAACTTGTCAACAAATATCGTAACCAACTCGCAGATTTTGAAAATACAGATTATCGCGTCACTAGTAGAGAACTGTATGATATTTTAATTCGTCCCATCGAACAGCAAATCAAAATTAATTCCCCCAAAAACTTAGCCATTATCGCTACCGATCAACTGCGTTATATTCCCTTTGAAAGCCTCTATGATTCTAAAACCAAGCAATATCTCCTGCACAAATATCCCATTTCCTACCTAACTCGTATTTCTACCGCAAATATTCCTAATTCCCCATCAAAAACAACCAAAAACCTAAAAACTTTGGCTTTTGCTAACCCCAAACCCACCAATCAAGAACTCAAAGGCACAGAAAAAGAAGCCGAAAATCTTCTCAAAATCTTTCCCCAAAGCGAAACCTATCTGGGAGAAAAAGCCACCCTCGACACCTTCAAAACCCAAGCCTCCCGTTTTTCCATTCTCCACCTCGGTACTCACGGTTGTTTCCAGTTAGCAGGTTGCCCTAACTTCAAAATGCAAGCTAACACCATCCTCTTCGCTAATAACCAACAATACAACATCGCTGATGCCGCCCTTTTAGGACTAAAAAATACCGAATTAATCACCTTAAGTGCTTGCCAAACCGCCAAAGAAGCCAACGCCAACGGACAGGAAATCTCTGGACTCGCCTACGTTTTGGAAAGAGCAGGAGCCAAATCCGTGATCGCCAGTCTTTGGAATGCGGAAGATAATACCAGTGCCGAAATAATGACCCAATTCTATCAAAACCTCCAAAAAGAAATGACAAAAAGTGAAGCTCTGCGTCAGGCAAAATTAAGTCAAATCGAAAAATATTCCCATCCCTTTTTTTGGTCGCCTTTTATTCTTATTGGTGATGCACAATAAATTTAGG
>QBMS01000144.1:1540-9919 GCA_003249095.1 Snowella sp.
ACAGTAGGAACTAACATACAGCCATCAGGTTTCCAAGACCAAAGAGTGTTAGCCTCGTTAGGAAATTTATCTAAACCGAAACGAGCTAAAATCAGTTGAATAATAACTTGATTAAAGTTTTTAGGAAACCTAAACTGTTCTTGAGCATGGTCGAGGAAAAAAGTTTTACAGTAACGCCTTAGTTTTGATTCTAACTGGGAAATTTGATCTAATAAAAATGGAATTTCCTGAATGCGATCGCTGTGATTTTTCTTGATAAGATTGACCGCATTATTAAAATGAATTCCCTCGTCCATCACAAGATATTTTCCAATTCTGCCTATTTCATGGCCATAGTATTGATAATATTCCCAAAGATCCCTACGGTATGAAATCGTTGATCCCATCTCGTCAAACAGTAAGCCAACCAAAATAGTAAACTCATCTTTGAGAAGTGACCTAATCGGCTCTATTTCATGATTTCTCTTCGCAAAAGCAAGATCCATTGCTTCAAAGCTAACACCTGCCAATAGTCGATAAACCCGACGGAGTGCCTCATAATGTTGCAACTCATCTACCAGCCATTTTTCCATCATCAACCAAAAATCTGGTGTAAATTCTCCCTGTCTCGTTAAAAGATAATCAAATAAGGGTTGACTATCTCCTTCACTATAGACATCTCTACTTAACAGAATCAGGAAATTGGCATGAATATTTGCTTCAATATTCTCAATTATTCCAGAGGGAAGCTGATAATCAAGGGGTAAAATATCATCTAACTGCCAGCGACTTTGTTGTAGCTTGAGTGGAGAGGTAACTTCATTTTTGGGGTGGTAGGCAAGAACCATATTTTTTGTTAAATAAAGAAAACAAGAAAGTTTTTAGGAAATGAGGATCTCGCTATCAGAAACAATGTGAGGAATAATCAGGCACTGACGACCAGTGATACGACTTTGATCACCCCGAATAATCATTCCCGCCGCTTCTCCGTCTTCGAGACCTCCCACTAACCAACTTCCCACCATGTAGTGATAATCATAAGCCGTAGGCAGGGGAACATATTCCTGAACAATAAACCCTTCTTTACCGTAACCCAAAGATTCACGTTCCTCTAGGGCAGAACCTAAACCTGTCTGAAGCGAAGTTCCCACTCCTTCTAAGCCCAACATTGGTTTTCTAATATGAGTATCGAGAATTAAACGGGTCGCTTCAGTACCGAGATCATTTTCAAAGTAGGTTGCTAAAAGATAGCTTCCATAGTCTTCATGATCCTTGAATTGTTCCCATAGATAAACCATTGACCCTTTATTGGAGAGAACTTGCTTCCACAGGGGTTCCAAAATTCTCATGTCTCCTCTTTCCAGTCTTTTTGCAAATATCTCTGTCATCCCAAAGTTTTCAATATCATTTTGTAGATCTGACCAATCATACATTTTCCATAAAAATAAAATGCGATCGCTGCAATGGTCAACCAGATAACCTTGATCATCAAGACCGATTCCCCTTTGCATGAGTAACCCCTGGTCATCTAATTGATCTCTTAGGTAAACTATTTGACAATATTGCTCAGGATCAACTACATCTTGAATAATTTGGATTAGTTGGGCAGCCATTTCTTGATCTTCATTCAGTTTTTCATCAACTAAAAATGAAAAAACTTCTCCCTTAATATCATATTCCTTAATGATGTAACGTAATTGTTCTCCTACGGTGTCCCAAAACTCATTAAATTGATTCGCATCTACGGGTAAAGAACTATCACGACGCGATCGCATATCTTGTAACCAGTTCCATTGATAAACCTGCTCACATCCAAGTAAGGGAGTCTCACCATTAATTTCGATCATTTTGGGAAAACCGCCATTTTCAGACATCACCAGATCAAAGCGCGTATAAAGGGAAAGATCTTCTGGGTCAGTCCGATCCCAAGAAAGTTTAATGGCTTCCCAGTAGGCTTTGTTGATTTTGAGTGACTCTAATCTTTGATCCACTGCGCCGTCTTCATGATCAGTAAAGAACCAATCTAAATAGTCTTGACACATTTTTCCCAATGTCTCTGTCGCTTGAGCCAGAATCGTTTCTTCTTCAGTAGAAAATTGGACATAAAAAGGTTGTCGCAAGGCTTCTACCCAATATTTCTGGTCAGCATCACTGAGAACTTCTGCTTGATAGGCGTTATTGAGAATATGTTGTTGCAAATGGGAACGGCGTTTGAAAGGTATAGCTCGCATAGTTAAAATTTAGAAATACTCAATTTTTTAGGCTGATATAAAACTTTTATTTACCGACTCCTCCTCTTCCTGTTGATTTATAAGTAGAACCAAATCCTGTGGAAGACCTTCCTCGAATAATACCTGATGCAGTAGTTCCTGAAGGGCGGGCAGGAGCGGTAAAACGGGTATGTTGGGGAACAGAAATTTTTGTGCCAGGACGGTATTGGGGAATGGTTCTGCCATAGGGGGTCACTAACATCCCAGGAGTCGCCGAACGATAGACGGTGGTAGTGCGATAAACCCGATGGTTCACACCGCCATAGTAGATATAAACAAAATCAGGAGAGGGATCGTAGGGATAAATAAACGTGCCACCAAACCTTGGATAATAACCTTGAACAATTTCTCCACTATTCTCTGTTGCTTGACTACATTCTGTTCCTTCTGCTTGACATTGCTCTAGGGTCTGATAAACGGGGGCGTTTCCTTCATGTTCTTGCAGGGCTAAGGACAGTTGGGCATCACAGTCTTCTGGTTTCATCGCGGGTTCGGAAGGGGCTGTTGTTAATTTTCCCGCTTGAAATTCTTGCTGAAGCGTTTGATATTGCTGATATTTTTCTGTCAAATCCTTCCTACATTGTTCGGAGTTCTCGTAAAAAACCGCATCGACAGGCTGATTCGCGATCGCGTCATTCGGAGGAATTTCACGAATTTCTGAAATATCTGAGGTGTCTTCAGAACAAGCCGTCGGTAAGGTTGCAACAAATGCTAATAAAATTAAATGACTTAAAATTTGTTTTCGACGGATAATGATGGATTTGGTAGATTTCATGGTTTTACATTTAATTAAGATTAATCTCCCCCATTCACTATATTCTATTGTCCAGAAAGTTACGCTCCTTAGCCCATACTCTTTATCAGTCTTAATATCCTAATTTTAATATCCTAAAATGAAATTATGACTCTGCTTTAAACCTTCTTTAAACCTTGAGAATTTCTTTCTCTATTCCCATCATTATTTCAGTACATATCTCCCAAAATATTTCTAGAAATGATAAACCCAGAAAATGTCCAAGTCAGAATCATTGCATCCCCTCAAAACTGGATTGAAGGCTGGGCCATTGAACAACTCAAAAAAACGGCTGAACTGCCCCACATGAAGCAGGCTGTCGGAATGCCCGATTTACATCCAGGCAAAGGTAATCCCATCGGAGCCGCGTTCATTACAGAAGGTGTTTTTTATCCCTACCTCGTGGGCAATGATGTGGGATGTGGGATGGGATTATGGACAACAAACTTACAAAGCCGAAAAATCAAACTCGCCCGTTGGGTAAATAAACTCACCGATCTAGATGGAGCTTGGGACGGTAATATTTCTGCCTGGTTGGAAAAATATCATCTGCAATCCTCAGACCATGATCGGAGTTTAGGAACAATTGGAGGAGGCAACCATTTTGCTGAATTACAAAAAGTAGAATCTATCAAAGATGAAGTTGCGTTTAATGCTTTGGGAATAGATAAAGATTACTTATTTTTATTGGTGCATTCTGGCTCAAGAGGTCGGGGAGAAGCCATTTTACGCTCCCACACAGAACAATATGGAGCTTTGGGACTTTCAGAAAATAGCGAAGCCGCCAAACGTTATTTGAATGAACACAATCAAGCTCTCCTTTGGGCCAAAGCTAATCGAGGCTTAATTGCCCATCGTTTTCTGGAGGCTTTGGGCAGTGAGGGAGAATGTATTATCGATGTCAATCACAACACAGTGACTCCTATTAGAATCAATAATTTATCCTACTGGTTACATCGTAAAGGCGCATCTCCCGCCGATGAAGGCATCATTATGATTCCTGGCTCTAGAGGAACGTTCAGCTATTTAGTAAAACCCATAGGAGAACAACATGAAAATGCCTATTCTCTCGCTCATGGTGCAGGAAGAAAATGGAAACGTAGCGATACCAAAGGCAATCTCAGTCAACGTTTTAAAATTGAGAATTTAATCAAAACTGCTCTAGGGAGTCGTGTGATTTGTGAAGATAAAGACTTAATCTATGAAGAAGCTCCCCAAGCTTATAAAAATATTGATATTGTCATTCAGGATATGGTAGATGCAGGACTGCTCGAAGTCATTGCAGTGTTTCGTCCCGTCATTACTTACAAAACCAGAAGGAGAGCTTAAAATGATGAATCATTGTTGGTTACAAATTACTTCAGGAAGAGGCCCTGATGAATGTGCCTATTTTGTTGGAAAGCTCTTACCCATTATTCTTGATGAAGCCAAAAAAAACGATTTAGAATGCGAGGTTATTGAGACTATACTAGGTAATCAACCCAATAGTTATTTATCTATTATCGTCAGCTTAAAAGGTGAGACTTGCCTCGAATTTATCAACCAGTGGCAAGGGACAATCCAATGGATCGGGAAAAGCCCCTTTCGTCCCCATCATAAACGTAAAAATTGGTTTATTGGCGTATCTGCATTGACTGCCCCAGAGGAATCAGCAGCCTTATTTGAAAATGAGATGAAATTCCAAACCATGCGTTCTACTGGCCCTGGCGGACAAAACGTGAATAAGACTGAAACTGCTGTGAGAGTGACCCATCTTCCTACAGGTATCAGTGTAGTAGCCCAAGAAGAACGTTCTCAATATCTAAACAAAAAATTGGCGATCGCTAAATTATTATCATTACTTCAGTCCAATAACAGTGACTCCCTACACCAGGTAGATTATGAACTTTGGAATAAGCACAACAACCTTGAGCGGGGTAATCCGATTCGCGTTTTTAGAGAAATTAAAAACAACTTATAGCCAATATTATTTGTTTTTCTACAAATTCTATGCTTCAATATCAACTTGGCTGTGAGCTAAACTACTATCTTAAGGAAAAAGCATCTCAAATTCCTTTATGTCAACTCTCGCAGAATTATAGCAATAACTTGAAAAAATTTCTCTGGATTGTCTTTCTTCTTTAATCATTACTAATAACGTTATTAGTAATTGCAATTTTGCAACTTTTCAGCCCCATCTAAAGTCTCATCAATTAAGCAAAATTCATTCTTGCCATCTCTCATGACCAAAATTATTGCCCTATTCAATCAAGCAGGCGGCGTAGGAAAAACGACAATCACTCACAATCTGGGTTATCATCTCAGTCAAAAAGGCCACCAGGTCTTATTGATTGATTTAGACCCTCAATCCTCCCTCACAACTTTTGTCGGAATTGATCCCGATAAATTAGAAAAACCCCCCTTCGATGCTCTAATTAATGAAGAACCACTATTCATTATTAAGACAAACCAAGGCTTCGATCTTGTACCAACGAATATTACTCTCAGTGTGGCAGAGATCCAATTAGTGAATCTTGATTTTCGAGAGATCCGTCTTAAAGATGCTTTATCTTCTGTCCAATCTGATTATGACTTTATTCTTATTGACTGTCCGCCCAGTCTTGGATTGCTCAGTTATACCAGTCTGGTGGCCGCAACTCACGTCCTAATTCCCATTGAAACTCACTTTAAAGCCTTCCAAGGAACTAATTTATTAATTCAAACTATTGCTAAAGTAAAAAAGCGAGGAAATCGCAGTCTCAAAATTGCAGGTTTTATTCCCAGCCGTTATGCGGCCAGTAACTCCCAGGATAAACGCACTCTCATCGCCATTCAGGAACAGTTTGGTCGAATTGGACAAGTCTTTGATCCTATCCCACGATTAACTGCTTTTGTCGATGCCTCTGAAGAAAATCTTCCTTTAGCCCTTTACGATCCGAAAAATCAGGCGATCGCGGTTCTAGAAAAATTAACAACCCTTATTGAACAATTAGAATAAACCATGTCCAACTCTTCCTCCCGTAAACAAGATAAACCCTATAAAGTTCAAGCAAATTTAGATGATCTGTTAGGAGCAGAAACCATTTCTTCATCTCAAAAACTACCATTAACAATGATCGTTCTACCAGAAAGTCAACCCAGACGATATTTTGATCCAGAAAAACTAGATCAACTGGCTGAATCAATCAAAACCTATGGTGTTTTAGAAAACTTATTGGTTCGCCCTTTAAGTGAGCAAGACGATAAATATGAATTAGTTGCTGGAGAAAGACGTTATCGTGCGGCTAAAGCGGCTGGTTTAACAGAAGTTCCTGTTAGTGTTCGAGATTTAACTCATGAAGAAGCTCTTGAAATTTCCCTAATTGAAAACCTCCAACGAGAAGACCTTAATCCAATTGAAGAAACAGAAGGTATTCTTTCCCTCTTGTCAGTTCGTCTTCAGAAACCTGTCTCTCAGGTTATTCTTCTCCTCTACCAAATGCTAAATGCCCGAACTGGGAAAATTACTAATAACGTTATTAGTAATGAACAATCAACCTTAGTACAGGCAATTTTTCAAGAAGTTGGGTGCATGAATTGGGAGTCTTTCGTTAGTAATCGTCTTCCCTTACTCAAGCTTCCTATCGAGATTCTTGAAGCCCTCCGTCAAGGAAAAATCGAATATACCAAGGCTACAGCGATCGCGAAGGTAAAGGATGAAACCCAAAGAGCAGAACTATTGAAGGAATCCATTCAAAACAGCCTCTCTCTAACACAGATTAAAGAAAGAATCGCTATCCTAAAACCATCGCCAGACTTGTTATCTCCCAAAAATCAGCTTCAGACCCTTACTCGTCGTCTCAATCAATTAAAACTCTGGGAAAAAGATAAAAAAACCTGGAAAAAAGTAGAGGGATTGCTAGGAAAAATAGAAATGATGCTAACAGACGTGGAAACTGAGGTTTAGAAAATATTGTGTTAAGAAAAAAAAGACAGAGAGAATCGCTCTCCCTGTCTTTCCATAAATTTACGCTAACTGGCGAATCTTCTCGATAATGCCCGTCGCTTTGTCATTGACAGGAATAAAGACTCGTAGTTTCCAACAAATCATCTCCGTCATACAGCCCAGAGCTTTGAGGCACATCACTTCCGATTCCTGACGAATCCCCGTGACTTCTAGCCGTTGATTGCCCATCACTGTCGATGAACGCAATTGCCAGCCCCGCACCAACGGGACGACTTCTTTTCGTTGAATCACCGCTTGCAAGACTTCATCTACTGTTAACGGAGGAGTCCCGTCAATCTGGAGATTGCGATAGACTGCCGCGATATTCTCGGCATGGACTAAGCGACCGAGTAATTTCTCCCCTTCATCGGTTTGCAGACGAAAGACTCGCAGACTTTGCCCATCTAAACGGTTCCAAATCGGCAGCAACAATCCTGTGATCAGATAGAAGGAATCGACTTCAAATTCAGGGGATTGATTCACTTCCTCCTGCCATAGCGATTGGAAGGTGTCTTGGTTGATGACTTTCCAAGTCGAGGACTGGAATTGTTCGACGCTCATCTTTTTGTTGGCAGTGGGACGAATCAGATTCACTCGCCGTACAACTTCTCCGTCATCCGTCACGATGCTGTTGGTCGGAACACAGATGGCTACTCGACCTGATCGCTCATTCAAAACCCCATGACCTTGATAGCGTTCTGTTACTTCCAAGGCTTCTGGGAGTCTGAGAATCTGGGCTTGACGTTTCTGCTCGATTTTGACGCAATGGGTCTGAGCCTGGGTTTCAGGATGAGTATAGATGACCTGACGTTCAATTATTTGAAAACCATCCGCTTTCAGGGTTTCCACCCCAACCTCGTAAGTCCCCGCCGAGATCGCCGCTTCAATTTTGCTTTCTAGTCTGATTTCAAACTCTTCAAACAAAGCATTTTGACGTTCAATCCGCAGGGCTAGGACACGGTTGAGAAACTGAGCGATGGGTGGTAGCTCTTCCTTCAAGTGACCTTCTTTGTCCGTCAGGGAAAGTCCTGTCTGTTCTTCAAAGTCTGAGAGAGAGCAACAATCCAGGGTTCCTGCATAGAGAGCTTGATAGAGTTGGCGCAAGGCGGATTTTGCGTAGAGGGATTCCAAGTTGTCTTCTTCTCGGAAAAGTCCCTGTCCTCCCGTTTGTCGCTGTCCCCGTGTCAAGGCTCCCAAGGAATCTAAGCGTCGGGCAATGGTACTGAGAAACCGTTTTTCTCCTTTGACATTGGTGGTCACAGGTCGAAATAGAGGGGGTTGGGCTTGATTGGTGCGATTACTCCGTCCTAAGCCTTGGATGGCGGAATCGGCTTTCCATCCTGCTTCTAACAGGTAATGGACACGAAGCCGTT
>QBMS01000145.1 GCA_003249095.1 Snowella sp.
TTTTAGCTTGCTTTTCATGATAAGTTTTGATTATCACTTTTTATTCAGGAGAGCCTAAATTTCTAAGATAGATGACATTTTAAGAACAGTTAAAATTTAATTCAACTATGTATTTATTGATCGCGGAGTTTGTAAAAAAATTATTCATAAATCCGAGCGCGATGTCCAATCAAAACAATTATCACCACTCGATCAGATTGATTAACTTCATAAATAACTCTGTAATCTCCTAATCGATAACGATAGTAACCCGATAATTCTCCCTTCAATAATTTTATATTGGGATGATAGCAGGGTTCAATCTTTAGACGATCAAAACATCGGTCTAATTTTTTTTGTAATTGAGATGTCGCAGATTCAAAAAAAGCTTTAGACTCAGAACTAAGAACAACAATATAATCAATATTTTCGCTTGAGTTGCTCAACGGGAGTCACCTTTCCTTGTTCAATACTTTTTTGACCTTTACGAAAAGCCTCTCTGAATCCTTCCGTATTTAACAACTCTTCTGTTGCATCAATTTCTTCTTTATCGGCTAAATATGCCAGAAAATCTGCCGCAACTAGTAACTTCTCGGCGGATAAAAGATCAACATAGTCTTTTACCTGCTCACGCATTTCTGCTGTACTCATAAAATTTCACTCATATCTTGAATCATGGAAAAAGTATGCGATCGCCTTTATTGTAACCTGAGTCAGAAAAACAGCGATCGCCTTTTAACTTCACGTTAAGACTAACTAAATTTGATCAAAAGGAGAAGGTTGATCAATTACTTCATGCCAGGGTAAACCCAAGGGGCCAAGTAATTCCATAAACGGATCGGGATCAAACTCTTCCACATTAAAAACCCCTGGCTTTTTCCATAAACCCTTAATGACCATCAAAGCTCCAATGACTGCTGGAACCCCCGTTGTATAGGAAATTCCCTGGGAACCCACTTCTTGATAACAAGCCGCATGATCGCAATTATTGTAAACATAATATTTACGCACCTTGCCATCCTTAATTCCTTCAATCCAACAACCAATAGAAGTTTGTCCTGTGTAATCTTCTGCTAGGGAAGACGGTTCGGGTAAAACCGCTTTTAGGAATTGTAAGGGAACAATTTTTTGCCCTTGATATTCCACTTCATCAATACGAGTCATGCCCACCGCTTCTAATACTCGTAAATGGTTTATATAAGCTTCGGAAAAAGTCATCCAGAATCGCGCTCGTTTCAAACCAGGAATATTTTTTACAAGGGATTCTAACTCTTCGTGATAAAGCAAATAGGATTCCTTTTCACCAATTTCAGGATAGGGAATGGGGTAATGAACAGAAAGCGGATCAATTTCTTTCCATTCGCCATTTTCGTAATAGCGGCCTCGTTGCGTGATTTCTCGAATATTAATTTCGGGATTAAAATTAGTCGCAAACGCCTTGCCGTGACTGCCCGCATTGCAATCAATAATATCTAGGGTGTGAATTTCGTCAAAGTAATGTTTGAGAGCATAGGCAGTAAAAACCCCTGTTACGCCTGGGTCAAAACCACACCCCAGAATCGCCGTTAAACCTGCTTCTTTAAACCGATCCTGATAGGCCCACTGCCAACTATATTCAAATTTAGCCACATCGGGCGGTTCATAATTAGCAGTATCCAGATAATCTACCCCTGCTTCGAGACAAGCATCCATGAGGGCGAGATCCTGGTAGGGAAGGGCCACATTAATCAAAATATCGGGCTGAAAATCCTTGAGTAATTTGACGGTATTACTGGCAATATCTGCATCCAGTGCCGCAGTTTTCACCTTGGAAGAACCAATATGAGCCGCGATCGCCTCACATTTAGCAACGGTGCGACTAGCCAAAAGAATCTCAGAAAATTCTGCCTGGGCCGCACATTTATGGGCCACCACACTACCGACCCCGCCCGCACCAACAATCATGACTCGTGCCATAGTTTCTCCTCAATTTGTATTTATTTTTGATAAAAAGTAAGGACATAATATAGTACGTCTCTACCAGCAATTTTCTGAGTAAGCTGCCACACATTTTGCCTATAGATTTTACTAGAAGTCCTATAACAAGGGGCTTAAGCCCCTTGCCTGTATGTGCTTTGAATGAATAACAACTTATGATGCTCTAGCCCAATACCCAATTGACGAGGGTACGCACAGGAAAACCCGTTGCGCCTGAATTATTGACCCCAGATTCCTTGTCTGCCCAGACTGGCCCTGCTACGTCTAAATGTACCCAGGGAGTTTTTTCGACAAATTGCTTGAGGAACAAAGCGGCAGTAATGGAACCTCCCGATCGCGGCCCAGTGTTTTTCATGTCGGCAATGGGAGATTTCAAACCTTCAAAATATTTTTCTTCCATCGGCATTTCCCAGAATTTTTCCCCTGCATTTTCCGAGGCGGTTTTAATCTGAGCAATCAGGGTTTCATCAGTTCCCCACAGTCCTGCAATGTCATCACCGAGAGCAACAATGCAAGCTCCTGTTAACGTTGCCAAATCCACGATCGCATCAACGCCTAATTTTTCGGCAAAAACAAGGGCATCGGCTAACGTCAGACGACCTTCGGCATCGGTATTATTCACTTCAATGGTTTTGCCGTTGGATGCCTTTAAAATATCACCAGGACGCATGGCCCGTCCACTGATCATATTTTCCGTTGCGGCACAGATAAAGTGGACTTCGGCAGAGGGTTTTAATTGGGCGATCGCTTTGGCGGCTCCCAGGGTTGCGGCTCCTCCTCCCATATCCATCTTCATGGTTTCGATGCCACTACCGACTCCTTTAATATTTAAACCGCCCGAATCAAAGGTCAAACTTTTACCGACAATGGCTAGTTTGCGGCTGGGTGTTCCTTCAGGATGGTAGGTTAAATGAATAAATTTAGGCGGTAATTCAGAGGCCCTGGCAACGCCAAGAAAGGAACCCATGCCGAGTTTTTCACAATCTTCCTGTTCCAGAATTTCGATACTTAAACCATAATCTTGTGCGATCGCCTGAGCCGTTTCCGCCATCGTAATCGCCGTCACTTCATTAGCAGGAGCGGCCACCAGTTCCCTGGCTAAAATAACGCCTGAAACGACTTTTTTGGCCTGGGCGATCGCCTCATTCTGTTTACCGAGGGCGAGTAGCTCAATGGTTTCCAATGGTAAAGTTTTATCTTCAGGGTCGGATTTAAAGCGATTATCTTGATGGAGCGCGAGTAAAATTCCTTCTGCGATCGCTTCCGCCGTTTTACTGGCATTTTGTTCGACTAACGGCAGATTAATTCCCAGGGTTTTGACTTTTTCTTTTTTAGCGAGTCTCGCGATCGCCGCCGCCGCCGCCCCCAAATTACCCCGCTTAAAACCTTCAATTTTTCCTAACCCAATCAGGATCACCTTGCGAATGGGAGTATTAGACCCCACACGAGTCACACATTTTTGACCCGTCTTGCCCGTAAATTCGGCTTCAGTTATTAATTCCTGTAACGTTCCGCCGAGTTTTTCATCCAGTTGGGCTAAATCTCCCGTAATTTCCACCGCATTTTCAAAGAAACCCAAGGCGATCGCGTCGCCTAACCAATGTAAGGGTGAGTGATCTGTCCCGCGAATTTGCATCGATTTGACCATTTTTATGAATACTATTTCGCTCCTATTGTAGCCCGTTCTCAGGTTTGACCGATTTCAAACCTAAGTTTTTCAAGAGCGTGAACCGCGATAAATCCGTTCAGCTTGGTCACTGGGAAGATGGGTATAGCCTGGTAAAGGGGAAGACTGGGTTGATTTCTCAGAGGAAGGGGCTTTTCCATTCCCATTCCCATTCCCATTCCCATTCCCAATTTGTTTGGGTTTATTACCTCCGACCGTTGGAGTACACTGATTCAAAAGATTACAGCCAGGATAAAGATTGTATTCAGGTTCGGGAACCGATACGGTACTTTGGGGCGGAACAAAATCGTGGAGAACCCCATCGTAGGCAAGCACTTCTCCTGTTTCAATTTGATAAATCCAACCGTACAACCTCAATTTTCCCTGACGTAAGCGAGAACGCACGATGGGATAGGTCTGAAGGTTTTCCAATTGATTAAGAACATTTTCGGCGGTGGTGATGGCCATTAGCTCTTCCCCTTCCAAGTCTTTGTAATTATCTTTAACGACCCGACGAGTGGCCTCTGCGTGTTTGAGCCAATCATAGACCAGGGGCATATTTTCCTGAAGGCTATTGAGTTTTAGCAAGCCCTTCATGGCTCCGCAGTTGGAATGACCACAAACAATAACTTCTTCGATATTCAACGCCGCGATCGCGTATTCCAAAGAAGCCCCTTCCCCTCCATTGGCGGCTCCGTAGGGAGGAATCATATTACCTGCATTCCGAATAATAAACAGTTCCCCCACCTCAGTCTGGGTAATCAAGTTGGGGTCAATACGAGAGTCGGAACAGGTGATAAAAAGAATACGGGGGTGCTGCCCGTGGGAAAGTTGCTCAAATAGATCCTTATGGGCGTTAAAGTAACCCGATTTGAACTTTTGTATCCCTTCAATCAGTTTTTTCATGGAGCGCGGCGCGGGTGAAATGTGGCTAATCTTACCATTGTACGGGAAAGCCAGATGATTGAGTAACAAAACAAGCGGGAGATGGGACTCGAACCCACGACATTCACCTTGGGAAGGTGACGTTCTACCACTGAACTACACCCGCGTATCCCGATAATATCATACATAATCAAACGGTCTTTAATCAGGAGGCGATTGCCCTCGTCTGTTAGCTGAAGCTAAACTTCGCCACTTACCCGAACTGCGTACAGCTAACCAAAATAGTAACATGGCAATTAATCCGCCATTGATAGGAGCGGTAAAGGCAAAAATAATTAAAAGGACGCATAAAACGTCTTCTAAAAAAGCGGCCCAAAGCGGGATACCCCGTAGTTGAAAAAACCAACCCATTTGAACAAGTTTTAGTAATAGGGCAAACAATGCTCCCAACACGGAAATTAACCAAAGGGGATGGATCTGAAGATTCGCCATTTTGATGACCGCGATCGCAATGATGCCGCCGACAAAGGGGGTAAACAAAAGTTGAATAATCTGTAAAACCCGTTGACCTAACAATTGTTTTGACGCAAAAAGTTCAAAAAGAGACCAACTCGTGAGAATAGCGACTAGAACCTGGGGATTAATGGCAGACAAAATCGGAACTTGATTCCAAAGATCTTGATGCAATAAACCAATAATTAATAGCGGTAACGCGATTCTCATACCCACTGCGGCGGAAGCGGATAATATCGCCAACAACTCAACAATCATTGTTATAAAAAACATTAAGTAGGATTCAAAAAAGGAAACGCGATCGCCGACTCACCGAGAAATAAGCGAAAAACGGAGGATTAGGACGGAGAAGTCGGATTTTTCAACAATATCGTATCAGATGGCTCGATTTCCTCTGGATGGATATTGGCTCTCGGCATAAATTCGGGTAAAAAACTTTGCTCCGTTAGGGTTCCCATCGGGCGGTGTTCAAAGACTTCTGCGATCGGAAAAGTTGCCAGGGAACTATTTTCTTCGGTAATTTCTGTTGGATCACCAACGGGCAGCCAACCTAGTAAAAATAGGGGTAGGAGAGTAGAAAAATTGGTAATAGTGATTAATAGCCACATATTATCAAAATTAGTTTCACTCACACCCAGCCAATGGGTCAGGAGCGCACCGAATTCCGAGGAAACGAGTCCTGATAAATTCCAAATTGACATTAATAAGGCAAATAAAGTGGCTTCAATGCCTGGAGGACAGAGACGGGCAGAAAGCACTAAAACAGGCATAAAGGCGATTTGGCCCATCACCGTCAAAATCAAACTATCTCCCAAGCTAAACCAATGGTCATCAATCCCGATCGCCCGATTAGCATGGGTGACGAGGAGCAGGGTCGTTAATCCCAAAAGACAGGAAATGACCGTACTCCAACCCAGAATTTGCCGAAAAGGAATCGTTTTTAAAAATTTTTGGTAAATCCCAATACCGACCAACGCCGCAAAACTGCTCACCAATCGGACTTGTCCTAAAAATTCGGGTTCAAAGCCAAGTTCATTAGTGGTAAAGAAAAAGAAAGCAGAATCGGCACTAGGGGTCGCTTGCCAAAGAAAGACAAAAATAGTCGGTAAAAGAATGGATTTTTGGCTCATTGCTTGCCAAACCTGTCGAACTTGATTTCCAATGGCGATCGCTGACGGATTTGATTTGTCCGTTGATTTTTCCTCGGCAATCAGCCCCGCGACGAGGATAACAATGAGGGGAAAAAAAGACGTAATCGTGAAAACCGTGCGAGTGCTGACGTGTTCTAACAGAAAACCACTAAAATAAGCCGTGATTAGCCCCCCGATCGCCGAAATTCCCCAGGTCAAAGATTGGAGGGAACCCGCCCGTCCGAGAGATTCTTTCCTAGCCCGCTCTACCACGAGGGAATCGACGATCACATCACTCATGGCCACCGAGAGGGAACTAACCAATAACGTCAAGGTCGCGGCCACCATTGTATGAACCAGATTTGCCATACAGAGCCAGGAAAGCGTCCCCAACACTCCCGATAACACCAAATAGGGACGGCGACGATACCCGAAAATCGGCAAACCATCGGATAAAAAACCAAATAAAGGCTTGAGAATCCAAGGAATAGCGGCCACTCCCATCAAGGCCCCCATTTGGGCAGGGGTAAATCCAAGTTCATCCTTCAGAAAAAAACTAACGGCCAATCGTGCCAACCCCAAAACGCCCTGGACAAAATAGACGCTGAGTATGGCCAGTAATTCGGTGCTGGGTTCGTTACCAAACAACAGATTTTTTTGAAGACCGACTTTTAGTTTTTCGCGGTGAGCGGCAGAAACAATCATAGGCGCGTTATTATAGTGCTGAAGATTTATTTAAAAAGCTTTAAGAATTTGTTACATTCATCTTAACGTTACTATAAATGAAACAATTGTTCGATTTTCTGGTCAACATCTATGCACATTCCCCTGCTAGGTAAAATGAAAAACCCTTTTCCCTTTGTGTTGACATTATTAGGAGTCGGGGTTCTAGTAGTCGGCGGCATGACCTATCGGTTGGTGATGAATCCCAAGACATCAATTGATCTAGAAAAATTAACCGTTCCCGCCGTCAGTGAAAATCTTAAGGTAGAAATTAAAGCAAGCGGAACTGTTCAACCGGTTCAAACTGTCAATATTAGCCCCAAAACCCCTGGTCGTCTTTTGCAATTATTTGTAGAGCAGGGGGATGTGGTGGTTCGGGGGCAACGGTTGGCCGTGATGGATAATCGGGATATTTACGCTGAAGGAATGCAGGCCCAAGCGCGTTTTGATGAAACGATCGCCCGCTATCGAGAGTTACAAGCCCAAATCCCGACCGAAATTAGACAATTAGAGTCAGAGGTTAATCAAGCCCAGAGCCGAATCGCCCAAGCCCGCTCCCAATTGGCGATCGCCCAAGATCGTCTTAGAGAAGCCCAAGCTCGCATTCCCCGCAGCATTGATCAAGTCAGAGCGCAGTTAAAATCTGCCGAATCTAAACTCAAGCTGGCCGAAAACCGAGTCAAACGCAATCAGGATTTAATTGAAGAAGGCGTGATTTCCCAGGATCGGTTTGATGAAGTTTCCAATGACTATCTCAATGCCAAGGCGAATTTGATTGAATCCCTCGGAAAGCTGGATCAAACCCAGGAAACCGCCTCCCCTGAAATTGGCCAAATTCAACAACAAATTGAACAATTAAAATCGGCGATCGAAGAATCCCAGCTTGCTCTAGAGGGCAAGGTTGCCAGCCTAGATCAACGTCAATTTACAGCTAAATCTTCCCTTAATTCCCTCAAAGCCGTGGCCGCCGCCGCCCAAGCCGACTTAGAAAGGGTTAAGATCCAGTACCAGGACACCATCATTACCGCTCCCTTTCCAGGTACTATCACCCAAAAATTTGCCACGCCAGGGGCTTTTGTGACACCAACCACTTCTGCTTCCAGTACCGCCTCTGCCACTTCGACCTCGATCTTGTCCTTGGCTAGGGGCTTAGAAGTCGTAGCCAAAGTCCCTGAAGTAGACATTCCGACCCTTAAAATCGGCCAACCTGCCCAAATCATCGCAGATGCCTATCCTAATGCAAAATTTGCAGGAAAAGTGGTTCGCATTGCGCCAGAAGCCATCGTAGAAAATAATGTAACATCCTTTGAAGTGACAGTCGGTCTCGTCACAGGAAAAGATGAATTACGCTCAAAAATGAATGTTGATGTTACTTTTGTGGGTGAACAGTTAACGGATGCCTTGACCGTACCGACGGTTTCGATTGTCAGTCTCGCGGGAAAAACGGGAGTTATGGTTCCTGGAGTGGATAATCAACCCAAATTTCAACCCGTGACTATTGGGGTAGTCGTGGATAATAAGACACAAATTCTCTCAGGACTGGAGCAGGGAAATAGGGTTTTTATTGATTTACCCGACGAACAAAATCCTACAAATGATCAGGACAAAAAAGAATAATTTTCTAATTCTTAAAACTAACTCTTAAAAGGTTAAACGGCGATCGCAACCCTAAAAAAGTCGGGATAACCCTTAAAAAAATCCTTCAGGTAATCAATAATCCCGACCTAACTTATTGACAAGAATCAGACAAACTGATCACAGAAAAACTATTTCTTTTCATCAGACTGATAGGATTGTTCTTTCTGATAAGAAGACTTATCTTGTTCGCCACTAGAGCTATTGTAATCAGTCTTTTTTTCCTCTTGTCCCTTATAGCTTTTTTGATAGCTTGCTTGGGAATTTTGGTCATCCTGCTTATAGGTACTTTCTTGGGAATAACTTTGATTTCCCGCAGCAAAGGCCATAGGAGAAGCAATCAAGCACGTCCAAGCGACCATCGTAACTAGCATGATATTGAAGATTTTGCGTAGCATTTTGATTCTCTGATTTCCTAAAAAATATACTTTAGACGGGATGATCATAATTTTTTTAGATAAAATTAAATGTACCTTGAGACACATTTAGCATTTTTTGATGAATTTACTTAGAAAATACAATTTAGGGCTAAATCCAACTATCAAGTCCATTTTTTCTGTGAAATTAATATGACTAATAAATAGTTACTATCTTTTTTTATTGACGCGATCAATTGAGATTTTCTGAAACCTTTATGCAGTATAGACACGAGAGATCTACATTATTCCAAAAATTAGAAAGTGACCACGATCGCCAAAAAATAGTTTGTAATTTGGACTTGTAAAAAGTGCGATCGCGGAATTAGAATCAGTTTTCGAGGGTAATTTTGTTTTCGATTATGCTAGGGCATAGCCTGAAAATTGTCGTAAGTATTTTGTATGAAAGCCGATTACAATATCTTGTTTGGAAATACCTCGATTAACGAGTTCTTGAGCAATATCAAGTTCTGTATTATTGACTTGTATCCAAATTTTACCGTCTTTAAGATCGAGGTGAAGGGAACAGCCATAGATTCTTTGTTTACCATCCCAGCCGACAGCAATCACTTGATAATGATCATTTATAGTTTTACTTTTTGTTGTTTCTTAAGGAATGAAAAATAAATAACCTGTGCTTTTTCTGTTGCCAACAGACCTTAAAAATACTTTT
>QBMS01000146.1 GCA_003249095.1 Snowella sp.
GTTAAGTCCTTGTCTTGTAAGGATTTCATTCTAATAATTAGACTGAACCAGTGCCTTTTCTGTTTCTTCAGGTAAATAAATCGTTGTTGGCTTCATAAATTTAGAGAGAGAAACAATAGACTGATAGAACAATACAACAAATCGGAATCTAAAACCTTCTAAAAATTTTGGTAAGGGCTGAATCGATTCAACCCCTACTTTTTAATTAAGCTCCAACGGCTTCTTTAGCGGCGTACATGACCTCTAAGGTAATCACGTTAAAACCGCGATCGCGGGCATATTTTTCCGTATTGCGCTTGACTTTACCGCGTACAAACCCAGGAATTTTATTTAATTCACCCTGGGCTTCTTTATTCCAACCTAAATCGGAACCAGCAGAAATTCCCTTAGTAATCACTTCCTTGGTATCGTGACCGCCAAAGATTTCTAAGAGGTGATCTTCCATGCCCAAGGTGAAGGAATTGTAAACCAAGTCAGCCACTTGATTAGTCCCTTCATAACCCAAAAATGGCTTGTAACCCAGGGGGAAATTTTGAATATGAATGGGAGCCGCAATGACACCACAGGGAATATCTAAGCGTTTCCCGACATGGCGTTCCATCTGCGTTCCAAAGATTGCCGAGGGTTCTAAACGCGCGATCGCATCTCCAATTTCCCCGTTATCTTCACTAATGAGAACTTCATCACAGTATTCACTGACTTCCTGTTTGAACCAGTCCGCATCATATTTGCAATAGGTTCCTGCGAGGACAACGTGAATGCCCATTTCTCGCGCCAAGATTTTAGTCATAGCGGCGGCGTGGGTATTATCTCCAAAAACCACTGCTTTTTTGCCCGTTAAATTCTGACAGTCAATGGAACGGGAAAACCAAGCCGCTTGGGAAACATAGAGGGTTTGATTATTAATAAACTCTTCGTAGTTAACATCGCTTCCCTGAGCATTGAGAACTTGCTGAATTTTACGGATACAACGGGCCGTTTCGACCACACCCATCGGCGTAATATCCACGTAGGGCATCCCAAAATTTTCTTCCAAATAACGAGCGGCCATTAAACCGACTTCCCGATAAGGAACCAAATTAAACCAGGCACGGGGAAGATTTTTGAGTTGATGAACCGATGCACCTTCTGGAATGACAGCATTAACGGTAATCCCTAAATCTGCCATTAAACGTTTTAATTCGGTGCAATCATGCTGGTTATGGAAACCTAGCGTCGAAATTCCGATAATATTTACCGAAGGGTTTTCGGTTTTGCCCTCTGGTAATTCGCCTTTTTTGCGAGCTTTTTCGAGATAAAACTGGACTACTTGCGAGAGAGTGCGATCGCTGGCTTGGAGTTCATTAAAACGATAATGATTGACATCGGCCAACATGACATCGCCTTTGGATTCCATTTGGGCGCGATTGACAAAATTGGCCAGATCTTCTTGGAGAATGCTGGAAGTACAAGTTGGCGTGAGAACGATTAAATCGGGATGTTCTTCAGCATCTTTACGAGTGATATTATCAATGACTTTTTCCTGGGAGCCTCTGGCCAATACGTTGCGATCGACCACGCTGGTGGTAACTGGGGTAAAATTCCGTTCCCGCTCCAGCATGGAACGCATGACGTTGAAATAGTCATCTCCCAAGGGGGCGTGCATAATGGCATGAACATTTTTGAAGGAACTGGCAATCCGTAGGGTTCCAATGTGGGCAGGGCCAGCGTACATCCAATAGGCTAATTTCATTTCCTAATTTTTTCCTTATGCAGTCTGAGCGTTAGCAATATTTCTGATTGTCTCAAATTTCTCGGTCTCAAAACGCGATCGCAACATAGAGTAACAAAGAGGGATAACCGCGATCGCAGGAATTGAGATCGAAGAAAGCTCAGGTAAATATGCCTATCGTCAAGGTTTGTTTGTATTAGCTCAAGCGGTAGAAACGGTTTCTATTTTGAATAATTCTGATTTTCAGCCTAAAAATTGGTGATTTAAAGTATTATTTTCAATCATGGGATCACAATATAGAGTAATCAAGGGGTAAAGACGTGTTATTAATAATCGTAAATGGGAAAATATTTTATCCACAAACTAAAGTCTTATTTCTTGTTTATATGAAATTTTCTCCACATCTAAATTTTAATTTATTGTATTTATACTTTAGTAGGAAGGGGATTCCATTATACTTTCCCACCAAGCCAGTAATAGATGATTTTTTCCTGGCCTGTATCTTGCTTTAACTTGTATCTCATGAAGTACCACTCTTAACTGTTCTTGGCTAAGGTTTAGATTTTCTGACCAATATTTAATAATTTCTAAAGTTGATACTATTGGTAAAAGGGGAACCTCTTTCTGAAAAAAAGAAATTGCTCTTTTATCATCAGTTGCAATTGCCCAATCTCGATGAAAAGCTATCGCACCAGTAGCAGATTCGCCATCATCTCCCATCATAAAAGCATAATTGATAAAAGTTTCTTGTTCCTTTTCTGATTCAAAATCAACAACAAGAAGTATCTTCTGAAAAATTGCCTGCTCAAACTGTATGATTCTTTCATTTTTTTTAGTATCTAAACGTTGAAGGGTTATCAACTCTTTTTGCCTAACAACTTCTGTAATTACAACTTGAGCAGGAATAGTCTTTAAAATAGAGATAAAATGTTCAGAAGCACATAGATTAAGAACACAGCAAGCATCAAGAACTAAATGAGAGTTTTTAATTAACATTATGAACTCCTTTATTCCTAAGCTTGACATAGATCTAAATGAATATTTTCCTCAATCATAGTGATGGAAAAATCATTTAATGACATTGCAATTCGTCGAGCTTCCAAGCGATCAACACCTAAAAAATCTGCAAAGCAACCTTCAGTAATTAGTCCTCTATCTAAAGCTTCAATCGCTAAGTATTGATAATGAATAGGGGTCATATCGCTTCTTTGAGGAATATCATCCAATCCAAGTTCTTGTTGTACTTTGTGAACTTTTAACCCTCTGTCTCGTAATCGTTCCCAAGTACCAGTAGGAATTAGTTTCATTGACTCTAAACGACTGCATAAAGCTTCCAAAGATACACCATAATAATGAGCCAAAGTAAATAAATTACTCGGCGTAAATTTTCCATGAGATTGGTACATATCGTTAAACCTTTTTAACAAACCACTAGTGGGCATCAGAAAATAAGCTGGGAAGAGATCTGCTAATCGCTCACTTTCAGGTTTTCTTTGATACTGCTCCTCATAATCTACTACTGATTTTCGCCGATGAGCAAGAAAGTGGAGATATTCATGAGCTAATGACCAGCGTCGCCGCTCTTCAGGATGGTTAGCATTGATTGCTATACAGCCTCCGAGTTGATCATCATAGCTGTATAATCCCGAATATTTCGATGGCATTTCCACGTAAAAGATGCGTAAACCTACACATTGTTCCAGCACATCTCGCAACAGAGGAATTGGGCCATCTCCAAGTCCTAAGCGTTGACGTTCTGAGATCGCAATGTTCTCTGCAACAGCTTCAATAACCATATTTATACTGTATTCTTGCGGATAATTGCGTGGTAAAGGAGAATCCATTATTTTTTCAAGCTCTAGATAATTACGACATAATTCCTCTAAGCGTAGAACTATAGGGTTAACTTGAATTTCTTCTAGTTCATTGCGTCGATAAGTCGTCCGAAACTGAACCTGAAAAGGTTCACTTATACAATTAGAACGAACAAAATCACTCACGTTTGCTCCATAGGCACGAGCAAGTTTAATTAGTTCATTAGGCTTTAAACGACGATCCCCTTTTTCAATAGCGACAATCGTAGTACGAACTGCGTCAATAATCTTTGCGGCATCAGCTTGTGTCATACCACATTTTTTTCGAGCTTGCTGAAGTGATTTTCCTAAATTTTTTAAATCAATATTTTCTAAAATATTAGCAGTCATGATTTTACTCCTCAATATATTTAACTTTGGTTAGTAAGTTTGTGTAAAAGACCAACAGAAAGATGAGATTCAACATCACTCCATTCAGCCACATAAGTTTTGTAAAGATTAAGTAAATGATGGCGCATCTCAACTAAGGATAAATTTTCATTTTTAGCACACCGATCAACAATATCGTCTAGCAAAAACTTCTGTGTTAGGTGTTCCCACTGAAGCTTAGGATCTTCAGAGACGTTAAGCAAGTCTCGAAAAGTAGATACTTGGCAGAGCATATTGAGGAAATATTCTTTTGGATCTGACACCGGAGGTTTTCCATGTGAAATAACATAGTGAGTTTTGTCTTTAATTTTCGATGCGGCTATTGCCTGTCGCCTCAAAATACAAGAAGAGCAATATCCGCATTGAGTTGGTTGTTGGCGATGACGACGATCACACGATTGAGTAACAGATATAACATCACTCATTGGAGTCTGTGCTAATGCTTCACACATTTGAGCTTTAGTCCAAAAAAGAAAAGGATTTTTGATATGAAATTCTTCCCCTAAAAGTTCTGAGACAAGTTCACTAATCCTTAATAAAGTTAAGGGATGAACTGAACGAGAATGATCCAGTCCTATGGCAGACTTACGATATGGAAGATTAATCGCACCAATGCCATTTTCATATAAATGTAAAATTTTCTTCCCCATCAAATAAGCACAAGCTGAACCGAGCATTATGAAGACAACTCCTCTGGCACGAGTATTTTTATTTTTCTTATGTTCCTCCCCTCCACAAAAGCGAATTGGAACTTGACAAAGATTAAGACGATTAGGAAAAATGGGTTGCAGTGCCTTAAATACTTTTTTCTGAAGTGCAGATGCACTATTATTACTACCTGTTCCAAATAGCATAAAGTGTCTGACGGGATCGGTTGTTAGCCGGGTATAAAGACCAGCAAAAGCGTCAAGACCACCACTCCAGAGGGTTACTTCACACTCCTGAGAATGAGTTGAAAATGTCTGCTGTCGCTCAACAATACGCCCTGGAATAGTTCGTTTTTGGAAATCAAAAAACCACCGACTACCTGTAGCCCATCCAAGCAAATCTTCCAGCTTAGTTTTAAAAGAGTTTTTATTAAGTAATTCTGGATGACGTACTGGAAGAACAATTAAAATTCGTTTCTGGTCTTGGTCAAAAGGTTGAACAGCAAGACGATCAGCCGCATGGATTGCAATGGCAAGATCAGTAAGATCGGCTACAACTGAGGGAAATTCTTGCAAGACCCGATACTGGAAATTTTTATCATCTACTATTATTTCTACAGTTGTTTTTCTATTTTTACGGTGATCAATAAATTGAACATTACCATCATTATTAGCTATACAGCTAAATTCAAAAGTGTAGTCAATTTCGTAGATATTCGTTTTTGTTTTATCTAAAGTACTGATCATAAAAGATTTTCCTCCAGGTCTATTGCTCGTTTTTTGCTAAATCGTGGCAATCTCAGTTTTTTCACTCCGCCATTGATAATTACTTGCTTAGCCCATTGGTTTATTGTTGCTATAATACTTGGCTCCATATCATTAATAGATTGGTTAAGATGGATTTGATCAATGCCAACATAATGCTCTGGAATCAGGGGGATTTTCTCTTTAAAACTTGAGTCATATACTTCAATCATGTATCGTTTCACAATTTCTATTGAGATATTTTGACTATCGACTACTCGCTCGTACCTAAAATCGTTGATAAGGCCTTTAACCGCACGAAGAATAAGTTCCTTAAGATCAGGCCTTCCATCACATTGGTGAACTAATTTATCAATTTCTACAGATAAAGAAGCCCAATTTATCAAAACATTTTCTCTACCATGATTGATAGTCTTGTCCAGAGTTATTCCTATCTCTTTGGCAAGTTTGATCGGCAGATCTCCTTTTTGCGCAATATCTTTACAGAGGGCCTTTAACAAAACACGAGCGCATTCACCCAAACTGGCTTTTCCCTCACAAAGCCATTTATAAGATTCTTGGTAAAGCCTTCCAAGTCTCTTATGCACAATATCCCCATCGGGCATAATATTCACCATCCTTTTCTCTAGCTTCCTTATATCTAAGATAATAATCGGCTATTCTGACATTGTCAACCAACAAGAGCTTTTTTTTTATTAAAAGTCAGATTGTGACATTGGGGAAATGGCTTTTAAGCTTATCGTGCCTTAGGTTTTGGAATATTTTATAAAAGTTACTTCATAAAATTTTTCAGAAGACGGCATGATAAATCAAACTAGATAAAATGGTCTATAGAACAAAAGTTAAGGAAAGATCATGACAACAACCGCCGATGGCGTATGGCAATTACTCGCCGAAGTAACCGCCGCCCAAAAAGAAACTGAACGCCTGCTTAAAGAGCAGTCTGAAGAAACTAATCAACGGAGTAAAGAGGCTGATGAACGATCTAAGGAAACAGACTGTCAAATCCGTGAGGTCAGCAAACAAATTGACAATCTAGGCGGAAAATGGGGGCAATTCGTCGAAACAATGGTCGCGCCTGCTTGTGAAACGTTGTTTTTAAATAGAGGAATTACTGCTTATGAGGTTAGTCAAATGGTCAAAAAACGACTAGACGACAAAACCTTAGAAATTGATGTCATGGTGGCTAATGAAGATGATGTTCTGATCGTGAAAGTGAAAAGTAGTTTAGGAGTCGATGATATCAATGAACTGATTGAGGATTTAACGGAATTTAGGACATTCTTTCCTGAATATTCTCAAAAGCAACTCTATGGAGCCGTCGCAGGGATTGAGATCGAAGAAGGAGCCGATAAATATGCCTATCGTCAAGGTTTGTTTGTGTTAGCTCAAGCAGGAGAAACGGTTTCAATTTTAAATAATTCTGAGTTTCAACCTAAAAATTGGTGATTCTTTATTCAATCATGCGATCGGGAAGCGGCACTGCGCGATCGCCTCAGAAAATTCAAAGTTCCATCACAGATTGGGGAAATTGGGTTTGTAAGGCATCAAGCGCAGAACAAACTGTTTTTTTCTGTAAATTGCCTTTTTGATTCGCTTGAAACGTACTCCAACGAAACGGGCCATTCTTCTCCGCCGAGAGCCATAGTAAACGTTTTGCCCTGGTCATTGCCACATACAATAAACGATATTCTTCCGCTTTTTTAAGTTGTTTGGCTTCGTCCCAAGCGGCGATCGCATTAGGAATTTGAGTAATGGGTTCATGATGGATATATTGATAATGAATGGCTGTCCGAATTTGGGCGCGGGCAACTTCTGATAGAGTAAAATCCCCTAGAAATTTAGCCGAAACAGGAACCCATAATTCACCAGGTAAAATATCTTCGTGGAGAAAGGGAATAAAGACATAATCCCAATCTAAACCCTTAGCTTTGTGCATAGTAATAATGGTTAATTGTCCTGCTTTGGTATAAACTTCATCACTTTCTTCTTCGACCCCTTCAAACCGTTCGGACAGGACTAATTCCTGTAGAACATTAATCGTTATTTTCAGAGAATTTTGATAACTGGTTTGTTGCTCCATGCGTTCTGATAATTTCTGTAAAGTTGCTAACTCTGACCCCGTATATTTAAGAATTATTCCCAGAAAAATAATCAGTTGATAATGGGGTAATTCAATTCTGGCATTTAATAATTGACAGCAATATTTTCTAGCTACTAAAACAGACTGTTTTTCTTCTCCTTCTAGGGGGCTGGGATAGAGAAACTTTTCGGGATAGGTTGCTAAAATATTCAAATCCTGAGCGGGAATTAATCCCCGATTTTGCAAAATTTCTAGGGCATTTTTAAGATACTCTGGGGAATGGGGACGGTCAATAAAGCGAAGCAGTTTGAGGATTTCTTCGGGAATTTTGGAGAATCGTTCCATTTCACCGACTTCATAGATTTTGATTTTTTGATCCTGTAATAAATCCTCTAAGGCTTCCGCTAAAAAGCGAGCCTGTCGATTTTCTCGGACTAAAATAGCCGCATTACTGTTAGGGTTTTCGGTAAATAATTGAATCATTCTTTTACCGATCAACTCAACCGTCATAAAGATATCTTCAGGGGTATAAATTTCTAACCCTTTTCCAACAGATTCTGGATTAGCATTTTTCTGAGAATCGCTTTTTTCCACAACACGAATAGATTGTTCTCGAAAAGGCGTTGCTAGTTTTTGGGTTAAAGATGGCTGAGAATTAAAAGCTTTACTTTGCTGATCCTGATCAGATAGATTCCAGAGTTGATTAACCCAATGAAGGAGGTAGTTAGCCGCATCGATAATAATTTGACTACTACGACCCGCTTGATCCATTGTGGAAAAATTACCCTGGCTTTCACAATTTTCACAAAACCAATTAAAATAAACAGGATCGGCAGGGGTAAAGGTAGAATTAATCGCTTGGTTAGGATCGCCGACTCGAATTAAGTTAGGACTTTTTTGATGACGATGGGGATCAAGGGCTAAACGATTAATGAGTTTTTCCTGTAGGGGACTAGAATCCTGGGCTTCATCTTCAAAAACGCCGAAGATTTGTTGTTGCCATTCTTGACAAATCACCTCATCTTCTAATACTTTTAATGCACCTAAAATCATGTCATCGTAATCAATATAATTGCGACTTTTCATGATTTTTTCGTACTGTTCATATAATCCTGCCGCGATCGCTAAAAGGGGATAGTGATCGGTGCTAATTAAACTGAGTTGCTGAATATCCTGGGGCAATAAACCTGAACTTTTAGCTTCATGGACAACCACATGGGCAAGCTGGGGTAAAACCTCTGTTCTCAAGACTGATTGACGGCGGAGTTTTTCAGTTTCTTCTTGATCAAAGGGCTGTGCTTCTAAGAGGATATGGTAGAGATCGGGATTAAGCCGTATCCACTGCTCGACTGTCTCCCGAATCACTCGATGGCTAGGATTAGGGGTCAAAAGGGTTTGATTATTCAGATTGATTCCTGAAGAGTCGGGGTGACGACTGGCAATATTCAGGGCTAAACCATGCAAAGTCTGCACCATAAATCCCATCGGGGGCAATTCTAATTCTCTTAAGCGGTCTTTAATTTTGGCTTTAATGGCCGCCGCCGCCGATCGCGTATAGGTAACGATTAGTAATTGGCGATTAGCTTGCAATTGATGACGAGCGATGGTGATCGCCGCCGCCACCGATAAACTATGGGATTTTCCTGCCCCAGGGACTGCCGAAACCGCCATTTCTCCCCCTGACCAATCGGCAAGCGGGCGTTGACCTTTCCGTAGGCGATCGCGGAGAACCGTTAAGGCTTGCTCTAAGTCGGACGGTAAAGAAGGGGAAAGAATATCCATTTTAATCATTCATTTCTGATGGTTATTATTATAAAATATTTTTGGGTAGCTCAAAATTTCTGGCACTGGTTCAGTCTAATTATTAGAATGAAATCCTTACAAGACAAGGACTTAAC
>QBMS01000147.1 GCA_003249095.1 Snowella sp.
ATCCTCATACAATGTACTCTATTATACAGTTTTTACTGTGAATCCAGAAGAGCCAAATTTCATAGCGTTTTTTGCCCAACGTTCTGGCCATCTGAATTCGCAAATTATTAACCGCAATTTCCAGAACATCCAGATCAATTTTGACGGTTTTTTCGGGTTCTTGCAATAACCAACGTAGACAAATTCGACAACATTCATTGGTGATCCTGACTAATTCTCGTAACACTCCACCGCTATACAAAATCACCTGGGCGATCGCTTCTTCATCAATTAATTCACTTTCGCTATTGGGATCAGCCAAATAGGATTCTCGATCTAAACGTAACCGCAGAATTTTTTTGAGGGTTTCCACAGCCTTCTTTTGGGGAACAGGATCAGGCTTATGAGTTTCTCCTTTGGCATAAATTTTCATCACCCGCATGGCAACAAGTTGATCACTAGTTTCACTTTGTAGGGTCGGTAACAGTTCACCATCACGCAAAGCCCAAATGGGGAGGGTATAAACAATACAAAAATTAGGTAAAAATAAAGACTTAATATTGCCATGAAATGTCTCTAACACAATCTCTCGATCAAGCTTATCAATATCGTCAATAATAACTAATACTCGTTTATTAGTAACTGTTTCAATTACTGCCGCAATCTCATTAATTTTCGTGACTAATTCTGAAACTTTAGGAGCATATTCCTGTTTAATTTCTTTCCGAAAACCTGCATCAACTTTTAACTTTAAAACCAGCCATTGCAACAGATTCGCTCCAACGCCCGCTTCTGCTTTAAATTCGGCCATTTGAGTAATAATCGTTTTACCAAACCAACTAATTAGATCATTTTGCATTGATCCAGGAAGAGAAATATTAGCTTTTTCTGCCGATTCTAATAGTTTTAATCCAATAATAAACAAGATATTAATATAATTTACATCGGAATTCTCAATCGTATCAGAGATAGAAAAAAGTGACACAAAAAACTGATTTTGATAATCCTGAGCTAAATTAGCCAACAACGTTGATTTACCACAACCTGTATGTCCCGAAAGAATGATTTTGCTATTATTTGACCCATCTTGAATACGTTGTCGGAGATCTAGTAACGTCTCGGTATCGTAATTTACGCAAAACTTTTCCAATTCCTCTGCGGTTAATAGCGGAAATAGTTTTAGATTATTAGAAGCTTCTAAAAATCTTGCCCTTAAGTTATTTTCAGTCATAGCAATTTTTCCCTAGTCTTCTTCACTATAATAGCCGATCTTCCCTTGGGTAAAGCCTTTAGCCCGATATTTTATTAATTCACAACAATCCATTCTATCCAATATTTTCAATCACACCTTCTGCTTGATGAGCGATCGCCCTTAACTGATCGAGGGTTTCGGGAGTAGGCGATCGCCACAGTCCCCGTTGATTGGCTTCTAATAATCGCTCTGCCATATCTCGTAATGCCCAGGGATTTTTTGACTGAATAAAATTTTGAACTTTTTCATCTAATAAATAGGCTTTGGTGACTCCTTCATAGATAAAATCTTCCACGCAATTAGCCGTTGCATCGTAGGCGAATAAATAATCAATGGTCGCGGCCATTTCAAAGGCTCCTTTATAACCATGTCTCATGACCCCTTCGATCCACTTGGGATTAATTACCCGCGATCGATAAACTTTGTTAATTTCTTCTGTTAATAACTTAACTTTTGGATTTTCAGGAATGGCATTATCCCCAAAATAGAGTTCGGGATTTTTACCTGTCAAAGCCCGTACTGCCACACTTAATCCTCCCTGAAATTGATAATAATCATCGGAATCTAAGAGATCATGTTCGCGGTTATCTTGATTATGTAAGACAATATCTAATTGTTTTAATCTTTCTTTAAAAGCGTCTGGAACACCGTGTCCAACTCCGTTTTGATCGTAGGCATAGCAACTCCAATTAATATAAGCAGTGGCTAGATCTTGATCTGTTTGCCAATTTTGAGATTCAATTAATCCCTGTAAACCCGCACCATAGGCTCCTGGTTTTGATCCAAAAATTCGATAACTTGCTCTAGTTTGTGCTTGTTCTAACGATAAACCGTGTTGTTGCAAAAATACACTTTCCGATTGAACTTTAGCCGCTAGAGGATTCATTTCTGCGGATTCTTCTAACAGAGAAACAGCTTGAATGGCACTATTTAATAACTGGATTAAATTGGGAAAACTATCTCGAAAAAATCCTGAGATTCTCACTGTAACATCAATTCTAGGTCTGCCCAATGCTCCGAGCGATAAAATTTCAAAATCAACTACCCGCCGAGAAGCTCCGTCCCAAACAGGTCGAACCCCCAACAGAGCTAAAACCTGGGCCAGATCATCTCCGCCCGTCCGCATGGTAGAAGTTCCCCAAATAGAAATTGCCAAAGTTTTAGGATATTCGCCGTGATCCTGGGTATAGCGTTCTACCAAAACTTCTGCCGCCTTTCTGCCCACGTCCCAGGCGGTTTCGGTGGGAATGGCACGAATATCAACGGAATAAAAATTGCGTCCCGTCGGTAACACTTCTGGTCGTCCCCTAGTCGGTGCGCCCGATGGCCCACTGGGAATGTATTGACCGTTTAAACCTTTGAGTAAATTGGTAATTTCTTGGGAAGTTTGCTTAAGGGACGGCAAAAGGTGGGTTTTTATCCAATGTAGAATTTTTGTCGTTTCGGGTAAGTTATCAGGAAATTCAGATTGATTGATCAGATTTTCTATTAAAAATAAACTATAGTCTTCTAAAATTTCAACAATATCTCCGACGATGCGAATATTCTTTGATTTTTCAGTCAAAGATAGGGGAAGATTTAAATTTAAACAGTGAATCCTATCAGAATAATCAAAAAGTTCATTCAAGGGTGTCATTAAAGGATTAATCTCTAGGTTTAAATCCTGAGCTAATGCCTGGGTAAATCCTAAGCGATTAAAACTCGGAGAACGGGCGATCGCGAGAATTAAATTATGCAATAAAGTATCTTGAGGACATTCTCCAAAAATATGCAATCCGTCTCGAATTTGGGCTTCCTTTAATTCACATAAATAACCATCGGCTACACTCAGAAATTGAGCAATACTTTCTTTATCTGAAGGATTAATACCTAAGTCTTGATGAAGTTGGGTTTGAGTAATTAATTCCGTCAGGCGATCGCCGATGATTTTTAAACGGGTTGGATCTAGGGATTGGGCTTCGTAATATTCATCAATCAGGTTTTCTAATTGTTGTAAATCGCCATAGAGTCCTGCACGAGTGAGGGGTGGGGTTAAATGATCTAAAATAACCGCATGGGAACGACGTTTTGCCTGGGAACCTTCTCCTGGATCATTGACAATAAAGGGATAAAAATTAGGAATCGCATTAAGGACAATTTCGGGATAACATTCCTGGGATAAAGCTAAACTTTTTCCTGGCAACCATTCGAGATTTCCGTGTTTTCCTAAATGAATAATCGCTGAAGTATTAAATTTTTTCCATAACCAATAATAAAATGCTAAATATTCATTCGTTGGCTCTAAATCAGGAGCATGATAATTAAAACTGGGATCAAAATCATAACCCCGTGAAGGCTGAATCCCAATAAAAATATTACCACATTGAATTCCTGAAATCGCAATATTGGTTAATTTCTGATTTTTAAAATACTCCTGCCAACACTCATTAATGGCGGATTGATTTTTTAGGGGTAAATTTGTAAAATAATGGTGATAATCTGCTAAGGATAAAACCTGATTAATCTGACGAAATTCTCGACTTTCTAAATCATTGGTGACTCCTTGAGTTAATCGCTCAATTAATTCTTCTCCTGTTTTCGGATAATTTTCGAGATAATAACCTTCGGCTTCTAGGGCTTCTAAAATTTTAATGCAACTAGCGGGCGTATCTAACCCCACTCCATTGGCTAACCGTCCATCTTTATTGGGATAATTTGCAAGAATAATGGCTACTTTACGATCGCGAACTTGAGTATTAGCAAGCTGAACATAATTAGCCGCTAAATCTGCCACAAATTCAATCCGATCCTGCTGGGGTTGATAGGTGACAACATCGGTTTCAATTTTTTCATTCCAAGTGGTGATCGCCTTAAAGGAAATAGCTCTGGTAATAATTCTGCCATCCACTTCAGGGAGAGCCACATTCATGGCCACATCACGGGGACTCAATCCCTGAAAACTATTTTCCCACTGTTCTAAGGTTCCGCCACTTAAAATCACTTGAAAAACAGGAATATCTAAGGTCTTCCATAATTTTAATTCTTCCTCACTTTCTCCTTCTATTTGAATTTTAGCTAAAGAGAAGCTAGTCGTATTTAATAATAATTGAATTGGAGAACCATTTTCAGGTTGAAAATAAGTTAATAAAGCTTCTTGAACGTCTAAGTCGCGTACAGAAGAAACGAAAATAGGAACAGGTGTTAAATTTCTGGTCGTCAAAGCTTGACAAAGAGCATCAATCGGTAAAGTATTTCCTGCTAAATAATGGGAGCGATAGAATAAAATACCAATTTTAGAAAATATTTTCCCCTTTCCAAGGGGGGCTTGGGGGGATTCAACTTCTTCAACATGAGTTAGATCTCCAGCAAGTAATGAGGTTAAATCAGTCAGTTTTTGAGAATTTAAAGATGAATAAACTCCAATTTTAGGAACAGTTTGAGGAGGCAAAAGTTGATAATCAGTTTTCAGACAAGAATTAGTAATATACTGCAAACCATTAATCCAATTCCCAACGCCGCCTTCGGTGAAATATTGCCAAACTTGATGCACCGTAGAAAGTGCAACGTTAGAATGACTCATTAGTTCAGGATCTGGGCGATCATCTCCTGGCAAAACAAACAGAGTTATTGATTGGTTTTCGGCTAATTCTTTGAGAATTTCTAATCCATACGACCAATAGGCACGACCACCCAGCAATCGCAAAATAATCACCTTTGCCTGGGACAATACCTTCTCGGCATAATCGTCAATTGTCAGAGGTTGCTGTAAATTCAATAGGTGAACAGCACGAACTGAGGGGAAATTGTCGGGAAGATGGGCCACTGCCGCCGCTAAACATTGGATATCCGTATCGGCTGCGGTCAAAACAGCGATCGCGCCCAAACTTTGTTGTATCAAAATCACCCCATCACTGTCGGGTGTCCAGCCGCCTGGAGTTGCTGCCAATCGATGCATCGAAACTCCTTTTCTTTAGAAATGATTAGGATTTATCAAAAACGGGCAAAGATTGTTCATCATAGAGAGGAGAGTACTCGTATTTTTTTCGTCTTACCAAGCTAATGACTCTAACTCCCTCTACCATACCCCTTGAAGCAGCCCTCCAACAACAAATCTGCCAAGAACGCTTGCTGAGTCAGGTCATTGCCCAAATTCGGCAGAGTCTCGAATTACCCATTATTTTAGAAACGACCGTCACCGAAGTTAGACAGTTTTTGCAGGTTGACCGATTAGTTATTTATCAATTTATCGATACATCTTTTGTTACTATTAATCCCCCCAAAGGAAGAAATAATTACGGTCAAATCACCTATGAATCTAGGATTTCTGATAATATTCCTACTGTACTAGAGTTAACCACTGAAAATGATTGTTTTACGGATATTCCTCAATATCTAGAAAAATATTTGAATGGTCAAGTCATTGCCATTAATGAAGTCGAAAAAGCCTATTCTTCGTCCTATTGTTTAATCAACTTTTTACAGAAATATCAAATTGCGGCAAAATTAATTGCACCAATTTTAGTTCAGGGTAAAGTTTGGGGATTATTAATTGCCCATCAATGTTTTCGTCCGCGTCAGTGGCAAGAAAATGAAGTCAATTTTTTAAGACAAATTGGAGAACATTTAGCGGTTGCAATTTACCAAGCCCAACTCTATGCTGAAGTCCAACACCAAAAAGATACTTTTGAAAAAAGAGTCATTGAACGTACCCAAGAATTAGGCGATACCTTGCTTGCCTCCCAATCTGCTAGCCGTTTAAGAAGTGAATTTATCGACAATATTAGCCACGAACTCCGCACTCCTCTTACCTGTGTTATTGGTCTATCAGGGACTCTTTTGCATTGGTTTAAGCAGGAAAAGTCTTTGCCGATTGAAAAACAACAACTCTACTTGAAAATGATTCAAGATAGTGGCAAGAAATTAATGGAACTCATTAATGGCATTATTGAACTATCCCAATTAGAATCTGGGAAATCGGCCTTAAATTTTCAAGTTTTTTCGGTTCTCAATCTTGCTCAAAATGTTCTACGGGAATTGGAGCCGATCGCCCAAAAAAAAGACGTTAATTTAAAGCTTGATTTTCAGATCAATTCAAATAAAAATAAACTCTATGCCGACCGCGATCGCATCCAGCAAATTTTATTTCATTTATTAGGTAACGGGATTAAGTTTACCCCAGAAAAAGGAACTGTTATCCTCCGAATTTGGGAAGAAGATAATCAAATTGTTTTTCAAGTAGAAGATACAGGTGTTGGTATCGCTAAGGATCAGTTTCCTTTTCTTTTTGAAGCTTTTAAACAGGTAGAAAATACTCGCCAACGCACCTACGAAGGAAGTGGTTTAGGATTAGCTTTAACTAAACAATTAGTCGAATTACATAGTGGTAGAATTCAAGTTGAATCCATCAAAGGAAAAGGCTCTGCGTTTACGATTTTTATTCCTATTCAAAACCCTGATCAACAAAAAAATACCCCCTCTTCTATTTCCCAAGAATCACAACTCCTATTAAATGCGGGGATTGTGGTCTTAGAACGAAATGAAGAAATTGCTACCCTAATTTGTGAATTATTAACGGCGGCAGGATATCAGGTTATTTGGTTAATTGATAGTTCAACGGCTATTAAACAAATTGAGCTTTTGCAACCAGGCATTGTTTTAGTGGATCAAGATTTTGATGATTTTCGTTATCTTGGTAGAACCTTGAAAAATTCTCGTAAAATCAAATCTCTAAAGGTTGTTTTACTGAGTGAAGGAATTTCTTCGATTCAATGGGAAACTTTTAGAAAAAGCGGAATTGATGATTTTTTGATAAAACCGCTACAACCCGATGTTATTTTACAAAAATTAAGTGCCTTTACTTTCAGCAGTATTCAATCAGAAGAGGAAGATATTAATTCAGACCTCCAATCTGAAACTAATCAAAACATTTGATAGAATAACGGCACTGACTTTTTACCACGAAATTGACAGAATTAGAAAATTCAAGAACAATCCAACCCATTCCCCAATGTATTCTGAGCCATCTCCCGAAAGACGTTTTCCCAAAGTCCCGTTAGATCGACGGGCCTACGCATTTTTATTAGATTTTGTGGTGATTTGGATTTTAAGTTCCTTTAGCGCAGGTTTTTGGCAGGCAATTATTTTCTCGATTTGTTGGTTTGGACTGCGGGTTGTGCTGGTCGAAAAAAATCAGGGACAAAGTTTGGGTAGTTGGGCTTTTGACATGAAGGTAATTGATCTACGTTTGAGGCGGGTGCCTGGCATTATAGAACTATCCAAGCGAGAAGGAATTTTAGGGGCGGCTTCACTGTTGGCGATGTGGGGTTTGAATATCAATTTTATGAATGCAATTTCGATGATTCTGTTAATTGCTCCTTTAATCTTTAACTGTGGTCTCGCGATCGGAGATGAGGGCTTTAATCAAGCTTTTCATGATCGTGTAGCAGGAACGGCAATTATTCGAGCAAAACGGGGATTTTCTTTAGATTTACGATTAAAAAAGTTGTTTTATGATGTAAAACGAAAATTAGACAGCAGAAGATAAGATAATTCAGTTCCTTCCACACCTTTGATTGCTTAAAATATCTGCTCAAAACTTTGCTCAGTCTAGGATTGAAAGTTATCGACTTGGCAAAAACTAAATGTTATGAAAGCCCTAAATATGAACGTATGAAACTACTGTAAAAAAGGAACCTATGCGAAAAGAATTCGTCCCGATAACTGCACATCTATCTTAGGTATGACAAGTGCAGCAATCTTCTCTCAATTTTTCTAGGAACAAAACTCATGATTAAAACTAAAATGGCACTTTTGGGTGCTGTCGCAACACTCGGTGTGGTCGGAGGAGGTTTTGTTTCCCCTGCTCAAGCTATTGTCTATAATGTTTCTGCTAATCTAGCGGGTGGGGGAACTCTCTCTGGTTTCTTCGACTACACTCCGACTACTTATACTGACTGGGATTTCACTGTTAGTGGTACGACTTTGGGACTCGGACAATTTAATACAACCTATGATACAAATTCGAGTTTTATTCTCTCAAGCGATTCTACTGGACTTCAGGTGGCACTTAATGGATCCAATATTGGTACCGGCAATTATCAATATATCCACTTAAGTTTTACTGACGCACTAACAGGTGTTGCAGGACAAAATACGACACTGGTTCGGGGGACTAATCCATTAACACCTTCAATTATGGCGGCTGATGGTGGTGGTGGTTTTGCCTCCATCGTAATTAATAATTCCGGTAGTTCTGTCACGGCTGTTCCTTGGGAAACCGATGCTCTGAGTGTGATTGGTGCTACCACCCTATTTGGTTTTGGAGTTTGGACTAAGCGCAAACGCAAAGTCGATCTGTCTAAATAAAATTAGATCCCAGACCCTCGTTAATAATGGTTGGTATCTATACTTTATACGAGTAAGATGTTTTACAATTTCCATGATTGGCGATCGCGCGGGTTATGGAAATTTTTTGAATTTCTAATTTTCGGCAATGGTTCAGCCTGATTAAAGGCAGAAAGGATTACTGGGCAAAGGATTAGAGAAACAAAGAAGCAAATATAAGCTTGGAAGTAATGGTTATAACTTTACAGGGGTGTTAAGGGTAATAATACTATAAATAAATCGGTAAAAAAAGGAGAGAGAGTATGTCAATCCAAAAGATAAAGCCAATCCAAGAGTTTAATGATTCTATATTTTGCAATGGGAAAGAAAAAGAATTATTTAAACGAGACTGTCCTCATTGTCACAGCGAGGAAGTGAAAATTCATTCTCATTACAAAACGAAAAATAATGGAGAGAGAAAAATATTTATCTGTCAAAAATGTGAGTCACTATATTCAGAAACGTATAATAC